>NZ_CP093311.1:1207712-1509641 GCF_024498955.1 Thermomonas paludicola | reverse complement strand
CGAGCCCAAGGATCTGCGCTTCTTCCAGGGGCGCTTCGAGCCGATCACGGCGATGGAAACACATGCCTGACCGACGGTTGCCGGCACGCGTCGCAGGGCGCGTGCCGGCAACGGGCAAGTGCAGGCCTGCCAAGGCGTGCGCCGACAAAACCGCCGTGCGAGAATGTGCGCGCAACGGAAGCGTGGCCGAGTGGTTTAAGGCAGCGGTCTTGAAAACCGCCGTGGTAGCGATACCACCGTGAGTTCGAATCTCACCGCTTCCGCCAGCCTTGCCTGATCGGATTTTTCCTAGCGCTCACTGCGGCATCTTCTGCTTGGCCGCGACGCCGCAAGGCGATAGCGTGTTGTCCCATCCACTGGGGAGGAAGTGATGTCCATCAAGGTATTCATCGTTGACGACCACGCGCTTGTGCGCGCCGGGTTTCGCCTGATTCTGCAGGCACAGGAAGATATCGAGGTGGTGGGCGAGGCGGAAAGCGCCGAAGACGCGCTGCCGCTGATCCGCAAGCTCAAGCCCGACGTGGTGCTGTGCGACCTGCACCTGCCCGGGCTGAGTGGCCTGGAATTGACCGAACGGGTCGTGCGCGGCGATCAGGGCGCGCGCGTCATCGCGGTGTCGGTGCTGGAGGACGGCCCGATGCCGCGCCGCCTGCTGGAAGCGGGCGCCTACGGATACGTGGGCAAGGGTTGCGATGCCAACGAACTGCTGCGGGCCGTGCGCGACGTGTCGCGCGGCAAGAAGTACCTGGCTCCCTCCATCGCCCAGGGGCTGGCGTTGGCTGGATTACATGGCGAATCCGCTTCGCCGTTCGATGTGCTGACCCCGCGCGAGCTGGAGGTCGCGTTATTGCTGAACCAGGGCTTGCGCCAGGAGGCCATCGCCAAGCGGCTGAGCCTCAGTGCAAAAACCGTCAACACCCACAAGACCCGCCTGTTCGACAAGCTGGGCATCCACGACAGCATCGCCTTGGCGCGGCTGGTCAGCCAGTACGGGCTGACCGACCCCGCTCACGCCGTGCATTGAGCCGACGCGGGGATTCCCGCGTCGGGCTGTGGGTGCCGGCGGTGCCGCCAGCGCCGGTCAGGCGCTGCGGTGGGTGTCGTCAGGGGTTTCGCTTGCGTTGTCTGCGGTGACCGCAACCGGCGCTTCCTGTTGCCGCGCGGTTTCAAACAGGCCGCGCAGCTGATCGGCCCGTGGGTTGCTTGCCGCAGCGGATGCATCGGCTGCCGCCGGTTGCGCTGTCGCGATCGGGGTGGCGTCAGCCGAGGCGGCTTCCACTGCGGCAACCTCAAACGAGGCCACCTCTACCGGGGCAACCTCTACCGAGGCAGGTTCGGCTGGAGTGCGTGCGGCCACGGGCGGCGCGACGTTCGCTGCGGGCGCCGGTTCCACTGCGGCGATGGCGGCCACAGGGGCGGCGGCTGCGGGGGAAGCGACGTCGGCCGGCACTTCCACCGAGGTGGTGGCAGTGACTGCGTCAACCGGCGGCAGCAGCTCGGCCTGAGGCTCGCCGGGCGTCGCGGAAGCGACCACCATGCTGATCGCTGCGGGCGTTGCCTGCAGCGTCGTGGCGTCTGCGATGCGTGCGGGCGCGGCGGCGTCTTCGGTTGGGGGCGGAACGACGGTCGTCTTGTTGGGTCGCACTGCGGCGGGCGTTGCCGCGCCGGCAGCCGGCGTGCCCGTGGCGTTCGCGGTGTCGGCTTGCACGGGGGCTTGCACGGGCGCGGGGCGCGGGGCGATGTCGTCGAAGTCGAACTCGGGCTGCGCAGCCTGCGTATCCAGCACTTCGTCCAGCGCGTCGTCCTGATCCTGCGACGCCTCATCGACCATGCCATTGGCTTCGCCATTTCCGCGGCGGCGGCGGCGACCGCCGCGACGGCCGCGACGCCGCTTGTTGCCGGCTTCGCCCGCGGTTGCGTCATCGCTGCTGGAAGCAGCATCGCCGGAACCCGTCACCTGCGCCGACGCAATGTCGGCCGCAGCGACGTCGGTCGGGGTGTCCTGTGCTGTGGTCAGCGGGGCCTGCAGCGCCGCCGCGGCGGCAATCACCGTTGCTGCCGGCACGGGCTCGTTGGCGGCGGGTGCTGCGGTGTCGGCGAGCCGGTCCTGGCGCACCGGTTTTTGCGAAGGAGCCTGCCGCTCCTGCTTCGGCTGCCGCTCCTGTTGGCGCGGCTCCTGCTTTTGCGCGGCGGCTTGCGGCGGGCGCTGATCCTGGCGCGGCGCCTGGGGTTGCTGCGGCTTGGCTTGCTTCTGCTTCTGCTGCGGCTGCTTTTGCGATTGCTCGCCTCGGTTGTCGCGAGGCTTGCCGTCGTCGCGACGCGCGTCATTCTTGCCGCGCCCATCACGCCCATCACGCCGGTTGCCGCGCTCTTCGCGACACGGCTGGCCGTCATTGCGCGGCGGTGCGGCCGGGGCAGGGCTGGCCGGTGTTGCGGCGAACAGGCCGCGCAGCCAGCCGATCACCCCGCCGCTGGCCGGCGCTAGTGGCGTGCTGGCCGGTTGCATGAAGGTGGGCGTGGCCGGTTGCGTCTCCGCCGGCATCGGCTTGGGCTCGCGCAGTGGCGCGGGCTGGATGGGGTTGACCCGGGTCACCGCAGGCGGCGGGATGTTGAGCTGGGCCTTGGTCAGCGCGATGGTGTTCAGGCGCCGCGGCGTGCCGCGCTGATAGCTGGGCTTGCTGGTTTCTTCGCCCATCTCGTTGTTGCGGATGCGGGTGACTTCGTAATGCGGCGAATGCAGCTGCTCGTCGGCCACGATCACGATCGGGGCAGAATGGCGCTGCTCGATCTCGCGCAATGCTCCGCGCTTTTCGTTGAGCAGGTAATTGGCGATTTCCACCGGCGCCTGCACCAGCACCTGCCCGGTGTTGTCCTTCATGGCGTGCTCTTCGGCCACGCGGATGATGGACAGCGACAGCGACTCGATGCTGCGCATGCGGCCGTGGCCTTCGCAGGTCGGGCACACGATCTGGCTGGCTTCGCCCAGCGACGGGCGCAGCCGCTGGCGGCTCATTTCCATCAGGCCAAAGCGGCTGATGCGACCCAGCTGGACGCGCGCGCGGTCGTACTTCAGCGCGTTCTGCAGCTTGTTCTCGACGTCGCGCTGATGCTTGTTCGACGCCATGTCGATGAAGTCGATCACCACCAGGCCGCCCAGGTCGCGCAGGCGCAGCTGGCGGGCGACTTCTTCGGCCGCCTCCAGGTTGGTGTTGAACGCGGTTTCCTCGATGTCGCCGCCCTTGGTGGCGCGCGCCGAGTTGACGTCGATCGCGGTCAACGCTTCGGTCTGGTCGATCACCAGCGCGCCGCCGGAGGGCAGCCGCACGGTGCGCTCATACGCCGCTTCGATCTGCGATTCGATCTGGAAGCGATTGAACAGCGGGGTGTCGTCGGTGTAGTGCTTGAGCTTGCGCTTGTTGTGCGGCATCACCTGTTCGACGAATTCCAGCGCTTCGGCGTACATCTCCGGCGTGTCCACCAGGATTTCGCCGATGTCGCTGCGCATGTAGTCGCGCAGGGCGCGCACGATCAGGCGCGATTCCTGGTAGATCAGGAACGGCGACGGCTTGGACAGCGCGGCCTCGGCGATCGCGCGCCAGATGCTGAGCAGGTAGTCGAGGTCCCACTGCAATTCTTCGGCATCGCGGCCCACGCCGGCGGTGCGGATGATCACGCCCATGTCGTCGGGGATGTTCAGCGCGTCCATCGCCCGCTTCAGCTCGGCGCGGTCGTCGCCCTCGATGCGGCGCGAGACGCCGCCCGCGGTTGGCGAGTTCGGCATCAGCACCATGTAGCGGCCGGCCAGCGAGATGAAGGTGGTGAGGGCGGCGCCCTTGTTGCCGCGCTCTTCCTTGTCCACCTGCACCACGACTTCCTGGCCTTCGCGCAGGAGTTCCTTGATGCCCGCCTTGTGTGCGTCAACGCCGGCCTGGTAGTAGTCGCGGGAGATTTCCTTCAGCGGCAGGAAGCCGTGACGCTCGGCGCCGTATTCGACGAACGCGGCCTCCAGCGAAGGCTCGAGCCGGGTGATGCGGCCCTTGTAGATGTTGGATTTCTTGTTGTCGCGGGCCGGCTGTTCGATGTCGATGTCGTACAGGGTCTGGCCATCGACGGTGGCCACGCGCAGTTCTTCGGCCTGCGTGGCGTTGATGAGCATTCGCTTCATTGTGCGTTCCTTTGCGCATCCGCGCCCACGCCCCACGGGGGGAGAAGGCAATGCGCGGAACACCATGGGGCGTTTCGCCTCTGGATACCGCAAGCGCACGGGCGCGCGGGGCGCGTCCAATGCGGCTCTCAAGTTTTCCAGCGCTGCCACACCACGGCGAACCGCGGGAGCGCTTGTTCCTTAAATGTAGGTGTTGCAGGGCCGGCGACCGCCGCGCCATGCCTTGAGGGGATGGGCGCGTCGCGCGGGGCATTGTTCAACGGGCAACATCACGACACGGGGCCGGCGATGGGCGGGTTTGCCGCGCAGCCGTTAACATGTCCGCCCCGAGGGTGGTGGCAACGTCACTGCGGCGGGGCTCGCCAGGAAGATCGGCTTTCGGCCGGAGGGCAGCAAACTGCCCGACACTTCCTGCGAAATCAAACCCTTGCATCACCCCTCGAGTGTAGCAGATCAAATCCCGATGACACAGCCGCAACCCCCCCCCAGCAGCGGTGCCCGCAGCGTCCGCATTACCGAAGACAGTGACGGCCAGCGCGTGGACAATTTTTTGCTGGGCCTGCTCAAGGGCGCCCCGCGGAGCCTGATTTACAAGCTGATCCGCAGCGGGCAGGTGCGAATCAACGGCGGGCGGGTCCGGGCAGAGCGCAAGCTGGAAGAGGGAGATGTCGTCAGGATCCCGCCTGTTCGCATCGAAAGCACGCAAGATGCCGGACGTTTGCCGCCCAAGGGACTGCTGGAGGCGCTTGAAGCCTCGATCGTGTTCGAAGACGCGCGACTGTTGGCGATCAACAAGCCCTCGGGCCTGGCCAGCCACGGCGGCAGCGGGATCAGCTTCGGAGTCATCGAGGCGTTGCGTGCGTTGCGACCGAAGGACAAGCTGGAGCTGGTGCATCGACTGGATCGGGACACCTCCGGTCTGCTGGTGCTGGCCAAGAAGCGTTCGGCGTTGACCGAACTGCAGGCGTTGTTGCGCGAAGACCACGGCGCCGGCATCCGCAAACGCTATCTGGCGCTGTTGCTGGGCAGGATGCCGGATGGGGTGATGAGCGTGGATGCGCCGTTGCACGTCGGCCTGCGTCAAGGCGGCGAGCGCCATGTGCAAGTCAATCCGGCCGGGAAGCCGTCGATGAGCCATTTCCGCGTGCTGGAGCGCCGTGCGGGCCAGAGTTATTGCGAAGTTCGCATCGAAACCGGCCGCACCCACCAGATCCGCGTCCACGCGCAACACATTGGCCATCCGGTGGCCGGGGATGACAAATACGGCGACGAACCCGCCAACAAGCGCCTGCGCGAGCAGGTGGGCCTGAAGCGCTTGTTCCTGCATGCCTCCACCCTGGAGTTTTCGCTGGATGGCGGCAAGGCGCCGTATTCTCTCAACGCGCCGCTGGCGACGGACCTGGTTGAAGTGCTGGATCGGCTGGGTTAGGGGTTGGCGTGGCCTTGGCTGAAGCCTGCGGCAGCCAGGGCTTTCCGTCGTGGATCAGCCGGCCAGCAAATCCGCCTTCGCCGCGCAGATGAAGTCGTTCTCGCTCAGCCCGCCGACGTCGTGGGTGGAAAAGCGCACCACGCAGCGGTCGTAATGCACCGACAAGTCGGGGTGGTGGTTTTCGGCGTTGGCCACGTGCGCCAACGCATTCACGAACGACATCGTGCGGTAATAGTCGGGGAAGCGGAAGGTCTTGCTCAGCGCGTGGGCATCCTCCACCAGTGTCCAGCCGGGCAGCTGCGGCAACAGTTCGCGGATGCCGGCTTCGCCGAGCCGGTGTTCGTGGCCGTGGCGAACGGTGCAGTGTGCTTGGGCAAGCGGAATGAGATCAGTCATGAGGGACTCTTCTTTTGAGCGACGCTGAACCGGGACGCAGGCGATGCGCAGATGGGTTTCCGCACCGCTAGAATAGCGGGATGATCCAGATTTCCGAAGCCGCCCAGACGCATTTCCGAAAGTTGATCGAACGTGAGGCCATTGCAGGCTTGGGCGTGCGCCTGTCTGCGCAGAACGCCGGCACCACGCGTGCCGACGTGCGCCTGGAGTTTGCCGAGCCCGGTGAACTGAACGGTGATGAATGGGCTATCGATTGCGAGGGCTTCACGCTCTGGCTGGATGCGCCCAGCGTGCCGTTTCTGGACGGTGCGGACATCGATTACACCACGATGGCCACCGGCGGGCAGTTGCAGATCCGCGCGCCCAGGATCAAGGGCGTGGCGCCGGGTCAGGCCGCGTCGCTGGTCGAGCGCGTGCAGTGGGTCATCGACAACGACGTCAACCCGCAGCTGGCCATGCACAAGGGCCACGTCACGCTCACCGAAGTCAGCGCCGACGGCATCGTGGTACTGAACTTCGGCGGCGGCTGCCACGGCTGCAGCATGGTGGACATCACCCTGAAGCAAGGTGTCGAGAAAACCCTGCTGGACAAGGTTCCCGGCGTGACCGGCGTGCGCGACGCCACCGATCATGCCAGTGGCAGCGCGCCCTACATGTCGAACAACGCGGTCTGACGGAGCCATGCGCGCGTGACGACAGCCAATGACGTCATTGCCGCGCTCAATCAGCGGCATCTGCTCAAGACCGGTCGTGCGCAGGCGCCGGAAGAACTTCCCTCCGGCTGGCAGGGATGGCTGGATGCCATGTCGCAGGTCGAGTCCAAGCCGCGCCATGCGCCGCCGCAGGCCTGGATTGAAACATTCGTGCAGCGGCCGCTGCAGCGCATCGGCAAGGCCGGGGGGCTGGGCCGCCCGTTTTTCCAGTTGCTGCGGTTGGGCCGGCCGAACAATCCGCGCGAAGATCGCACATTGCGTATCGGTGTCGGCGTTGCCGACCTGCTGCTGCACCTGCTGCTGGCGGGCCTGCTGCTGTGGCTGATGTACCTGCGCTTTCTGGCGCTGGCACAGCAACAGGAGGAGGCGTCCGTCGAGGCGGTGCAGGTCGAGTTCATCGGGCGCGGCAACGCGGTGGCGGGGGGCGGGGCGCTGGCCAGTGCGGGCGCGGAATCCGCGCCGGCATCCGCAGCGCCGTCGCTCAAGCCTTCACCGGCACCCGCATCGGCGGGCGCCAGCGCGCCAGCCGCGCACCCGGTGCTGGAGCAGGTTGCGGTGCCGGCCGCCGCGCCTGTGGCTGCCAGCAGCGAGATGCCGAAACTCCAGCCTGCCAAGCCTCTGCTGGCAGAACCATCGGCAGCCCAGCAGTTGCAGGTCAGCAATGTCCCGCAGCCACAGCCGCAGAGCTTCCAGCTGCCGCCGCCGCGCGAGCGCAGCGTGACGCTGCCGGACGTCCGTCTGCCCGACGTGCAGCCACAGCCGCAAGTGGAGCAGATCGCAACCCTGCAAACGCAGCCGGTCAGGACGCTGCAGGTCAAGCAGCGCGACGTGCAGCTGCGCGCACCCGCGTTGAACACGCAGGTGCAGGCGATCGAAACCTTTGTCCCGGATACCCGTTTGCTGTCGCGTGAGCGCAGCACGCCCACCGCGGGCGCGCAACAGGCGCAGATCAAAGTGCCGCAGCTGCGCGGACAGGTGGCCGAGATCCCGTTGCGAACGGGTGACGGTGGTGCAAGTGCAGCGCAGCCCGGCAACGGCAGCGCTGCCAATGGCACGGCCATCGCACCGGGCGCGGGCGGGAGCAAGACCAGTCCCGCAGGCGACGGCACGGCGCAGGCCGGCCGGGGAGCCGGCGCGCGCGCGGCGGATGCCGGCGGGCGCGGGGTGGCCAGCGCCGGAACCGGCGCCGGTCCGGGCCTGAAGGCCGCGCCGGGCGGCTGGCCGGGGGCGGCGAAAAGCGACGATTGGGGCGCGTCCAACCGCAACGTGGCGGGAACCGGCAATGGCAACGGCCATGATGGCAGTGGCAAGTCGGGCTTGTTCAATGCGGACGGCAGCCCGCGCCTGCCCGATCAGTGGTCGAAGAACAGCGGCATCGACATCGACCGCGCCGGCACCTGGCTCAAGCGGCCGGGCCTGGAGTATCGCGGCACCCGCTTTGACAAGTATTGGATCCCCAGCGGAACGTTGCTGGAGGAATGGGTGCGGCGCGGCATCAAGCAAGTGTCGATCCCGATTCCGGGCACCGGGCTCAAGTTGAATTGCGTGGTGTCGCTGTTGTCGCTTGGCGGAGGCTGCATACCGGTGGATCCGGATGCCAACGAACAGCCTTCGACCGGGCGCAAGGCGCCGGAGATTCCCTTCAAGCCGGCGTTGCAGGAAGACAATGGCAGCGTGCGTGCGCCGCCACCTGTTGCGCCGCCGCCGGCAGGCGGCTGATCGCCGTGGCGCGCGGCGCTCTAGCCGCGTGCGCCCAGTCGTTGCACCATCAGGCCGCGCAACACCGCGTCGTCGCTGGATTGCGGCGGGTTGACGTCGTGCAGCGAGAATCCGTGTTCTTGCGCGTCGTCTTCGTCCAGTCCGCTGAATTCCACGAACTCGGCATCCATGAGGGCCGCGCGCGCGGTATCGAGACTGTCGTAGGCCAGGGTGTTGCCGTCGCTGTCGAATACTTCGGCGGTGCCGGCCTCGCGCTCGCGCAGCCGCGCCCATACCAGCGTGCGCCCCAGCATGGCCAGCCACCAGCTGTCGTGTTGCATGCTGTCGTTCATGTCAGTGCCTTTCCGACGATCCACAGCAGGCCGCCCAAGGCAATGCCAGCCAGAATCACCAGCATGGAAATCCGCGCCGGTGCGGCCAGCCCCGATAGCGACGGATCGGGCGTGCTGCGATACCCGCGACGCAGCAGCCACCAGAGTGCCGCAGGCTTCAGGAACGCCCCTTCGCCCAGTAGCGCGGTGATGGCGGGATGGCGGTCGCGGATGTGCACCAGGGTCAATGGCCAGAAAATGACAAAGGCGGTGGCGCCGGCGATCGCCGTCGCAAACGAGGTCAGTGCGAAGAACAGGATCAGGTCGGCGTCCATCAGAACTCCGCCGACCCCGGTGCGCGCGGGTAGGCGATCGCGTCGCGGATGTTCGCCAGGCCGCAGACGTAGACCACCAGCCGTTCGAAACCGAGGCCAAAGCCGGCGTGCGGCACCGTGCCGTAGCGTCGGAAGTCGCGATACCACCCGTAATGCGCCGGGTCCAGCCCGAACTGCGCCATGCGCGCGTCCAGCATGTCCAGGCGTTCTTCACGCTGGCTGCCGCCGATGATCTCGCCGATGCCCGGCGCCAGCACGTCCATCGCGGCCACCGTCCTGCCATCGTCGTTCAGGCGCATGTAGAACGCCTTGATCTGCTCCGGATAGTTCATCACCACCACCGGGCGGCCGACGTGTTCTTCGGTCAGCCAGCGCTCGTGTTCGGTCTGCAGGTCCAGGCCCCATTCCACCGGGAAGTCGAACGTCTTGCCCGACGTCTGCAGAAGGCGGATCGCCTCGCCGTATTCGATGCGCTCGAACGGCGCGTTGATGAACGCATCGAGCTTGGTGATCGCGTCCTTCTGCACGCGCTCGGCGATGAAGGCCATGTCGTCGCCGCGTTCGTCGAGCACCGCACGGAACAGGTACTTGAGGAACTCTTCGGCCAGGTTGGCGTCGTCGTTGAGGTCGGCGAAGGCGATCTCCGGCTCGATCATCCAGAATTCGGCCAGATGGCGCGTGGTGTTGCTGTTCTCGGCGCGGAAGGTCGGGCCGAAGGTGTAGACCTTGCTCAGGCTGAGGCAGTAGGCCTCGACGTTGAGCTGGCCGGACACGGTGAGGAAGGTTTCCTTGCCGAAGAAGTCGCGGCTGAAGTCGACGTTGCCCTTGCCGTCGCGCGGCAGGTTGGCCATGTCCAGGGTGGAGACGCGGAACATCTGGCCGGCGCCCTCGGCATCGGACGTGGTGATGATCGGCGTGCTGATCCAGTAGAACTGGCGCTCGTGGAAGAAGCGGTGCACCGCCTGCGCCAGGCAATGGCGGATGCGGGTGACGGCGCCGAACAGGTTGGTGCGCGGGCGCAGGTGGGCGAATTCGCGCAGGTATTCCAGCGAGTGCTGCTTGGGCTGCATCGGATAGGTCAGTGGATCTTCCACCCAGCCGACGACCTCGACGGCGGAGGCCTGCACCTCGAAGCTCTGGCCCTGGCCCTGCGACTTCACCAGCGTGCCGGTGCACACCACCGCGCAGCCGGTGGTCAGGTGCTTCACCTCGGAGTCGTAGTTGGCCAGCGCGTCCGGCGCGACCACCTGGATCGGCGCGAAGCAGGAGCCGTCGCTGACGTTGACGAAGGACAGCCCGGCCTTGGAGTCGCGGCGCGTGCGCACCCAGCCGCGCACGCTGACCTGGCCGCCTTCCGGGGCGTGCCCGGCAAGGAGTTGGGCAACCGACATCGTGGTCATCTTGGAATCCTGCATTGCATGCATGAAATGGTTTCCCAGTTTACCGGAGCTACAATGGCGAAATGAGCATTCACCTGACCGAATCCGCCCGCGCCCGCATCCTCGGCTTTCTCGAACTCGACACCACTGCGTTGGGATTGCGCTTTGGCGTGTCCCGCAGCGGCTGCTCCGGGTGGGGCTACAAGGTCGAAGTAGCGCACGAGCGCAGGCCGGACGATGCCGTGTTCGACGATGGCGGCGTGCACATCTTCGTCGATGCGGCCAGCCTGGCGCAGGTGGACGGGACCCGCATCGACTATGTCCAGCAGGGCTTGAACGCGCAGTTCGTGTTCAGCAACCCCAACGTGACCGGCGGCTGCGGCTGCGGGTCCAGCTTCACCACCGACGCCGAGCGGATCATCGAGCTCTGACCTGCCTGGGCAGGCGCCTGCCGGCGCGTTGTTTGCGTCGCGCGCCCTGATTGGCGATAATGGCCGGCTCCCGTTCGCGGGAGATCTCGCCCGAACGCGCCTGTCCGTGCATCGCGACAGATGGCCGAGGGCTATGTGGCCGGCATTCCGCCGGCCGATATCCACGAGGAAACCACCATGCGTCACTACGAAATCGTGTTCCTGGTCCATCCGGACCAGAGCGAGCAAGTCCCGGCCATGATCGAGCGCTACAAGTCCGCGATCGAAGCCGGCAATGGCAAGATTCATCGCCTGGAAGACTGGGGTCGTCGCCAGCTGGCGTACCCGATCCAGAACCTGGTCAAGGCGCACTACGTGCTGCTGAACATCGAGGTCGAACAGGCCGTGCTCGACGAGCTGGTCGATGGCTTCCGCTTCAACGACGCCATCCTGCGCCACCTGGTGATGCGCCGCGACGACATCGTGACCGAGCAGTCCCTGATCATGAAGAACAAGGACGAGAAGGGCGACAAGCCCGAGCGCGGCGAACGCCGTCGTCGTGACGACGAAAGCGACAGTGCCGTTGGCACTGGCGAAGCCGAAAACGTCGAAGCCGCCTGATCGCGTCGTCCACCAGGAGTACACCCATGTCCAAGTTCTTCCGCCGCCGCAAGTTCTGCAAGTTCACCGCCGAAGGCGTGACCGAGATCGACTACAAGGATCTCAACACCCTGCGCCAGTACCTGACCGAGACCGGCAAGATCGTTCCCAGCCGCATCACCGGCACCAAGTCGAAGTACCAGCGCCAGCTGCAGAATGCAGTGAAGCGCGCGCGCTTCCTGGCCCTGATTCCCTATACCGACAATCACAACGTGTGATTGGCCCGTCCATTCGGACAGCAACCGTTGCGGTGATTGCCATCGCTAACGAATACGGAGCAATACGATGCAATTGATCCTCCTGCAGAAGGTGACCAACCTCGGCAACCTCGGCGACAAGGTCGATGTGAAGCCGGGCTATGGCCGCAACTATCTGGTGCCGCAGGGCAAGGCCGTGCCGGCGACTGCCGCCAATCTGGCCGAGTTCGAAGCCAGGCGCGCCGAATACGAAGCCCAGGCGAAGGCCAACTTCGATGCTGCCAATGCCCGACTGGGCAAGGTGGCCGATGCCAGCGTGACCATCGCGGCCAACGCGTCCACCGAAGGCAAGCTGTACGGCTCGGTGGGCCCGCGCGAAATCGCCGAGGCGCTGACCAAGCAGCTGGGCGTGGACGTGAACAAGTCGGAAGTGGTGATGGGCGAAGGCCCGCTGCGCCACACCGGCGAGCACGAAGTGCACGTGCATCTGCACGCAGACATCAACACCACGGTCAAGGTGGTGGTGGTGCCGGAAGCTGCCTGAGCCGCTTCCCGTCGCGCGTGACAACGGACGGGCGCCGCAAGGCGCCCGTTTTTTTTGTGCGGCGGATGAACGGGCGTCGCAGCGCGTGAGACGGGTTATCCACAGGATGTCCCACGACTTGTCTGCAACACCTCGATGCCAATGCAGCCTACGATGGGCGACTTCGAACAACAACAATCGGGCCGCAACGACGGCTCGCCGGGGAGCTTGCAACCACCCATGAGCGTACGTTCAGGAATGCGTTCCGACGCCAGCTTCCATACCCGCAACGAGCAGCGCATCGAGCAGCTGCGGGTGCCGCCACAATCCGTGGAAGCCGAACAGGCCGTGTTGGGCGGGCTGATGCTCGACCCGGCTGCGTTCGACCGCGTTGCCGATCAACTGGTCGATGAGGATTTCTACCGGCGTGACCATCAGCTGATCTATCGCTCGATCCGCGAGCTGGTGGAAAAAAACCGGCCTTGCGATGCGGTGACGGTGGGCGAGTGGTTCGACTCGCAGGGCTTCGGTGAGCAGGTCGCCGGCGGCGCGTATCTGGTCGAGCTGGCCGCCAGCACGCCCAGCGCGGCCAACATCAAGGCCTATGCCGAGATCGTTCGCGACAAGGCGATCCAGCGCAAGCTGATCGACGTGGGCACCGCCATCGTCAATGACGGCTTCCAGCCCGAAGGGCGCGACTCCGGCGAACTGTTGGCCAAGGCCGAGCAGGACGTGTTCGCCATCGCCGAGGGCCACTCGCGCGGCAAGCAGGACTTCACCCCGGTGCGGCGCGCGCTGGCCGAGGCGTTCGAGGTGCTGCAAAAGCGGGCCGAGAATGGCAGTGGCGTGACCGGCCTGCCCACCGGTTACACCGAATTCGACCAGATGACCGCCGGCCTGCAGCCCACCGATCTGGTCATCCTCGCCGCGCGCCCGGCCATGGGCAAGACCACCTTCGCACTCAACATCGCCGAGTACGGCGCGCTGAAATCGAAGAAAGCGGTGGCGGTGTTCTCGATGGAAATGTCGGCCGCGCAGCTGGCGTTGCGCCTGATTTCCTCGCTGGGCCGCGTCAACGCCACCCGCTTGCGCACCGGCGATCTGGAGGACGAGGACTGGAGCCGCGTCACCGGCGCCATCGCGCAGATGAACGGCGTCAAGATCTTCATCGACGACACCCCGGGCCTGTCGCCCGACGTGTTGCGCGCCAAGTCGCGCCGGCTCAAGCGCGAGCATGACCTGGGCCTGATCGTGATCGACTACCTGCAGTTGATGGCAGTGCCCGGCAACAATGAAAACCGCGCCACCGAAATTTCCGAGATCAGCCGTTCACTGAAGGGCTTGGCGAAGGAACTCAACGTGCCGGTGATCGCGCTGTCGCAGCTCAACCGCTCGCTGGAAACCCGCACCGACAAGCGCCCGGTGATGGCCGACCTGCGCGAATCCGGCGCCATCGAGCAGGACGCGGACATGATCGTGTTCATCTACCGCGACGAGTACTACAACAAGGAAAATTCGCCGGACAAGGGGCTGGCCGAAATCATCATCGGCAAGCAACGTAACGGGCCGACCGGCAGCTTCAAGCTGAAATTCTTCGGCGAATACACCCGGTTCGACAATCTTGCCCACGAGTCAGTCGGCAGCTTCGAATAGAGCAATGAGCGAGCCGATGACCCAGCGGCCCACCCGCATCGTGGTGGATCTGGATGCACTGGCGGGCAACCTGCGCGCCATCCACGCGCACGTGGGCGTGCCAGTGATGGCGATCCTCAAGGCCAATGCCTACGGCCACGGGCTGGTGCCGGTTGCGCGGCATCTGCAGGCGCAGGGCGTGGCGCAATTGGGCGTGGCTTTTCTGGAAGAGGGCGTGCAGTTGCGACGCGCCGGCATCACCGTGCCGGTGCTGGTCCTGGGCGGCATCCTGGGCCGGCAGGTGGCGCAACTGATCCAGCACGATCTGGAAATCACCGTGTCGTCGCTGGACAAGCTGCGCAAGGTCGAAGCGGCGGCCGAGCAGTTGGGGCGCAAGGCCGTCATCCATCTCAAGATCGACACCGGGATGGAGCGCATCGGCGTGCACAGTTATTCCTGCGCGCCGTTCATCGAAGCCGCGCTGGCATCGAAGTGGTGCCTGCTCAAGGGCATCTATTCGCACCTGGCCTGTGCCGATGATCCGCATTCGCTGCTGACGGCACTGCAGCTGGAGCGCTTCCACGATGCGTGCGCGCATATCGAAAACGCCGGCGCGCCGATGCCGCTGCGCCATCTGGCCAATTCCGGCGGCGTGCTGCATTTCCCCGAGACCTGGCTGGACATGGTGCGTCCGGGCATCCTGCTGTACGGGGTGATGCCCGATCCGGCGGCGCGCCGCAGCGTGGACGTGCAGCCGGCGCTGTCGCTGCTGTCGCAGGCGGTGTACTTCAAGGTGGTGAAGGCCGGAAATGCGGTCAGCTATGGCGCCACGTGGGCGCCTGCACGGGATACCCGAATCGTGACCGTTCCCCTCGGCTATGGCGACGGCTATCCGCGCGCGCTGTCCAACCGCGGCGACGTGCTGATTCGCGGCCTGCGCCACCCCATCGTGGGGCGCGTGTGCATGGATCAGTTCATGGTGGATCTTGGGCCGGACGGAACCGCCTACGTGGAAGACGACGTGGTGTTGATCGGGCGCCAGGGCAATGCGGCCATCAGCGTCGAAGATGTGGCGCTATGGGCCGGCACGATCGGGTATGAAATCCTGACCCGGCTCAACGAGCGCATCCCGCGGGAATACGTGGGCGGATAACGGCCGCGTTGACCCTGCGCGGGGCGCGTGATTCACTCGCAGCCATTGCATGGGAGAAACCGGATGGCCGCACCAAAGCCGCGTCTGAAACGTCCCGGCGGGGCAGGTGTTGGAACGCACGCCAGGCGCGAGCCGATGTCGCGGGTGGACACGGCCTGGCTGCGGATGGAGCGCCCCACCAACCCGATGATGATCACCGGCGTGCTGATGTTTGCCGAGCCGATGTCGCTGGTCCAGCTGAAGAAAGTGATCCAGCAACGCTTCCTGGCCTATGCGCGGTTCCGGCAGAAGCCGGTGGATGGCGCGGCTGGCGCGCAGTGGGTGGAGGACGAGCATTTCGACCTCGACTGGCATGTACGCCTGTCCGGGCTGCCGGGCCGCCCCGGGCGAGCCAATGAGAAACGCGCGCTGGAACGCTTTGTCAGTCAGTTGGCCTCCAGCCCGCTGGACCCCACCAAGCCGCTGTGGCAATTCCATCTGGTGGAACGTTACCAGGGCGGCTCGGCGGTGGTGGCGCGGATTCATCACTGCTATGCCGACGGCATTGCGCTGGTGCAAGTGCTGCTGTCGCTGACCGATACCAGCCGCGAATCCTCGTCGGCCTCGCGCCTGGACAAAGCCTGGCTCAAGCATGAGGCCGCGCCGGTGGCGCGCCGCGTGGGCGCGATGGATCGCTACATGAAGCTCGGCGGCAAGATGCTGGAGCAGGGCATGGCGATGATGCAGGATCCGTCGCTGGCGACGCTGCTGGCGAAGGAAGGCGGCGACATCGCCAAGGAACTGGTACACGCGCTTGCACTGCCGGATGATCCCCCTTCGCTGCTGCGCGGCCGGCTGGGCGTGAGCAAGCGCGTGGCGTGGGCCGAGCCATTGCGGCTGGAGGACGTCAAGGCGGTGGGGCGCGCCTGCGACTGCACGGTCAACGATGTGTTGATGGCCGCCGCCGCTGGCGCGTTGCGCAGTTACATGCTCGAGCGCGGCGAGCAGTTGGACGGCATGACCCTGCGCGCCACCGTGCCGGTCAACCTGCGCCCGCTGGAGCACGCCAGGAAACTGGGCAATCACTTTGGTCTGGTGTTCCTGGAGCTGCCGGTGGGCGAGGCCAATCCGCTGCGCCGGCTGGAGCGGGTGGCCGAGTGCATGGCCCAGCTCAAGCAATCGCGGCAGGCGATCATGGCATTCGGCCTGCTGGCCGCACTGGGCGTTGCCCCGCAGCCGGTGAAGGAACTCGCGCTCGAGATGTTCAGCCGCAAGGCCAGCGCCGTGGCGACCAACGTGCCCGGTCCGCAGCAGCCGCTGTACATGGCAGGCTGCACGTTGCGCGACATGATGTTCTGGGTGCCGCAAACCGGCTCCATCGGCTTGGGCCTGTCGATCATGAGCTATCGCAACCAGGTGCACTTTGGCCTGATTGCCGATGCGCGCCTGATTCCGGACCCCGATGCGGTGGTGCGCAAGTTCGGCGAGGAGTTCGAAACGCTGCTGTACCTGGCGCTGATGGGCGATTGGGGCATCCGCCTGGACGCAGCGGGGGCCGAAGCGCTGCTGCAAGACGCAACCCAGGCTTAACGGCGACGCGCACATTCACATTCAGGCCACGTGCCGACGCCTAGCCTGCGCGCAGTCAGTCCGCGCAATGCAAAGGAGTTCTGCATGAAGACCCAAACGATCAAGCTCGCCGTCCTCGGCGTCTGCCTGACCGCATTCACCGTCGGTTGCGCCAGCTATACCGGTCAGACCAATGACCCCAACGATCCCAATCACACCAAGCGTGGCGCCCTGATTGGCGCCGCCATCGGCGCGGCTGCGGGCCTCCTGAGCGGCGACAGCGCCGTCGAGCGTCGCCAGCACGCCATGGTGGGTGCGGGCATCGGCGCCCTGGCGGGCGGCTCGATTGGCGCCTACCAGGATCGGCAGGAAGCCGAGCTGCGCCGTGAAACCGCGGGCACCGGCATCGATGTCAGCCGCGACGGCGATGTCATCAAGCTGAACCTGCCGGATGGCGTGACCTTCGACTTCAACAAGACCGACATCAAGCCGCAGTTCTACCCGGCGCTGAACACCATCGCCGGCACCCTGAAGGATTATCGCCAGACCATCGTCGAAGTCAGCGGGCATACCGACAGCGTCGGCTCCGATGCAGTCAACCAGCGGATTTCCGAGCAGCGCGCCAATTCGGTGGCGGGCTATTTGATGGGGCAGGGCGTGCAGCGCGAACGCTTCGAGATCGTGGGCATGGGCAAGCGCTTCCCGATTGCCGACAACAACACCGACTACGGCCGCTCGCTCAACCGTCGCGTGGAGATCCGCCTGCTGCCGCTGGGCTCATAAGCCGGGACGGCACGGCAACCAGGAACACGGGCCGCCATGCGGTCCGTGTTCTTGTGGGGCTGCGCTTCAGCTTGGCGCTTGTGAAAGCCGCGCCCGTCCCTATACTGGGGGTGTCGGCGACATCGACAGTTTCCCGGGGGTGCACTGGCTTCGACGGGGGGTTGCGAGATCGCACGGCGCATGCCGAGGGGGTAGCTTTCCTCGATAATCCAGCTGCAAAAACCCAGACGCCAACGACGACGTCTACGCTCTCGCCGCTTAAGGCGTAAGCCCCGAACCCACTTGTGCCTGTGCTCGTGGATGTAGGGTCATTATCACGGGATAGGTGCCGGCGGCGACCCGTCAACTGGCTCCGAAACCAAAGCGGGTGTGGATGACGGCGTGCTTCGCACGTTGTGTTGCCGTCATCCGAGATCAAACAACGAGCTAAGCATGTAGTGCCGGGCATCAAGTACCTTCGGACGGCGGTTCGATTCCGCCCACCTCCACCAATACTTGAAATCCCAACCCTTATCGGTTGGGATTTTTTTTGCCCGAAACGCCAGTGTTGGCGCGGTTTTCGGGCATGGCCTCGCGAGCGCCACCGGAGTAGGCGTAGACGTAGCAGTGGCGCGTCTGGATGATGATGTCCTTGCCGTCGATTTTGTAAGCGTTGCTGCCCTTGCGGGTCAGGTTCACCTCGTAGTTCTCAGCGAGAGCAGGCGCTGCCTGGATGCTCATCAATCCCGTAAGTGCCGCCAGAAGGGTCTTCTTCATCGCCACCGCCTATTGGGATTGGAAACTCGACAAGCGGCTTTTAACAAGATCGAGCTTGGCCTTGTGGGCCAGCGGCCTGTTGAAAACACGGTTCTGGATCTGATCGGACACTTTGCTGATGGCGATGTACGCCATGCTCAGGCCGGACTCGCGCTCGGATGCCTTCGCTCGGCATCATTGGTGATCGCAGGGTCGGCGATGTGCGTGCGCACGTGCTCTTCGAGCACCTCCGCCATCAATCCGTGGATGGCGCCGCGTACTGCTGCGATCTGGTGCAGGACTTCAGCGCAGCCCTTCTCGGCGTCGAGCGCACGCTCCAGGGCCTCGACCTGACCCCGGATGCGTCGCACCCGGCCCATCAGCTTCGACTTTCACGGACGGTGTGGCTCATACTCGCCTACCAATCTTGTGAGACTTCTTGGCCACTCGATGCTCCTTGGGTTGGTGCTGAGTGGCCTCGCTTGCGTCGGCACCGTCAGCGCGGCGACTTCACGGGATGATTCCCAACATGATCTTGGTCTTGATGCTGGACAGCCAGTCTTCGCGGTACTGCAAGGCCAGGGCGTCCAGATTGACGCGACCGACGCCCGCCTTGCGGGCGAGGTCTTCCAGTGAGGTCATGCAGTTGAGCCAGCCCAGTCCATTCGATGCCACGAGTGCGGCCTTGTCAATCCGCCAAGGCCAAGGTGCCGATGAGTTGATCGATGTCCTTCGCGCCTACCTGAAGTGAGATCCATCATGCATACCGAGAACCTGTCCAACTGGATACACGACCACGTCTTCGATACTGGCAACGACGCCGCCGAGCGAAGTACTCGGGTGGTGATGTGGATCACCGCTGTCATGATGGTGGTCGAGATCGCTGCGGGCTGGTGGTACAACTCGATGGCCTTGCTGGCAGACGGCTGGCACATGAGCTCCCATGCCGTTGCGATCGGGCTTTCCGCGATGGCCTATGCTACCGCCCGGCGGTATGCGAAGGATCCGCGCTTCGCGTTTGGCACCTGGAAAATCGAGATTCTGGGTGGCTTTGCCAGCGCCATCTTCCTGCTTGGAGTGGCCGTGATGATGGTGGTCGGCTCAGTAGAGCGGATCGTCTCGCCGCAACCCATTCAGTACCAGGAGGCGATTGTGATCGCTATTCTCGGGCTAGCGGTGAATGTCGTCTGCGCGCTGATTCTCGGCAAGGCGCACCATCACGATCACGGTCATTCGCATGGACACGATCACGGCCATGACCACCACGATCACCATCACGATCTCAATCTGAAATCGGCGTACCTGCACGTCATCGCTGACGCGGCCACTTCGGTTCTCGCCATTGTGGCTCTGTTTGGTGGTTGGATGTACGGCTGGTCGTGGTTGGACCCGGTTATGGGCATCGTCGGTGCCGTGCTGGTGGCAGTCTGGGCCAAGGGGCTCATTGTCGATACCGGCAAGGTGCTGCTCGACCGCGAGATGGATCATCCGGTGGTCGATGGGATTCGTGAGGTTGTGGAAACCGGGGCGGACGGCGGTGACACCCGGATCGCCGACCTGCACGTCTGGCGCGTGGGCAAGCAGGTTTATTCGTGCGCGATGACGGTGGTGACCCATGACGCAGCGCTGACGCCCGATGTAGTGCGTGAGCGCCTGTCGGTGCATGAAGAAATCGTCCACTCCACTATTGAGATTCATCATTGCCGCGAGGAGCTAGCGGGAGCGGTCGGAGCGACGGCGTGAAGACGTTCTTGCTTTACCTCATCACCGTGATTGCGGAAATCGTCGGTTGCTATTTGCCGTGGCTTTGGCTACGGCAAGGCGGGTCTGCGTGGCTGCTGCTGCCTGCGGCGGCCAGCCTGGCCGCATTTGCGTGGCTGCTGACCTTGCACGACGCCGCATCAGGTCGTGTATACGCCGCCGACGGCGGGGTCTATATCGGCGCTGCCCTGGTCTGGTTGTGGGCGGTGGATGGCATACGACCTTCAACATGGGATATAGCGGGTGCTGCTGTGGCTTTGGCGGGCATGAGCATCATTGCATTTCAGCCAAGGTTAAGAGTCGATCGAACAAAGACACGCCAACTTACCCAGGATCGACATGACAAGAACTTCAAGAGAAATCCGAACAATTCCCGCGGGAATCTGGATTCTCGGCTTTGTCAGCATGCTTATGGATATCTCATCGGAAATGATCCATAGCCTGCTGCCGCTGTTCATGGTCGGCGTGTTGGGAGCAAGCGCATTGACCGTGGGCCTGATCGAGGGAGTCGCTGAATCGACTGCGCTCATCGTCAAGGTGTTTTCCGGCACGCTCAGCGATTACCTGGGCAAGCGCAAGGGCCTGGCGGTGGCCGGTTATGCGCTGGGTGCGCTGACCAAGCCACTGTTTGCCTTGGCACCCTCAGTCGGCATGGTGCTTACCGCACGCTTTCTCGACCGCATCGGCAAGGGGATTCGCGGCGCGCCGCGCGATGCACTCGTAGCGGACATCACTCCCAGCGAAGTCCGGGGCGCCGCCTTCGGTCTGCGGCAGTCGCTGGATACGGTCGGCGCATTCGTCGGTCCATTACTGGCCGTTGGCCTGATGCTGCTCTGGGCCAACGACTTTCGTGCAGTCTTCTGGGTTGCAGTGATACCGGGCACGCTCGCTGTGCTGCTGCTGGTTTTCGGAGTCCGCGAGCCCGAACGACATCTGGAGGGAAAGAAGACCAACCCGATCTGCCGCGAGAACATCATGCGACTCAGCGCCTCGTATTGGTGGGTGGTCGTTGTCGGTGCGGTGTTCACCCTGGCCAGGTTCAGCGAGGCCTTCCTGGTGCTTCGTGCCCAACAAGGCGGCATTCCGGTGGCACTGGTGCCGCTGGTGATGGTGGCGATGAATCTGGTTTATGCCGGCGCAGCCTACCCCTTCGGCAAGCTGTCCGATCGCATGAACCACAAGACCTTGTTGGCGTGGGGCCTGGTTGTACTGATTTGCGCCGATCTGGTGTTGGCCAGGAACGACCACTGGACGACGGTCGTCGCGGGTGTGGCGCTATGGGGCGTGCATATGGGCATGACCCAGGGATTGCTGGCCACGATGGTGGCGGACACTGCACCTGCCGATCTGCGCGGCACGGCTTACGGCGTCTTCAATTTGATCAGTGGTGTCGCGATGCTGGTCGCCAGCGCGCTCGCTGGACTCCTGTGGGATCAGTTCGGAGCGTCATTTACCTTCTATGCGGGCGCGCTGTTTTGCGTTCTAGCCCTGCTCGGGTTGCTCAAGAGAACGTAGCCGCAAAGTCTGCAAGCATCCCTGCCAATCCTCAGGAAACCGCGCCACATTGGGTGTGAATGCGTGTCAATTTGGAATGAGAGCTGTCTTTTGCTTCCCGATCGGGAAACAAAAGACTGAATCATGCCCTAACCATGCACAACATTCCCGGTCGGGAAATATCCCTTGCACTTAGTCCGGTTGTGCCTGATAATTTCCCGAACGGGAAACTTATGGCGCCATGACATCCATTCGATCACCTCAACAACTCGGCGATGCACTGCGTGCCGCTCGCAAGCAGCTCGGGCTGACACAGCCCCGGCTGGCGCTAGCGGCTGGGGTGGGTGTGCGCTTCATTGTCGACCTTGAAGCAGGCAAGCCCACCTTGCGACTGGAAAACGTACTGCGGGTCGTTGATGCACTGGGTGGTGAGATCCAGTTGAGCGGCTTGCCGTCGTCGGTGACCGACGATCAACGTGAAGGTGGCAACCATGGCACATGAGCTGGAAGTCTGGCTTTTCGCAGATCGTGTCGGCACGTTGGCGCTGGTCGATGGACGACTAAACTTTTGCTACGCACCCGATTGGCTGTCACATAAAGACGCCGTGGCCTTGTCCGCCTCGCTGCCGCTGCAAGCGGAGCCGTTCGATGATCGCAAAACGCGTCCCTTCTTTGCTGGTCTTCTACCGGAAGGGCAGATGCGCCGCCTGATTGCGCAGCAGTTCCAGGTCTCGGGCCAGAACGACTTTGCGCTGCTGGACCACATCGGTGGCGAATGCGCCGGAGCCGTGACGTTCCTTGAGCCGGGGCAGGCTTTGCCTGTGCCGACCCGCACCGATGACGTTCAATGGCTGAGCGACGACGAAGTCGTTGCCATCCTGGATGAATTGCCGCGTCGTCCCATGCTGGCAGGCAAAGACGGCTTGCGGCTTTCCTTGGCTGGCGCGCAAGACAAGCTGCCAGTGGTTTTCGATGGTACGCGCATCGGGCTGCCCCTCAACGGCACGCCTAGCTCGCACATCCTGAAACCGGCCATCCACGCTGTTGAAGACAGCGTGATCAACGAAGGATTTTGCATGGTGCTGGCTGAGGCCATGCAGCTCAAGCCAGCAAAATCAAAAGTCCATTGGGTGTTGGATCGTTCGTTTCTGTTGGTTGAGCGCTACGACCGACTGATCGATGCGCAGGGGCACCGGCAACGGCTTCATCAAGAGGACTTGTGCCAAGCACTGGGCGTGGTGCCCGAAATGAAATACCAGAATGAAGGTGGTCCGGATCTGGCGCAGTGTTTTGCTCTGGTGCGCAGTGCGACGCGCCCCAGTGCACCGCAGGTTCTGCGACTGCTCGACTGCGTGATCTTCAATGCGCTGATCGGCAATCATGATGCGCACGCCAAGAATTTCTCTCTGCTGTATTTAGATGGTAAGTCAGGCACGGCCCCCGTTCTGGCACCGTTCTACGACACGCTGTCGACGGCGGTGTATCCAACCCTGACGCAGAAGATGGCGATGAAAATCGGCAGCAAGTACAAGTTCAGCGAAGTCCAGGCGCGGCACTGGGAGCAGTTCGCCGAAGGCGTAGGTTTTACCAAGGCGCAGGCCAAACGGCGAATTCTGGAATTGGCAAAGTTACTGCCAGCGACGGCGCGCAAGCTCCAGTCTGATCCCGGACGCCGTTTTGCTGGCAATGCTGTGGTTGAGCAAATCAATACCTTGATTGAACAACGCTGCGCCCTGACGATTCGGCGGCTTACCGACCCCGCCGCCGGCAATGACGCAGCCGCCGAGCCCTCCGTTTGAACCACCATGCGGACGCGGGTTCGATTCCGGGTTTGGGAATTGAACCGACATCCAATCGCAGACGAGTTTGACCGCAGCAACCCGCAGAAGTGCTGACTAAACCAGATAGCCAGTTTTTCGGGCGGCAGCCATCCACCTCCATGTTCTGATCCAAGCAAGTCCAATACAGGCCGGAATTCCCAATGAAATCCAGGGTTCTGGCCTTTATCTTGTCCAAAGCTGTGTGGGGGTATGAGAATGCGCAGCACGGCGTAAGCCGGGGCTATCCTCCACCGAAGATTTCGATGGGGCTGACATGACATTGTTCATCTGGCGGACCTTTGTAGAGGCCGGTGTTGAAGCGCCCACGAGCGATGGTTCTACTGTCGACGAAATCATCACCAAGTTGAGGTCTAAATTCGGCAAGTAACTCCCCCTGCTTTGCAATCCTCTTTCCGAGACGATTCCACCAATCGGTAATACCAAAAGGCCTCGTCGTTCGCCAGGCGTTCGCCAAAGCGGGCTGGCGACAAGCCGGTAACCCGGCGGACTTCGCGCCCCATGTGCGACTGGTCGGCAAAGCCAGCGTCGGCGGCAATGTCGGCGAGGTCCGGTGCGCTGCTGTTGCACGTTTCAGTGCGGCGGATGAATGCTTCCTCGACGCGGACAAAAAGCTGCAGATCGCGGTAGCTCTGGCCCGTCCAGTCGCGGACCCGACGCTGCCACTGGCGTAGGCTTTGCCCGGCGGTCGAATGCGTGGCGCGTGTCGTCAGTAATCGAACCCAGTTGCCCAGATACGGGGCAGGGCTGGCTTGGCGCGGTTCTCGCCACAAGGGTTGGAACTGTGCCTCCAGCACGGCAAACGGATCCTGGTCGGCGGCGCCGAAGACGGCTTCACAGGCTTGCAGAAGTGCGGTAGGAGCCACCGTTTCCAGCGGCAGGTGCTGGTCGAAATAGAGATCGATGGGTCGGCCAATCAGTCGGCCGATGGCTTCGGGATAAAAGCCGACCGATAGCGCATGTACCTCGCCTGGCGACCAGCTGACCGAAGGGCGGCGTTGCGGTCCGGAAACGACGAGACGCGGCAACGCCGGCCTGAGCATCGGTTGGAAACTCGACCCACCTTCCTCGACCATATGCAGCGTCCCCTCGAAAATCCATGAGATCACCACCATCGGCGTTGCCGGGTAGTAATTGAAACGTTCCGCCTCTTCCAGAACACAGCCGCGCGTATCGCGTTCAACGCCGGCCAAGAGGCAAGCACCGAGGGCGGCTGAGGGGATATGCATGAACGCAGCTGGGCGGGGCATTCGATGTCGTTTCCGTTCTAGCGGCAAAAAACCGTCGTTGGCATCATCGCGACAGTTTAACGCTGGAGCGCGAGATGAAGAAAACGATAATTCAGGGCCGCTTTTCGCACAAGCTGCGCAGCATGGCGATTTCAGGAAGGGTCGCAGCGAGTGTGCTGGTCCGGCGGGTGCTTGGCCGGCCGCTGGTTGCGGAATGGCCCATTCTGGTCGAATACGGAACATTGTATTTCCGTGCCCAGTTCAACCATGCTTTTCGCCTGAGCGACAATATCGCGGCCAGTCGAGCCTACTTCGACAGCGTCTATGCGTTGCTCGACACCTATCCCGATGTCGAGGTTCGGCCAACCGGCCCGGACGAGCCGCGTGGCCACTGGTTCCTGCCCAAGGTTCGCTGCCGTGACGCAACGCTCCTGCATTTCCATGGCGGCGGATACACCTTCTATGCCGGTGTCTCACATCATTTCGTCGCCTGCCTTGCCCATACCCTGGGCGTCGCGGTATTCGCCCCGGACTATCGATTGACGCCCGAGCACTCGCATCCCGCACAACTTGAGGATGGATTGGCGGCCTACCGCCATCTGCTTGAACGGGGCATTGATCCGGGAGCCATCGTACTCTGCGGAGATTCGGCCGGCGGTCACCTGGCCTTGATGACCTTGATCGGAGCGCACCAGGCTGGTTTGCCGAAACCAGCCCTGACGCTTGGTCTCAGCCCGTGGACCGATGTCGGGCGACGGGGCGAGAGCCAGTTCGGAAATGACCCCTACGACCTTGTTCAGGGCTACATGACCCTCCAGTTCGCCGCGTGGCTCAAGGGTGGCCAGCCCCTGAGCGATGCCGAATTGTCGCCAATCTGCCAAGACTTCACCGGTCTAGGGCCTATCTACTTGCAGGCAGGTGGCAAGGAAATCCTCGTCGACATGATCCGTGACTTTGCGAAAACGGTCGCTGGGCAAGGTGGCCAGGTGCGCCTGGACGTCTGGACACACATGAACCACGAATTCCACGCCTATGGAGACTATCTGCCGGAAAGCCGTGACGCGCTTGCCCGGTTGGGTGACGCCATCGACTGGGCACTCGGCAAGCCGAATCGGTTTGTCGCTGATGCCTGCACGGAATGCGATTGCCTAGCAGCCTGTCAAGGCGAAATGGCCCGCGCAACGGGCGTGCATCGAGATTGATGCGGCGCGTGTGCAGGGCGCGTGTAGGAACGCAAGAATCCGGAATTTTCACGAATTCCAATTCAGCGGCCAATGGGTTTCGTGAATGTCTTGAACGGAGGCGTCGCAGCGCTGCGGCACGACACGCAGGCAGTCACTGCCCGTGCCTGTCCGTGCAATCAGTGTCGCTGTCCTGCCGATGGGTGGCGCAGCGCCGGATGGTCGGCCTTGGGTTTGTCCATGTGGTAACCCTGCACCATGTCCACGCCCATTTCGCGCAGCATCAACAGGGTTCTGCCGTCTTCCACGAACTCGGCCACGGTCTGCTTGCCCATGCCGTGCGCCACTTCGATGATCGCGCGCACGAAGACCTGGTTGTCGATTTCCAGCGGCAGGTCGCGGATGAACATGCCGTCGATCTTGAGTACGTCGGCCTTCAGGTGCTTGAGGTAGGCAAAGGACGAGAAGCCGGTGCCGAAATCGTCCAGGCAGATGCTGCAGCCGGTGCGGCGCAATGCGGCGATGAAGCGCGCGGCATCGCCCATGTCGGACACCGCCGCGGTTTCGGTCAGCTCGACCAGCAGGCGCCTGGCTGCAACGTGCTGCTCCTGCAGTTGGCTGCTGATGAAGCCGGGCAGGTCGGGATCGTCGAACGAGCGACCCGAGATATTGATGGCGATGCCGGGCAGGTGCGGGTGTACGGCCAGCAGGCGGATGCTCTCGTGAATCACCCAGCGATCGATGTCCAGGATCTTGCCGCTCTTTTCCGCTTGGCCGATGAATTGCGCGGGCATGATCAGCTGCCCTGGGTTGGCTTCGTCTTCCATCCGGATCAGGGCTTCCAGGTGCGCCAGGTGGCCGTTCCCGGTGTGATAGACGCCCTGGAAGTGCAGGCGCAGCAGATTGTTGTCGAGCGCCCGCGCGATGCGGTCGTTCCACGCCAGGCGGCTTGCCATTTCCCTGGAAAGGTCCCGGTCCGGATGGTAGATGCTCCAGCGGTTCTTGCCGGCATGTTTGGCCATGTACATCGCCGTGTCCGCATGGGCGACCAACTCTTCCGCGTTGTTGGCGTGGCTGGGGAAGTGGGCGATGCCCAGGCTGGTGGTGAGGCGCATGCTCTGCGCCTGCACGGTCTGTGGCGTCTGCGCGATGTTGCGCACGATGCGATCGGCGAGATGTTGGGCATCGTCCAGGGTGGCGTGGGGCATGAATACGGCGAATTCGTCGCCACCGAGGCGGAACAGGGTGTCGGTATCCCGCACCAGTGGGCGCGCCTCGATGGCCACTTGATTGAGTACCGTATCGCCCGCGCGGTGCCCGAAGGTGTCGTTGATGTATTTGAATTCGTCGAGGTCGAAGAACAGCAGCGCCGCCTGACTGGGGGTGCGTTCGGCATCGTGGAAGAAGCGCGACAGCTCGTCTTCGAAGCGACGCCGGTTGTACAGGTCGGTCAGGGCGTCGTGTTCGGCCAGGCGCACCAACTGTGCGGCGACTTCACGTTCATGGGTCACGTCCTCCTGCACCCAGAGCCGGCCGATGTAGTGGCCGTGCGCGTCGTGTACCGGGTGCGAATGATGGGTGATGATGCGGCCGTCGCGCAGGCGGATTTCCAGCTGGAGAGGCTTGTCCCTGTTGGCGACGGAGTTGATGCGCTGTTCCGCAACCAGCTCCGGGTCCTGCATCAGGTGTTTCGCGGATTCCAGCCCCTCCAGGGTCGTCCGCCCCACAAGCGTGGTGCCTTCGGGGATTCCCCACATGGCGAGGAAGGCGGCATTGCAATAGATCACCTGGTCGTTGCTGCCGACCAGCAGGACGCTCAGCTTCATTGCACCCAGCAGCGCCAACAGGCGCGCGCGCTCTTCTTCCAGACGGGTCATGAAGCGGCGGCGCTCATCCACCTCGGTCTGCAACGCCCGCGCATGGGCGAACTGCATGGCCCGCTTCTGCACCAGTTCCTCCACCATTGCGTCGAACGCTTCGGCCAGATGGCCAAGTTCGTCGTCGCTCGCCATCGCGATGGGTTGGGGTTCGCCGCCTTGGCCAAGCTCATCCACCGCCTTGGTCAGCCGCTGCAGCGGTTGCGCAACCAGCGAACGCACCCGCCGCCGCAGCAGCCAGAGCGCGGGCAGCAGGCCCAGCGCACCCAGGCCGAACAAGGCGGCCAGGCCCCATGCCAGCAACAGGTTGACCCGCGCCTGCGGCAACAGGAGCACCTGATACCAGCCCGGTCCCTGGATCTTCGCCCACGCCACCCATTGGCTGCCGTCGGGCGTGCGTCCCGCGCCTTTGTCGGCGCCGCTGCGCTCGATCATCCGATGCACTTGCGTCAGCAGCGGATCGTTGAGCGTCGAAACCTTCAGCTGGCCGTTGGCAGCGGCGATGCGCTGACGCAGCTGCGGATGGGCGATCAGGTCGCCAGTTGCGCTGAGGATGAGCTGGGTGGCGGTGTCGTCGCTGCTTGCAGACACCTTGTCGAGCAGGGTCTGGATCGAGACGTCGTGCCCCACGGTACCCACCCACTGGCCTTGCCAATCCAGCGGTTTGATGACCGACACCATCCAGGTGTTGGCCTGTTTGTCCAGATACACGGGCGTCCAGAACACCTTGCGCAGCGGGTTGCGGCGTGGCTCGGAGCCTTGCATGGTGGGGTAGCCGGTGTTGGTGGCGCTGGCGTCCGCGCCGTTGCCCCAGTCGATGCCGGGGGAATACACCATCAGCCCGTCTTCCACGAAATCCATGTAGACGGAAAAAAACGGTGGCGCCAGCGCAGGCCCCTGTTCGCGCAGCAGGTCATAGGCCACCACCGCGCGCAGCCGGACGGATTCGCTCAGGCCCTGCGGTGTCTGGTGCAGGTACAGCGTGGGCGCGCTTTCCGCATTCACCAGTTCCGGGCGCAGCCGCCACAGGCCGTCCGGGCTGCGTGCAAACAGGGTGTCGAAACGCGCCAGCGTGGCCTCATGGTCGGTGCGGGCAAGCCGCCAAAGCAGTTCATGCTGCAGCCGCGCCACGCTGCGCTCGGCCTGCGGAAACAGGCCTTCGCTGGCGTTGGCGCGCAATTCGACGGTGTGCTGCGCCAGCATCGGCACGATCTTGTCGGCGGCCACCCGCATGGCCACATAGCCGGCAGCGGCAAGCAGCAGGAGCAGGGCCAGGAACAGGCCCCAGATGCTCAGGGACAGCCGATGAATCATCGATGCGCGCGACCGGGTGTGCAGCACGTGTTGTCCCTTCGAGGAGTGAAGCGCTGGACAGCCTGACGCGAGGGCAATCCCCTTGCGTTGAACTTCATACTAGACGCGCAGCCCATTCGCAACCGGTTCGAACGGCCTGCGCGCCATGGGGCGGCGCTCATCCAACGCCCATGCCGCTCAGTGAAATGGCAATGGCGTGCCGGTGCCGGCTGCGGGCGGCATGTAGAAGTCGTGCAGATACTTTTCGCCTTCATCGTCGAGGATGGTGACCACGGTTTTCAATTCCGGGAATTGCTGGCGGATGCGCTGCGCAGCCAGCAGGTGCGCGCCTGAGCTGGGGCCGCACAGCAGGCCGCGCGTCCTCGCCAGTTTGCGCATTTCTTCCACGGCATCCTCGCTGGAGACGTTGATGGTGCCGCCCACCAGCGCGCTGTGGCGGGCGAAGATGCCGGGGATGAAGCCGTCGGAAATGCCCTCGATCTGGTGCAGCGCCACTTCGCCGCACAGGATGGTGCGCGATTCGGACGGTTCCATCGCGAACAGGCGGACGTCGGGATTGGCTGCGCGCAATGCCTGGCCAACGCCGATCAGCGTGCCGCCAGTGCCCACGCCATGCACGAAGGCGTCGGGGACGCAGCCGGCGGGAAGCTGCGCCAGTATTTCCGGGCCCAGCAGCTCGCGGTTTTCATCCACGTTCCATTCGTTTTCGAACTGGCCCGGGAAGAAGAAGCCGGGCTGGCGGCCAAGCTCGCGTGCCCGCTCCAGCGCGGCATTGACGTGGAAGTTGCCGCAGAACAGCACCTCGGCGCCGTAGGCGCGGGAAATGGCGACGCGCTCGCTGGACAGCCCTTCGGGCATCACCACCAGCATGCGGTAACCCTTGACCGCGGCCACCATCGAGAACGCATTGCCGGTATTGCCGCTGGTGGCTTCCACGATGGTGTCGCCGGGCTTGAGCAGGCCGGCCTGTTCCGCGCGTTCGACGATGTAGTGCGCGATGCGCGCCTTTATCGAGCCCGACGGGTTGAGGAACTCGCATTTGGCAAAGACGCCGTCGATCTCCAGCAGCGGGGTGTCGCCGATGGCGTCGAGGATGTTGGTGGACACGGTGGGGTAGCGGGTGGACATGGCGGGCTCCTGATCGGATGACCGCAGTCTGTGCCTGCCCGTGGCGTGATCCCCATGATGCAGGTCAACGCAGGCGCGAAAACGGAAAACGCCCCGGCAGGGGCGCTTTGCTCACGGCTGCCGGGCGTGTGCCACGGCAATGGCCATCGAGTCAACGATGGCGATAGGTAATTCGACCCTTGGTCAGATCGTAGGGGGTCATTTCGATCTTGACCCGGTCGCCGGTGAGGATGCGGATGTAGTTCTTGCGCATGCGGCCGGAGATGTGGGCGATGATTTCGTGGCCGTTCTCCAGTTTCACCCGAAACATGGTGTTCGGAAGGGTTTCGGAGATCGTACCTTCGAATTCGATGACGTCGTCTTTCGCCATGGGTCCTGACTTGTGCCGTTGTAGCCGGGCGCTAGGCCCGAAAGTCCGGAATTATGCCACGGAAGCCTGGCATTCGCAAAAAACCCGTTAAATCAACAGTGCAGGGCGTGGCCCTGGCCTTCCTGCTGCATCCGGAAATGGCCGGGTCTGAAGGGGTCAGCTGCGCTCCAGCCCGCTGGCCGGCCACGTGCCGAAGCGCTGCGTCCAACTGCCGGCTTCCGCAGGCAGGTCGCGCAGGTCGGCCAGCGCCGCCTGGTAGTCGTCCCGACTCCAGCACGCCACGCCCAGCCGTCGTGTGTGCGGATTCGGGATTTGCGCGTCGATCAGCGGCCAGCCCCAGTCCCGCAGGCGCCGGGCCAGGATCGCCAGCGCAAGTGACGACGCGCCGGATTCGGCGGAATACATGCTGTCGCCGCAAAATACGTGCCCGAACGACAGCCCCAGCAGACCGCCGATCAGGCGTTCGCCGTCGAATACCTCGATGCTGTGGGCATGGCCAAGCTGGTGCAGTTCCCGATATGCCGCGCGCATCCCCGCAGTGATCCACGTGCCGCCCGCGTGCCCGGCACGGGGCGCGGCGCAGCCGGCAACCACGCGCGCGAAGGCGGTGTCCGCGCGCACGTGCCAGCCGCTGTTGCGCAGCCGTCGGCGCAGCCGATCCGGCAGGTGCACCCCGTCGGTGCGGAAGACCGCCCGCTGCGCCGGGCTCCACCACAGGATCGGCTGGCCGTCGGAAAACCACGGAAAAATGCCGTTGCGATAGGCAGTGAGAAAGCGCGTGGGCGACAGGTCGCCGCCCACCGCCAGCAGTCCGTCGGGATCGGTCAGCGCCTGTTCCACGGCGGGGAACGGCGCCTCGGGCGCATCATCCAGTCGGCAGATCAGCGGGTGCATGGCAGCAGGGTAGGGGCGATGCCAGAAGATGGCGCAGCGCCGGCATCCCGGTCAATGCATCAGCTTGCCGAGGATGGCGGCGCCGGAGATCCACACGCCCACCGCGCTGCCGAGGTTGGTCAGCAGGAACACCAGCACCACCCGGCACACGCGATTGCGGTACCAGCCACCCAGCGTCTGCGCGTCGTCGCGCAGCGCCAGGAAGTCCGGATAGGCGGGCTTGCGCAGGTGGACTTCCGCCAGCGCGCTGAACATGCCCGGCGGCAAGCCTGGCCGGAACGGCTTCAGCGGCGCGGCAACCGCGGCGGCAAGAATGCTGAGTACATGCCCGCGCGCCAGCAGCGCACCCAGTGCCGCCAGGCCGCCGGTCCAGGCGAACCACTGCAGCAGCAGGTCGCGGCCGAGATCGCGGCCGCCGTGGAAATAGCCCCAGCCGATGCCGCCGGCAATCAGCGCCATCAAGGTCAGGGTGATCCACGGGATGTTGCGTTTCTTGGCGACGTGCGTGAGCTGGGTGGTCGCCGCGTCCGGCAGGCGCTGGTCGTCGGCCAGGTAGGCCGCCATGCCTTTCAGGTGGCCAGCGCCGATCACTGCCAGCACGCGCTTGGCGCCGTCGCCGCGTTCGCGCAACTTGGCTGCCATGTACTGGTCGCGTTCGTCGATCAGGCTGGCGTACAGCGAAGGCGTGTCGCGCGCAAAATCGCCGAAGCTGGATTCCAGCATGTCGCCTTCTTTCAGGCGTTCGATGTCGTCTTCCGAGACCTCGTCGCTGGCAAACAAGCCCGCCCCGACGCTGCTGATCAGCTTCATCCGATCCCACCAACGCAAGCCTTGCAGGATGCGGCGGAAGGTGATGCCCACGTCGCGGTCGATCAGCTGCATCGACAGGCCGCGCGCCACGGCTTCGGTCGCGGCCGTCTTCAATTCGGCGCCGGGCTCGATCCCCAACTGCTCGGCAAGCCGGCGCTGGTAGGCCGCCAATGCCAGGTTGGCGGCGAACGGGGCGACCTTGCGCTCGCGGATCACCTTGACCAGATCCAGCTGCGCCAGTGAATCCGGCTGGGTCAGCGCCTTGTGGCGCTGCTCGTCCAGCTCCACCGCCACCGCATCGAAGCGGCCGCTGTCGATCGCGGCGCGCACCGCCTCGATACTGGTCCTGGAGACGTGGGCGGTGCCGAGCAGGGTGTAGTGGACGCCGTCGCGTTCGACTTCGACGACGGGTTGGCCCGCGTACCCGGCGCTTGCCGGCGTGGACGGGTCAATCACGGTAACGCTTCGCCAAATCGCCGTAGGCGTCGATGCGGCGGTCGCGCAGGAATGGCCAGATCCGCCGCACGTGTTCGCTGCGCTGCATGTCCACCTCGGCCAGCAGCAGGGTAGGGTCGGTGGCGGCCTCGGCGACGAACTCGCCCTGCGGCCCCAGCACGTGGCTGTTGCCCCAGAAGTCGATGCCGGACGCGCCCAGCGGCGACGCTTCGTGGCCGACGCGGTTGCAGCTGAGCACCGGCAATCCGTTCGCCACGGCGTGGCCGCGATGGCTCAGGATCCAGGCATCGCGCTGGCGGGTTTTTTCGTCTTGGGCGTCGTCAGGATCCCAGCCGATGGCGGTGGGATACAGCAGCAGTTCGGCGCCAGCCAGCGCCATCAGGCGCGCTGCTTCCGGGTACCACTGGTCCCAGCACACCAGCACGCCGAGCTTGCCGACGCTGGTGTCGATTGGGTTGAAACCAAGGTCGCCGGGGGTGAAGTAGAACTTCTCGTAGAAGCCGGGGTCGTCCGGGATGTGCATCTTGCGGTATTTGCCGGCGATGCTGCCGTCGGCATCGAAGACCACCGCGGTGTTGTGGTACAGGCCGGCGGCGCGCTTCTCGAACAGCGAGCTGACCAGCACCACGCCATGCTGTTTTGCCAGCATCGACAGGCGCGCAGTCGAAGGGCCGGGAATCGGTTCGGCCAGGTCGAATTCGCAGACCGCTTCGTGCTGGCAGAAATACGCGCCGTTGTGCAGTTCCTGCAGCAGGACGAGTTTCGCGCCGGACTGCGCCGCCTCGGCCACGCGCGATTCGATGACCGCGAGGTTGGCCTCAGCGTCGCCGTGGTTGCGCTCCTGCACCAGCGCGACGGGAAGCTTGCTGTACCTGGACATCAGACCAGACCCTCCGGCAATTGCATGGTGATGCAGTGCAGGCTGCCGTTCTGCCAGATCAGCGGGCGGCAGGGCACTTGCACGATCTCGCGGCCGGGGAAGGCCTGCGCCAGCACGACGGCTGCGGCATTGTCGGCCGCGTCGCCGTAAGCCGGCATCAACACCGCGCCGTTGACGATCAGGAAGTTGGCGTAGCTCGCCGCCAGCCGCCGGCCTTCGTCGAGCACGGGCTGCGCCCACGGCAGCGGGAACAGCCGGTAGGGCTTGCCGTCGCGGGTGCGCAGCGCGGCGAGTTCTTCCGCCATCGCCTTGAGCCCCGGATGGTGCGAATCGGTGGCGTCGTCACAGGCCTGGAACACGATGGCATCGCCCGGCGCGAAGCGGGCGAGGGTGTCGATATGGGCGTCGGTGTCGTCGCCCTCCAGGGCGCCGTGGTCGAGCCACAACACCCGCTCCTGATGCAGGCAGTCCGACAGCGTCGCGCTGAGTTCCTCGCGGCTGGCTTCGGGGTGGCGCTCGTGCAGGCAGGTCCAGGTGGTCAGCAGGGTGCCAGTGCCGTCGGTTTCGATGGCGCCGCCTTCCAGCGCGAAATCGATGCGCTGGCGGACCGCGTTGCCGAACAGCCCCTGCGCGGCCAGCGTCTCCACCAGCCGGTCGTCGCGTCCGGCCTCGAACTTGCCGCCCCAGGCGGTGAAGCGGAAATCCAGCAGGCGGAAGCCGCCATTCTCGCGCAGCGTGATCGGGCCGCTGTCGCGCAGCCAGGTGTCGTCGTAGCTCGCGGGCACGAAGCGCACGCGCTCCATGTTCACCCGGTTCGAGCGCAGGCGAATATCGGCGTAGGTTTCCACGTCATCGTCGGCCACGCAGATGAGCACGGGCTGGAAGCGGGTGATCGCCGCCACCAGCGCAATATAGGTCTCTTCGACGCTGCCCAGGCGTTCGGCCCAGTCCGTGTCGGCATGCGGCCACGCGATCAGGATCGCCGCCTGGGGTTCCCACTCGGCGGGGAAGCGCACGGAATGTTCGGGCATTGGTCAGCGGGTTGCGGGCTTCGGGCCGATCTCGTCGGGGCTGGCCTTGTTGGCCACCGCGTCGATCACCCGGTTGTGCTCGAAATACACGGTGAAGGTGGGGTACACCCAGCGGTTGATCGTGGGCCAGGCGTGCTTCTGGCCGCCGCGCGGATCGAGCCGTTCCGAGGGCGCGCCGAATTTCGCCTGGACCTGCGCGGTGCTCATCCCGCGGGTAGGGACATTGGTCGGCGATTCCTGCACGCGCTCGATCAACAGGGTGTCGCCTGCACAGGCAATGCCCGAGGCGCTGGCGAGTGCGGCGAGGAGAAGGCTGCGGGACAGAAGATTCATGGCGATACTCCCGGATCGGGCGACGGAAGCCTTGGATTCTATGCCGGATTGCCGGCGCGGGGGACAGGCCGCAATGACAAAGGCCGCACGCGGCGGCCTTTGTCTGTGCGTTCCGGGGGCTGGCGCGCGGCCAGTCCGGGGATCAGCGCTGGCGCGCCTTGAAACGCGGGTTGGACTTGCAGATCACGAAGACCTTGCCACGACGGCGAACCACCTTGCAGTCGCGGTGACGGGCCTTCGCCGACTTCAGGGAGGACAGGACCTTCATGATGAAACCTCGGCAAAAAGAATGATGGAGAAACGCGAAGCCGCACATTCTAGCGGGTATTCGGCTGCTGGATCAACAGGTTGCCCCGTCGTCGTTCGCTTTGGCCGGCAAGTGGGGCGGAATCGGCGGCATGCCCGCATAATCACGGGATGGATACTGCCGCCCCCGTTCTCACCATCGATGGCCCGTCCGGCTCCGGCAAGGGCACCATCAGCCGCATCGTTGCCCAGCGCCTGGGCTGGCACTACCTCGACTCCGGCGCGTTGTACCGGGCGGTGGGCATTGCCGCCGGCTGGTCCGACATCGACCTGTCCGACGCCTCCGCGCTGGTGCGCTGCACCTTCGATACCGACATCGGCTTCCGTGACACGCCGTCCGGCGAGCCGCGCGTGATCGTGAACGGCGTGGATGCAACGGACGAGTTGCGCACCGAAACGGCGGGTTCGGCGGCCTCGGCCATTGCGGCCATCCCCGAAGTGCGCGCGGCACTGAAAGATCGCCAGCGGGCCTGCCGCCTGCTGCCCGGGCTGGTGGCCGACGGTCGCGACATGGGGACGGTGATCTTCCCGGACGCCCCGTTCAAGGTGTTTTTGACCGCCAGCGCCGATGAGCGTGCCGAAAGACGCTATAAGCAGTTGAAGGACAAGGGTGTTTCCGTCACAATGGATGGTCTGCTACGCGAGATTCTCGCCCGCGATGCCCGCGATGCCAGTCGCACGGTGGCGCCGCTGCGGCCGGCCGATGACGCCGTCCACATCGACACCACCGGCCTGGCGATCGATCTGGTGGTCGCGCAGGTGCTGGATGTCGTGTCCCGCCCCACGCCGTAAGGCGGGCGCGTTTCTTTCGTTGCAGAACCGCACCGTGGGCGCATCCGTGCCCGCGGTTTTCCTTCATCCACACATGGCCGCGCGCGATTTCGTGCAAACGCCAACCCCAAGGTGGGCAGCTCCGTCAGTGCGGGCTGCCTGTGTATCCACCCGAGATTTCACATGAATTCCGTAGCTACCGAATCCTTCGCCGAACTGTTTGAAGCCAGCCAGGCCAATTGGGCCAAGATCAAGCCCGGCGCCATCGTCAAGGGCATCGTGGTCGCCGTGACCAACGACGTCGTGGTCATCAACGCCGGCCTGAAGTCCGAAGGCATCGTCCCGATCGAGCAGTTCCGCAACGACGCAGGTGAAATCGACGTCGGCGTTGGCGACGAGGTCAAGGTTGCCCTTGATTCGCTGGAAAACGGCTTTGGCGAAACCGTGCTGTCGCGCGAGAAGGCCAAGCGCGCCATGGTGTGGGACGAGCTGGAAGAGGCGCTGGAAGCCAATGCCACCATCGTCGGTCGCATCAGCGGCAAGGTGAAGGGCGGCTTCACCGTCGATATCAAGGACGTCCGCGCATTCCTGCCCGGTTCGCTGGTCGATGTGCGCCCGGTGCGCGACCCGGTGTACCTGGAAGGCAAGGAGCTGGAGTTCAAGCTCATCAAGCTGGACCGCAAGCGCAACAACGTGGTCGTCTCCCGCCGCGCGGTGGTCGAGACCGAGCATTCGGAAGAGCGCGAGCAGCTGCTCGAGAAGCTGGTCGAGGGCGCCGTGCTGAAGGGCGTGGTCAAGAACCTGACCGACTACGGCGCGTTCGTCGACCTCGGCGGCATCGACGGCCTGCTGCATATCACCGACATGGCCTGGAAGCGCGTGCGCCATCCGTCCGAAGTCGTTGAAGTCGGCCAGGAACTCGATGTGCGCGTGCTCAAGTACGACAAGGAGCGCAACCGCGTGTCGCTGGGCCTGAAGCAGATGGGCGAGGATCCGTGGGACAACATCGCGCGTCGCTATCCGTCCAACTGCCGCGTGTTCGGCAAGGTCAGCAACGTCACCGATTACGGCGCATTCGTCGAGATCGAGCCGGGCGTGGAAGGGCTGGTGCACGTCTCCGAAATGGACTGGACCAACAAGAACGTCAACCCGGCCAAGGTGGTGCAGGTCGGTGACGAGGTCGAAGTCATGGTGCTGGACGTGGATGAAGAGCGTCGCCGCATCTCGCTGGGCATCAAGCAGGTCACCAGCAATCCGTGGGAAACCTTCGCCGCCATCCACAAGAAGGGCGACAAGGTGTCCGGCCAGATCAAGTCGATCACCGATTTCGGCATCTTCATCGGCCTGGACGGCGGCATCGACGGCCTGATCCACCTGTCCGACATCAGCTGGAACTCCACCGGCGAAGAAGTTGCCCGCAATTACAAGAAGGGCGACACCCTGGAAGCGGTGGTGCTGGCGGTCGATCCGGAACGCGAGCGCATTTCGCTGGGCGTCAAGCAGATGGAACAGGACCCGATGGGCCAGTTCATGGCGACCCATCCGAAGGGCACCAAGGTCACCGGCAGCGTCAAGGAAGTGGACGCCAAGGGCGCCACCATCGACCTGGGCGATGGCGTGGAAGGCTACGTGATGGCGCGCGACATCTCCGAAGATCGCGTGGACGATGCCAGCCAGGTGCTGAAGGTCGGTCAGCAGGTCGAGGCCAAGTTCGTGGGCATGGACCGCAAGGGCCGCAGCCTGCAGTTGTCGATCAAGGGCAAGGACGATGCGGAAACCGCGGAAGCCTTCGCCGAGTACAACAAGGCCCACGCCGACGCTGCCAGCGGCACCACCAAGCTGGGTGCGCTGTTGCGCGAACAGCTGAACAACAAGGCCGACTGATCCATCCGGCATCCGGCGCACGGCGGTCTGGCTTCGGCCAGGCCGTCGTCGCCGCGTCGCGACTTCGCACGACATGACCAAATCCGAACTCATCGAACTGCTCGCACACCGCCAGCCGCACCTCAAGTCGGACGATGTCGACATGGCGGTGAAGGCGTTGCTGCAAATGATGGGCGGTTCGCTGGCGTCCGGCGAGCGGATCGAGATCCGTGGATTCGGCAGTTTTTCCCTGCATTACCGGCCACCGCGTACCGGCCGCAACCCCAAGACCGGCGACGCCGTTGCGCTGCCCGGCAAATATGTGCCGCACTTCAAGCCCGGCAAGGAACTGCGCGAACGGGTCACCGGCGTGTTGCCGCTGCCCGTGCAAGACTGAACCGGATCATTGGCAACCGTGCCGGGGCTGATCGCACGCGCCCGAGTCCGTTAAGCTTGTCGCCAATTCCGCATTGCAAATACCTTCCGTGGTTCGATTGATTCGACTTCTGGCCGCCATTGCCTGCCTGTTGCTGGGGGCTGTGGTGGGCGTGCTCAACACCCAGTCGGTGCTGCTTGACCTCGGGTTTGCCGTGCTGCGCGGCAGTCTTGGGTTGTGCGTGCTGCTCGCCTTGTTGCTGGGCGTGCTGGTAGGCGGAACGACCCTTGCCGTGGGCGTCGTGGCGCCGCTGCGTCGCCGGCTGCGGCGCGCCGAATCGGCGGCACGTGCGGCAAAACCCCCGGCAGGAGCCTGAACGATGGATTGGCTTGACCAGTGGATGTGGTTCGTCATTTTCGTGCCGTCGGCGGCGCTGGCCGGCTGGGTGATCGGTCGTCGCGGCGGCGAACAGCACAGCGGGCACCGGGTCAGCAAGCTCTCCACGACCTATTTCCGCGGGTTGAATTACCTGCTGAACGAGCAGCCGGACAAGGCGATCGAGCTGTTCCTGCACATCGCCGAGCTGGACAAGGACACGTTTGAAACCCAGGTCGCGCTGGGGCATCTGTTCCGCCGTCGCGGCGAGGTGGATCGCGCCATCCGCCTGCATCAGGCACTCGCACTGCGCAGCGACCTCAGCGATACGCAGAAGGTGCAGGCGCTGTCTGCGCTGGGTGAGGACTACATGCGTGCGGGCCTGCTGGATCGCGCCGAGACGGTGTTCAACGATCTGGCGCAACTGGATCAGCGCACGCCGCTGGCGCACAAGCATTTGATCGCCATTTACCAGTCCGAGCGCGACTGGGAAAAGGCCATCCACAATGCCGGCCGCTACGAGCAGCTCACCGGCGAAACCATGGGAAAGCTGATCGGGCAGTTCGAATGCGAGCTGGCGGACCGGCATCGCGCCAATGGCGAGGCTGAGCCCGCGCGTGCAGCAATTGCGCGCGCCTATGCCGCAGACCCGAGTGCGGTGCGCGCGGGCATCATCGAGGGGCGCCTGGAGGCCGAGGCCGGCAACCCGCAGGGCGCGATCCGTGCCCTTGAACGGGCGGCGCGGCACGATCCGGATTACTTGCCGGTGATCCTGCCCGCGTTGCTGGAAAATTATGCCCGGGTGGGTGAGCGCTCCGGCGCGCGCGCGTTCCTCAGCGAAATGTGCGAGCACTATCGCGGCATTTCGCCGGTGCTTGCGCTGGCCAAGATGATCGAAGTGGAAGACGGCGTTGGCGCGGCCCGCAGTTTCCTCGCGCAGCAGCTCAAGGATCGCCCGTCGGTGCGCGGCGAGGCTGCGCTGATCGACTTGAGCCTGGCGGATGGGGCCGAGCCCACCTCGACCCTGCAGGATCTCAAGCTCATTACCGACCAGCTGCTGGTGCGCAACCCCAGCTATCGCTGCAACCGTTGCGGCTTTGGCGCGCGCAGTCACCACTGGCAGTGCCCGAGCTGCAAGGAGTGGGGCACGGTGAAGCCGCTGTTGAACTATGCGGTGGTCTAGGCGCGAGACGGGTGGCGTGCAAGTCGCCGCGCCTGCGAGGCTTGCGGCACTCGTCTTCGCGCTGGCGAGCCTCGACCTGGCCGCATCGTTGCGGCTGCGGCATGGGCGCGCCTGAGTGAGCCGCTGGGCTGATCGCCTGCACCACCGGTTACCGCGCTTGGCGGTGATTGCGCATGACCTGGTGATGGTGTGGGTGTGCTGGCAGGGCTTGCACTACCTGCGCTTCTCGATGCAGGCATCGTCGCAGGGACTGGCGCCGCTGTCGGGGACCGTGGCCATCGTGCTGGTGGCGCAGGGGCTGGTGTCGTGGCGGGTTGGGCTGTATCGCGGATTATGGCGGTTTGCCAGCGTTCCCGACCTGCTGAATATCGTCAAGGCCAGCCTGTTGGGGCTATTGGCGCTGGTGGTCGGGTTGTTCTTCTACAGCCGGCTTGAACAGGTCTCGCGCGCGGCGCTGCTGCTGTATCCGTTCGTGTTGACCTGCCTGATGGGGATGCCCCGGCTGCTGGTTCGCGCATGGAAGGATCAACGGCGGCGACAGGCTGCGGAAGGCGCCGAGCGGGTCCTGATCCTTGGCGCAGGCCATTCCGGCGAGGCGCTGCTGCGCGACCTGCGCCGCAGCGGGCGGTATGCGCCAATCGGGTTCCTCGACGATGCCGCAGCGCTGCGCGGTGCCCGCCTGCTGGGCCTGCCGGTATTGGGCACGATCGAGCACGTGGCGCGAATTGCGCGGGAAACCGATGCGCAGCTGCTGGTCATCGCGATGCCTTCGCTGGATGGACCGTCGCTGCGACGGGTGATCGGACACTGCGAGGACAGCGGGTTGCCGTTCCGCACGGTACCGAAGCTGGCCGATATCCTGGAAGGGCGCCAGCAGGCGGGCCAGTTGAAAGAAGTGGCGATCGAGGATTTGCTGGGACGCCAGCCGCACGCCACCGACTGGAACGCCGTCCGCCGCTGGCTGGCTGCGCGCTCGGTTTTGGTGACGGGCGCCGGCGGCTCCATTGGTTCGGAATTGTGCCGGCAATGCGCGCGCCACGGCGTGCGGCGGCTGGTGTTGATCGAACTTGATGAGTTGGCGCTGGTGACCATCGAGGCGCGGCTGCGTGCGGATTTCCCCGGCATCCACTGCATCCCCGTGCTTGGCGACTGCGGCGACCCGGCGGTGATTGCCCATGCCTTGCGGCTTGGTGGCGCGGACGCGGTGTTCCATGCAGCCGCCTACAAGCAGGTGCCGCTGTTGCAAGGGCAACTGCGTGAGGCAGTGCGCAACAACGTGCTTGCCACCGACATCGTGGCGCGCGCAAGCCGCGCGGCGGGCGTGGGCACCTTCGTGCTGATTTCCACCGACAAGGCCGTGGATCCGGTGAACGTGCTGGGCGCGACCAAGCGGCTGTCGGAACTCGCGTGCCAAGCGCTGGCGGACTCGCAATCCACGCGCATGGTGACGGTGCGTTTCGGCAACGTGCTGGATTCGGCGGGCAGCGTGGTGCCGCTGTTTCGCGAGCAGATCCGGCGTGGCGGGCCGGTGACGGTGACCGACCCCGAGGTCACGCGTTACTTCATGACCATCCCGGAAGCCTGCCTGCTGATCCTGCAGGCGGCCTCGATGGGCGAGCAACAGGCGATTTACACGCTGGACATGGGCGAACCGGTGTCGATCGAGCTGCTGGCCGAGCACATGATTCGTCTCGCCGGAAAGCGCCCGCGCACGGAGGTGGCGATCGAGTACATCGGCCTGCGCCCCGGCGAACGGCTGCACGAAACCCTGTTCCATCCGGACGAGCGCTACAGCCGGACGCAGCACCCCGGGATCCTGCAGGCCATGCCGCACGTAGCGGCGGCGGAGCAGGTGGAGCTGGCGCTGCAGCGGCTGCGGGCCGGCGTGCGCGACTACGACCTGACCGCACTGGAGTGCGCGCTGCGCGACGCGGTGTCGCAGTTCGCCGCGGCTGCCGAGGAGGGCAAGGTGCAGCCGGTCAATGTGGTCGCGTTTCCCGGCAAGCAGACGCGCTTCCATTAAACTTCCCGCATGACTCCTGCACACAACCCACAGCGCATTCGCACGGCGGTGTTCCCGGTCGCCGGCCTCGGCACCCGTTTCCTGCCCGCCACCAAGACCGTTCCCAAGGAGATGCTGCCGATCATCGATCGGCCGCTGATCCAGTACGCGGTGGATGAGGCCATTGCCGCCGGGTGCGACACCCTGGTCTTCGTCACCAACCGCTACAAGCATGCGGTGGCCGATTATTTCGACAAGGCGTACGAACTCGAACAGAAGCTGGAAAAGGCCGGCAAGACCGAGCAGTTGGCGTTGATCCGCAATGTGCTGCCAGATGGCGTTCGTGCGGTGTTCGTGACCCAGGCCGAGGCGTTGGGGCTGGGTCATGCGGTGCTGTGCGCCAGGCCCGTGGTGGGCGATGCGCCGTTCGCGGTGCTGTTGCCGGATGATTTGATCTGGAGCCGTGGTGATGGTGCGCTCAAGCAGATGGCAGACCATGCGCAGCACAGTGGCGGCAGCGTGGTGGCCGTGCAGGACGTGCCGCACGAGCAAACCGCGAGCTATGGCATCGTCGCCACCGCGGCGTTCGATGGGCAGTCGGGCCGGATTCACCAGATCGTCGAAAAACCGGATCCGGACGTGGCCCCCAGCAATCTTGCCGTGGTCGGGCGCTACATCCTGACTCCGTCGATCTTCGATTTGCTCGAACGCACGCCGAAGGGTGCCGGCGGCGAGATCCAGCTGACCGACGCCATCGCTGCCCTGCTGGACAGCGAGCGCGTGGATGCGTTCCGTTTCCATGGCACGCGCTTTGATTGCGGCACCCACATCGGCTTGATCGAAGCCACCATCCGCTACGCGCTGGACAATGAAAAACTCAGTGACGCCGCACGCAGCCTGATGCGCAACGCGCTTGACGAGATGGGCGTCGTGGAGAGCTGAGCGGCCGCGGCGACGCCGCCTGCCAGGGCGAACGTCGCCGCGCGTGCCGGCCGGGCGTTACCCGGCCTGTTTGCCCGCCAGCTGCCGCAGCACGTACTGCAACACGCCGCCATGGCGGAAGTACTCCACCTCCTTGGGCGTCAGCAGCAGCACGCTGGCGCTGAACGTCTTGCTGGCGCCATTGGCAGCGGTGGCGGTGACGGTGGCGGTCTTCGCCGCGCCGTCGGCCAGCCCGGTGATGGCGTAGGTTTCGGTGCCGTCCAGTCCTAGCGAGGTGGCGTTCTGGCCATCGACGAATTGCAGCGGCAGCACGCCCATTCCGACCAGGTTGGAGCGGTGGATGCGTTCGAAGCTTTCGGCAATCACCGCCTTGACCCCCAGCAGCAGCGTGCCCTTGGCCGCCCAGTCGCGGCTGGAGCCGGTGCCGTATTCCTTGCCGGCGATGACGATCAGCGGGGTGCCGTCGGTCTTGTATTTTTCGGCGGCATCGAAGATGGCCATCTTTTCCGGTGGCTGCGCGCCGAAGTACAGGGTGTTGCCCCCTTCCTCGCCGCCGAAGAAGAGATTCTTGATGCGGATGTTGGCGAAGGTGCCGCGCACCATCACGTCATCGTTGCCGCGGCGCGAGCCGTAGCTGTTGAAGTCGCCCGGCAGGACGCCGCGCGCCTGCAGGTAGCGGCCAGCCGGCGAGTCCTTCTTGATGCTGCCGGCCGGGGAGATGTGGTCGGTGGTGATGGAGTCGCCGAACAGGCCCAGCACGCGTGCGCCATGGATGTCGGCGATGGTGCCGACGTGCATGGTCATGCCGTCGAAGTAGGGCGGATTCTTGATATAGGTCGATGCCGCATCCCAGACATACAGCTGGCCGTCGGGCGAAGTGATTGCGTTCCAGCGCGCGTCACCCTTGAACACGTCGGCGTAGTTGGCCTTGAACATCTCCGGGCCCACGGTGGCCAGAATGGTGTCTGCGATGTCCTTGTTGGTGGGCCAGATGTCCTTCAGGTACACGGGTTGCCCATCGGTGCCCGTTCCCAGCGGCTCGCAGGTCAGGTCAACCTCGGTGCTGCCGGCCAGCGCGTAGGCCACCACCAGCGGCGGGCTGGCCAGGTAGTTCATCTTCACTTCGGCGTGGATGCGGCCCTCGAAGTTGCGGTTGCCAGACAGCACCGCCGCCACGCACAAATCCCCCGCGGCAATGCCTGCGCTGACTTCCACCGGCAGCGGGCCGGAGTTGCCGATGCAGGTGGTGCAGCCATAGCCAACGGTGTAGAACCCGATTTTCTCCAGCGCATCCAGCAGCCCGGCCTTTTGCAGGTAGTCGGTCACCACCCGCGATCCGGGGGCCAGCGAGGTCTTGACCCACGGCTTGCGGGTCAGCCCGCGTGCGGCGGCGTTGCGTGCCAGCAGGCCCGCGCCCAGCATCACGGCCGGGTTGGAGGTGTTGGTACACGAGGTGATGGCGGCGATCACCACCGCGCCATCCTTGAGCCGATGCTGGGCGCCGCCGATCTGGATGTCGGCATGGCCCTTGCCATGCTGTTCATTGCCGACCGCCGCGCCGCCGCCTTCGGCGATGAAGTTGGACACCTCTTCGTTGCGCTGGTCGCGGCTGCGGGTGAGCTGGGTGATGGCCGTGCGGCTGGCGGTTTGCATGTCGGTCAGCAGCACGCGGTCCTGCGGGCGCTTGGGGCCGGCCAGCGAGGGCTGTACCGTGGCCATGTCCAGTTCCAGGGTGGAGCTGTAGCGCGCTTCCGGCATTCCTGGCGCATGCCACAGGCCCTGGGCTTTGGCATAGGCCTCCACCAGCGCGATTTTGTCTTCGCTGCGCCCGGACAGGCGCAGATAATTCAGTGATTCGGCGTCGATCGGGAAGATCGCGCAGGTGGCCCCGTATTCGGGCGACATGTTGCCGATGGTGGCGCGTTCGGCCAGCGGCAGGTGCTGAAGACCGGTGCCGAAAAACTCCACGAACTTGCCGACCACGCCGTGCTTGCGCAGCATATCGGTGACGGTGAGCACCAGGTCGGTGGCGGTGGCGCCTTCCGGCAGCTGGCCGCTCAGTTTGAAGCCCACCACCTGCGGGATGAGCATGGAGGCAGGTTGGCCCAGCATCGCCGCTTCGGCCTCGATGCCGCCCACGCCCCAGCCAAGAATGCCCAAGCCATTCACCATGGTGGTGTGGCTGTCGGTGCCGAACAACGTGTCGGGGAAGGCCCACAGCTGGCCCTCGATCTCGCGCCGCACCACCACCCGCGCCAGGTATTCCAGATTCACCTGGTGGACGATGCCGGTATTGGGCGGCACCACCTTGAAATTGCCGAATGCCTTTTGCCCCCAGCGCAGGAAGCCGTAGCGTTCGGTGTTGCGCTCGAATTCGAAGCGGCCGTTGATATCCAGCGCATCAGGGCGGGCGAAGGCATCCACCTGCACGGAATGGTCGATGACCAGCTCGGACGGGATTTGCGGATTGATCTGCTCGGGCCGGCCGCCCAGCTTCACCACTGCGTCGCGCATCGCCGCCAGATCCACCACGCAGGGTACCCCGGTGAAGTCCTGGAGGATGACCCGCGCCGGCATGAAGGCGATTTCGGTGTCGGGCTCCGCCAGCGGGTTCCAGCTCGCCAGTGCTTCGATATGCGCCGGGTGTACGCTGACCCCGTCCTCGTGGCGCAGCAGGTTTTCCAGCAGGATCTTCAGCGAATAGGGCAGACGGGTGAGATCGAAGCGCTGGCCCAGCACCGGCAGACTGTGGAAAGCGTAGTCGGTGCCGTTAACGTGGAGGTTGGATTGGGTAGCGAAGGAATTGCGCATGGACGGGCTCCTGGTCCGCAAGGGGGATGCCGTCGCGAGGGGACGGCTATCGATCATTGTGCGGTTTCGATGTTAAATCGGATTGAGCGTCGATGACGGGAAAGGCATTGATCAATCGAATGTTCGGGCTTGCAGCCATGTTGCTGGCGTCGCTTGCCGCCAGTTTGCCGGTGGCAGCGCAGGTGTCGCAGCCCGCGAGCAGCGGAATCCCGTGGGCGTGGGCATGGATCGGGCTGCTGCTGGTGCTGGTGGCGGGTATCGCCGCGGGCTGGATGAGCGGTGCGGGTGAGCGGCGCGAATCGCTCCGGCTGGGAATTCAGCTGGACGAATGCAGCGCCGAGCTGCAACGGCAGGCGCGCCAGCTGTTGGCCGCCAGTCGCGAACGGGATGAATTTGCGGCGCAGCTGGAGCAGCAGTCGCTGGAATTCGCGCGGCAGGCGCACGAGGACGGCTTGACCGCGCTGCCCAACGGGCGCGCCTTCGATGAGCACCTGGCGCAGAATTTCTCGCGTTCCAAGCGCCACGGCCAGCCGTTGAGCCTGCTGCTGCTGGATCTCGACCACCTTCGGCAAATCAACGAAAGCTGGTCGCATGCGATGGGCGACGGGGTGTTGATCGAAACAGCCAAATTGCTGCGCGCGGTCAGCCGGACGTCGGACTTGCCGGCAAGATTGGGCGGGGATTTGTTTGCGCTGGTGCTGACGGACACGAACCAGGAAGGCGCCTGGACGCTCAGCCAACGCCTGCATTCCGCGTTCGCCCGCCACGGGCAGTGGTATTCGGGTGACGTGGGCCCCAATTACGTCACCTTCAGCGCGGGCCTGGTGACCCTGGGCAATCAGGATGAAGCCCCGGCGCAGCTGTTCCAGCGCGCCGACCGGGCGCTGTACCTGGCCAAGCATGCAGGCGGTGCACGCACCACCCTGGGGTAGGCAACTGCGGTGGTTCGGGTGCCCGTTGGTCACGAAAGTATGCATGAAAAAGTATGTATAATCGTGGCCTACCTCTCTCCCGGACAGGTGCCATGGAAGCCACCGTTGCCGAACGCGGCCAGATCACCCTGCCGAAGGCGGTGCGCGATGCGCTGGGGCTGACCAAAGGCAGCGTGCTGAAGGTGGAGCTGGACGGCGGCCGCATCGTGCTGAGCAAGCATGTGGATGACGCCATTTCCAGGGTGCGCGGCAAATTCGCGCTGGATGCGCCCGCGGGCGGCAAGGGCGCAGCCTCGTGATCGCGGTGGATGCCCCGGTGCTGATCGAGTTGCTGAGCAATGGCGCGCGGGCCGATGCGGCGGAAGCCTGCCTGCGCCAGTCGCTGGGCGCAGGCCGCGTGGTGGTCTGCGATGCCGCGCTGGCGCTGGTCTCCGGTGCGTTGCGCAACGGTGCCGAAGCGCTGGGCGCGCTGGAGGAAATGGGCGTGCATTACAGCGCGGTGGAAGCCAAATCCGCGCTGCGCGCGGGCGAGATGCAGCGCCGCCAGCGTCAACGCGCGGGTGAGCATCGCCCGATTTCCGAGTTCCTGATCGGCGCACATGCCTTGCTGCAATGCGATGCACTGATCACCTTTGACGCCGACTTTTACCGCGATTACTTCAAGGGCCTGAAGTTGATCGTTCCGAAACACTGAGGCTCTCTTTCCCACCCGTTGCACACGCAAGGACACCCCCATGCTGGACGCCTATCGTCAACACGCCGCCGAACGCGCCGCCCTCGGCATCCCGCCGCTGCCGCTGACCGCGCAGCAGACCGCCGATGTCATCGAATTGTTGAAGAACCCGCCTGCGGGCGATGCGGACTTCCTGCTCGATCTCATCACCCACCGCGTGCCGGCCGGCGTGGACGATGCCGCCAAGGTCAAGGCCAGCTACCTGGCCGCGCTGGCGTTTGGCAGCGAAACCAACGCGCTGGTTTCGCGTGCGCGCGCCACCGAGCTGCTGGGCACCATGCTGGGCGGCTACAACGTGGCGCCGCTGGTGCAGTTGCTGGACGATGCCGAGTTGGGCGCCATTGCCGCCAACGGCTTGAAGCACACGCTGCTGGTGTTCGACGCCTTCCACGACGTGGAAGAGAAGGCCAAGGCCGGCAACGCCAATGCGCAGGCCGTGCTGCAGAGCTGGGCCGACGCCGAATGGTTCACCAGCAAGCCGGAAGTGCCGGCGTCGCTCACCGTCACCGTGTTCAAGGTGCCGGGCGAAACCAATACCGATGATCTCTCGCCCGCGCCGGATGCCACCACCCGCCCGGACATCCCCATGCATGCGCTGGCGATGCTGAAAAACAAGCGCCCGGACGCCGCGTTCGTGCCGGAGGAAGATGGCAAGCGCGGCCCGGTGCAGGAAATCCTGTCACTGAAGGACAAGGGCCATCTGGTCGCCTATGTCGGCGACGTGGTGGGTACCGGCTCCAGCCGCAAATCCGCGACCAACAGCGTGCTGTGGTGGACGGGTGAGGACATTCCGTTCATCCCCAACAAGCGCTTTGGCGGCGTGTGCCTGGGCAGCAAGATCGCGCCGATCTTCTACAACACGATGGAAGACGCCGGCGCGTTGCCGATCGAGCTGGACGTGGCGAAGATGGAGCATGGCGATGTCATCGAGCTGCGTCCGTATGACGGCAAGGCGCTCAAGAATGGCGAAGTGATTGCCGAGTTCGAGCTGAAGTCGGACGTGCTGTTTGACGAAGTGCGCGCCGGCGGCCGCATCCCGCTGATCATCGGCCGCGGCCTGACCGCCAAGGCGCGCGAGGCGCTGGGACTGCCGGCCACCGACCTGTTCCGCCTGCCGGTGGTGCCGCCGGATACCGGCAAGGGCTTCACCCTCGCGCAGAAGCTCGTCGGCCGCGCCTGCGGCCTGGCGGAAGGCAAGGGCATGCGCCCGGGCACCTACTGCGAGCCGAAGATGACCTCGGTGGGCAGCCAGGACACCACCGGCCCGATGACCCGCGACGAGTTGAAGGACCTTGCCTGCCTGGGCTTCAGCGCCGACCTGGTGATGCAGTCGTTCTGCCACACCGCCGCGTATCCGAAGCCGGTCGATGTGAAGACCCACCACACCCTGCCGGAGTTCATCTCCACCCGTGGCGGCATTTCGCTGCGCCCGGGCGACGGCATCATCCACAGTTGGCTCAACCGCATGCTGCTGCCCGATACCGTTGGCACCGGCGGCGACAGCCACACCCGTTTCCCGATCGGCATCAGCTTCCCGGCCGGCTCCGGCCTGGTGGCGTTCGCCGCGGCCACCGGCGTGATGCCGCTGGACATGCCGGAATCGGTGCTGGTGCGCTTCAAGGGCAAGCTGCAGCCGGGCGTCACCCTGCGTGACCTGGTCCACGCGATCCCGCTGTACGCCATCAAGGCGGGTCTGCTGACCGTGGAGAAGAAGGGCAAGAAGAACATCTTCTCCGGCCGCATCCTGGAAATCGAAGGCTTGCCCGAGTTGAAGATCGAGCAAGCGTTCGAACTTGCCGATGCGTCGGCGGAGCGTTCCGCGGCCGGCTGCACGGTCAAGCTCGACAAGGAACCGATCGTGGAGTACATCAACAGCAATATCGTGCTGTTGAAGAACATGATCGCGCAGGGCTACCAGGACGCGCGCGCGCTGGCGCGCCGGATCAAGAAGATGGAGGCCTGGCTGGCGGATCCGCAACTGCTGGAAGCGGATGCCGATGCCGAATACGCGGCGGTGATCGAGATCGATCTGGCCGATATCGTCGAGCCCATCGTGTGCTGCCCGAACGACCCGGATGACGCCAGGACCTTGTCCGACGTGGCCGGCAGTCACATCGACGAAGTCTTCATCGGCAGCTGCATGACCAACATCGGCCATTTCCGCGCTGCTGCCAAATTGCTGGAAGGCAAGCGCGACCTGCCCACGCGTTTGTGGATTGCGCCGCCGACCAAGATGGACGAAGCGGAGCTGACCAAGGAAGGCCATTACGCGACCTTCGGCACCGCCGGCGCGCGCACCGAAATGCCGGGTTGCTCGCTGTGCATGGGCAACCAGGCGCAGATCCGCGAAGGTTCCACCGCAATGTCCACCAGCACCCGCAACTTCCCCAACCGCCTGGGCCGCAACACCAATGTCTATCTGGGCTCGGCGGAACTGGCGGCGATCTGCGCGCGGCTGGGGCGCATCCCGACGCGTGCCGAATACCTGGCCGACGTGGGCGTGATCAGCGAGAAGAGCGACGAAATCTACCGCTACATGAACTTTGACCGGATCGGCGAATACAAGGACGTGGCCGCGACCGTGGCGGCCTGATTTTCACCGACCCTGTGGTCACGCGACGCCCGGCATTGCCGGGCGTCGTGCCATCGGGCTAGCCCAGCCTTGCATCGATCGCGGCGGCCATGCTGCGGCGGGCGAACACGAAGTCCCACAGGCTGCCCCCCATCTGTCGCCACAGCACGGCCGAACGCAGTGCGGCCAGCAGCAGCGCGCGGATTTCCGCGACCACGCCGGCCTGGCCAAGGTAGTGCGGGTTGCCTTGCACCATGACCCGCGGGCGCAGGGTGCTGAGGGTGTCGGCATACAACTTGGCCAGCCCTTCAGTGACGTCCTGATGGGTGCTGCCCAGCGTGCTGGCGCTGGCCTGCAGGTCGCGCAGGCCCGCCTGCACCTTGTCCACGATCCCGCTGCTGCGCACGAAGCGGCGTTCCAGCTGCAGTACGGCCAACGCCAATTTTCCCAGCGATTCGTCCTTGCTGCCGTTGGCAAGGTAGTCGCGCAGCAGGCGAAGCCCGCTGCGCACGCTGCCGGCGTCGCCATAGACGGCTTCGGTAGTGGCCGCGTCGATGCGGAAAACGCTGTCCAGCGCGGCCTGCAACGGACGACTTTCCGACTGGCCGGTGTCGGCGATGCGGCGAACCTGGGCCAGCGCTTGCAGCAGTCCGGCCAAGGCAAGGACACGGTCGTCGATGGTGTTGCTCATGCAGGAATCTCGGAGAGGGTGCCGGGGAAGGGGGCATCGGTGGAAGCAATCACGGCGCCGCCCAGGCATACCTCGCCATCGTAGAGCACCAGCGATTGACCGGGCGTGACCGCGCGCTGCGCACGCGCGAACCGCACCGACAGGCTGCCATCCTCGCGGACATCGACCTCGCAGGCTTCGTCCGGCTGGCGGTAGCGGGTCTGCGCGGTGCAGCTGAAATGCCGCGCGGGCGGGGTGCCCGCGATCCAGTGCGCGGTTTCGCTGCGCAGCAGGGTGGATTGCAGCCAGGGGCTGTCATGGCCCTGATCGACGTACAGGATGTTGCGTTCCACGTCCTTGGCGACCACGAACCACGGCGCCTGTGGGCGACCGCGCACGCCGCCGATGTTCAGTCCTTCGCGCTGGCCCAGGGTGAAATAGAACACGCCGGGATGCTCGCCGATGCGGGTGCCGTCGGGTACGCGTATCTCGCCCGGTTGGCTGGGCAGGTAGCGCGACAGAAAACCACGAAAGTCGCGCTCGCCGATGAAGCAGATGCCAGTGGAATCCTTCTTTTGCGCGGTGCGCAGGCCGTGTTCGGCGGCGATCCGGCGGATTTCGCTCTTGTGCAGGCCGCCCAGCGGGAAGTGGGTGGCCGCCAGCTGGGTCTGGCCCAGCTGGTGCAGGAAATAGCTCTGGTCCTTGCCGCGATCCGCCGCGCGCAGCAGGCGGAAACGCCGGCCGTCGTGGTCCACGCGGGCGTAATGCCCGGTGGCGATGGCCTCCGCGCCCAGTTCGCGCGCGGCGTCGAGGAAATGCTTGAACTTGATCTCGCGGTTGCACAGCACGTCCGGATTGGGCGTGCGGCCGGCGGCGTACTCGTCCAGGAAATGGCGGAACACGCCATCCCAGTATTCACGCGAGAAATCGCGGAAGCGGATGGGAATGCCCAGGGCGCCACACACCGCGACCGCGTCGCGGCGGTCGTCTTCGGCGCGGCAGTTGCCGGAACCGGCCGCGTTCGGCGTCCTGCCTCCAGCGGCACTCGCGCTGTCCTGCGCGTCGTCATCGGCCCAGTTCTGCATGAACAGCCCGGTGACCTCGAACCCGGCATCCCGCAGCAGCAGGGCGGCCACCGACGAATCCACGCCGCCGGAGACGCCGACGACGATCTTGCGCGTGTTCATGCCAGCTGCTGGACCAGCGACAGCGGATACCGGCTGCCGCCCAGGTAATCGGCCACCACCTTCCAGACCAGCGGGCTGCGGTGCCGTGCGGCCTGGGCCAGCAGTTCGTCCGGCGCCAGCCAGAGTGCACGCACGATGCCTTCATCCAGCGTGGCGTCGGGCAGCAGGTCCAGCGGCTCGGCGGCAAATGCGAAGCGCAGGAAATGGCGGCCACCGCTGCCATCGGCTGCGACGGGGGCTTGCCACTGGTAGCTGCCCACCAGATGGGTCAGACGCACGTTCCAGCCGGTTTCCTCGCGGGTTTCGCGCACGGCCGCTTGCAACAGACTTTCGCCCGGTTCCAGGTGGCCGGCCGGCTGGTTGATGACCAGGCAGCCCGCCACGCGTTCTTCCACGCACAGCAGGCGGCCGTCGCGCACCGCCACGGTGGCCACGGTGACGTCCGGTTGCCAGACGCGGGGTTCCTGATGGTTCATGCCGGTATTGTCCCTGCTGTCGCCAGTGTCGTCCATGCGGCGAGGCCTTCGTATAATTCACCCATGTCCAACCAGCCCGACAAGCCACAGCACCAGCATGAGCACGGCACCGTGGTCGCGCCCGCGCGTCCGGACGCCGCCCGTCCACCGCGCTACACGGTGCTGCTGGTGAACGACGACTACACGCCCATGGACTTCGTGGTCGATGTGCTGATGCAGTTTTTTTCGATGAGCCTGGAGGCTGCCACCCAGGTCATGTTGCACGTGCATACCCGTGGTCGCGGGGTCTGCGGCGTTTTCACCCGCGAAATCGCGGAATCCAAGGTCGCCCAGGTCAACGAATACGCCAGGCTGAACCAGCACCCGCTGCTGTGCACGATGGAACGGGCATGAAACCTGCAGGGGCTTGCCCTGAGCACGAATGCACCCTACATAGGAAGCTGACGTACCGGAGGATTCCATCCCCATGTTCAGCAAGGATCTCGAGCAAACCATCGGCCAGTGCTACAAGCGCACCCGCGAGGCGCGTTTCGAATTCATGACGGTGGAACACCTGTTGCTGGCCCTGCTCGACAATCCGTCGGCGGAGGCCGTGCTGCGGGCCACCGGGGCCGATTTGCCGGCACTGCGCGATGAGCTGATCAATGCCATCGAAGTATCGGTAAACCGTTTCGTCGAGGACGATGGCCGCGACACCCAGCCCACGCTCGGCTTCCAGCGCGTGCTGCAGCGCGCGGTCTATCACGTGCAGTCCTCGGGCAAGAAGGAAGTCACGGGCGCCAACGTGCTGGTGGCGATTTTCGGCGAGAAAGACTCGCATGCCGTCTATTTCCTCAATCAGCAGGACGTGCATCGGCTGGACGTGGTCAATTACATCTCGCACGGCATCGCCCGCGCGGAGGATGACGCTGGCCCGCAGGCGCAGGAAGGCGCGGCCAGGAGCGAGGCGGGCGATGTCGAAAGCAAGGCCGACCCGCTAACCGAGTTCGCCGCCAACCTCAACGAGGCGGCGCGGGCGGGTAGGATCGACCCGCTGGTGGGGCGTGGCGACGAAATCGAGCGCACCATCCAAGTCCTGTGCCGGCGACGCAAGAACAACCCGCTGTACGTGGGGGAATCCGGCGTGGGCAAGACCGCGCTGGCGGAAGGCTTGGCCAAGCGCATCGTCGATGGCGAGGTGCCCGATGTCCTGTCTGGCGCGGTGATCTATGCGCTGGACCTGGGCGCGCTGGTGGCCGGCACCAAGTACCGCGGCGATTTCGAAAAGCGCCTGAAAGGCGTGCTGGCGGAGCTGAAGAAGCAGCCCGAGGCGATTTTGTTCATCGACGAAATCCACACCATCATCGGCGCCGGCTCGGCCAGCGGCGGCACCATGGATGCGTCCAACCTGATCAAGCCGGTGCTGGCCAACGGCGAGCTGCGCTGCATTGGCTCCACCACGTTCCAGGAATACCGCGGCGTATTCGAAAAAGATCGCGCGCTGGCGCGGCGCTTCCAGAAAATCGACATCGTCGAGCCCACGGTGGGCGAGGCAATCCAGATTCTGCACGGGCTGAAGCCGCGCTACGAGGCGCATCACGGGGTCAGCTACGCCGACGACGCGATCAAGGCGGCGGTGGATCTGTCGGTCAAGCACATCGGCGATCGGCTGTTGCCGGACAAAGCCATCGACGTGATCGACGAGGCCGGTGCGCGCCAGCGCCTGTTGCCGCAGGAAACGCGCAAGCACCTGATCGACGTGGAGGAAATCGAGGGCATCGTGGCGAAGATGGCGCGCATCCCGGCCAAGCAGGTCAGCGCCTCCGACAAGGACGTGCTGCAGCACCTGGAGCGCAACCTGAAGATGGTGATCTTCGGCCAGGATCCGGCCATCGAGACGCTGTCCAGCGCGATCAAGCTGGCGCGCTCGGGTCTCGGCAATCCCGACAAGCCGATCGGCAATTTCCTGTTTGCCGGCCCAACGGGCGTGGGCAAGACCGAGGTCACCCGCCAGCTGGCGATGCAGCTGGGGATCGAGCTGATCCGCTTCGACATGTCCGAATACATGGAACCGCATTCGGTGAGTCGCCTGATCGGCGCGCCCCCCGGCTATGTCGGCTTCGACCAGGGCGGCTTGCTGACCGAGAAGATCGTCAAGACGCCGCACTGCGTGTTGTTGCTGGACGAAATCGAGAAGGCGCATCCGGACATCTTCAATATCCTGCTGCAGGTCATGGACCGCGGCTCGCTGACCGATACCAACGGCCGCGAAGCCAATTTCCGCAACGTGATCGTGGTGATGACCACCAATGCCGGCGCCACCCAGGCCGCGCGGCGCAGCATTGGCTTCACCAAGCAGGATCACAGCCCGGACGCGATGGAGGCGATCCGTCGCGGGTTCACGCCCGAGTTCCGCAACCGGCTGGACGCGGTGGTGCAATTCCAGGCGTTGGGGTTCGACCACATCCTGCGCGTCGTGGACAAGTTCCTGATCGAACTGGAAATGCAGCTGCACGAGAAGCAGGTGGCGCTGTCGGCCACGCCGTCCGCGCGCGAGTGGCTGGGCCAGCATGGCTTCGATCCGCTGATGGGCGCGCGCCCGATGGCGCGCCTGATCCAGGACAAGGTCAAGCGCCCGCTGGCGGACGAGCTGCTGTTCGGCAAGTTGGCGGGCGGTGGCCGGGTGGCGCTGGATGCGGTGGACGGCGAGCTGGTGCTGGACGTGCAGGCCGAGCCGGAAAAATTGTTGCCGGCGCTGGTGGACTGAGCCAGTGCGCAGCGGCGCGCCGGCATGACGGTGGAGGTGCGGCTGCACCTTGCGGGTGTGGATGACACTGCCGCCAGCGCGCAGGCGGCGGGGTTGCACTGGTTGACCGATGCGGAGCAGCATCGCCTGCGGGCGATGCGGGTGCAGGCGCGGCGCGACAGCTTCATTGCCGGTCATTGGCTGGCGCGTCATTCGGCGGCGCAGTGGCTGCAATTGGACGCGACGCGGGTTGCCCTGGGCCGGCAGGCGGATGGCCGTCCACTGCTCTGCGTGGATGGCGCCCCGGGCGCGCTTCAGGTGTCGCTGAGCCATAGCGGCAACTGGCTGGTCTGCGCGATTGCCACGCGGGCGGTGGGAGTGGATGTCGAAGTGCCGCGCAAGCCCCGCAAGCTGGACGCACTGGCCGGGTTCGTGTTCTCCGTGGAAGAAACCCGGCGCCTGCGCGCCCTGCCTGAAGACGCTCGTCCTGCGGCCTTCCATCAGCTGTGGACGCTCAAGGAAGCGCGCGGCAAGCGCAGTGGGGAAGGGCTGCTGCCGCAGCAGGCGCGTCGCGTATCGGCGGTGGCCTGCGCGGCTGCGGAGGCCGAGGCGATGAGCTGGGCGTTCCACGACGGCGCGCTGGCGCTGGCCGTGGATGCCGCGACCCGGGTGTCGATCAGCGGCCAGACGCTGGGCGAACCGGCGTATTGGCGCTACGTTGCCAGCGACCCGGCGCGCGCGTTCGCGTCGGGATGACGCAGCTTCCACGCGGCCAGCGCCTGGCGATACGCGGCAAGTTCCTCGGAATACACATCGTGCACGCAGCTTGTGCAGCCGCTGTCGCAGCAATCGGAAGCCAGCGGCGGCTCCGGCGGCTGTGGCGGTGGATCCAGCGCGTTGATGGCAATCGGTTGGCTCATCACATCCCATTATCGCCGTTGGCGCTGCCTGTTGAATGAGGCCGCGGGCAGCGGATGGCCGGTCATCAACTGCGCCGCAGTCGCTTGAGCGCATCCGCCATTGCGCTGTTGAACGGCGCGGTTTGTTGCGGTTGCGGTTTGGGTGCGCTGCGTTGCGCGCCGGCAGCACGCGGGTCGCGCTGCGCGGGGCTGCTTCGGTGGCTGTCGCGGTGCGTTTCTCCAATGGGGTCGTCCATGCGGCAGCTCAGCGCGATGCGCTTGCGCGCCACGTCCACCTCCAGCACCTTGACCTTGACGATGTCGCCGGCCTTCACCACTTCGCGCGGGTCCTTCACGTAGCGGTCGGACAGCGCGGAGATGTGCACCAGTCCGTCCTGGTGCACGCCGATGTCCACGAACGCGCCGAACGCGGCGACGTTGCTCACCACGCCTTCCAGCACCATGCCGGGCTGCAGATCCTTGATGCTTTCCACGCCGTCGGCGAACTTGGCTGCCTTGAACTCCGGACGCGGGTCGCGGCCCGGCTTCTCCAGCTCCTTCAGGATGTCGCGCACGGTGGGTTCGCCGAAGCGCGCGTCGGTGAACTGGGCGGGCTTGAGCGAACGCAGGAACGCGCTGTCGCCGATGATCTGCTTCACCGACTTGCCGCCGGCCGCCAGGATGCGCTCGACCACCGGATAGGCTTCGGGATGCACCGAGGACGCGTCCAGCGGCTGCTCGCCGTCCATGATGCGCAGGAAGCCGGCGCACTGTTCGAAGGTCTTCTCGCCCAGGCGCGCCACCTTCAGCAGCGCCTTGCGCGATTTGAACGCGCCGTTGGCATCGCGATGCGCCACGATGTTCTCGGCTACCGTGGTCGACAGGCCGGAGACGCGCGCCAGCAATGCGCCGGAGGCGGTGTTCACGTCCACGCCCACGGCGTTCACGCAGTCCTCCACCTTCGCATCCAGCGCGCGGGCGAGGCGGTACTGGTCGACGTCGTGCTGGTACTGGCCCACGCCGATGGCCTTCGGCTCGATCTTCACCAGCTCGGCCAGCGGATCCTGCAGGCGGCGGGCGATGGAGACCGCGCCGCGCAGCGACACGTCGAGCGTCGGGAACTCCTTCGCCGCCAGTTCCGACGCCGAATACACCGACGCGCCCGCTTCGCTTACGACAATTTTCTGCGCCTTCAACTCGGGCACCAGCTTGAGCAGATCAAAGGCCAGCTTGTCGGTCTCGCGGCTGGCGGTGCCGTTGCCGATGGCGATGAGCTGCACGCCGTGGGCGAGGCAGAGTTTCTTCAGCGTCGCCAGCGACTGCTCCCATTGGCGACGGGGTTCGTGCGGATAGATGGTGTCGGTGGCGACCAGTTTGCCGGTGGCATCCACCACCGCCACCTTCACGCCGGTGCGCAGGCCGGGATCGAGGCCCAGCACGGCCTTCGGGCCGGCCGGCGCGGCCAGCAGCAGGTCCTTGAGGTTGTCGCCGAACACCGCGATGGCCTCGCCCTCGGCCTTCTCGCGCGCCTGGTTGAACAGGTCCAGCAGCAGGTGCATGTGGATCTTTGCGCGCCACGCCAGCCGCACCGCGTTGCGCAGCCAGGTGTCGGCGGCGCGGCCGCGCGCATCGATGCCGGCGTGCAGCGCGATGCGGCCTTCCGCGTACTGGTGGCCCGCCTCGGCATCCGCGCCGGGATCCAGGTCGAGTTGGAGGAACTCCTCGCGGCGGCCGCGCAACAGCGCCAGCATTCGGTGCGAGGGGATCTTCGCCAGCGGTTCGGCGTGGTCGAAGTAATCGCGGAACTTCTCGCCCGCGGCCTCCTTGCCTTCCACTACCTTCGCGCGGATCAGGCCCTCGCGCGCCAGCCACTCGCGCAGCTCGCCCAGCAGCGCCGCGTCTTCGCCCCAGCGTTCGATCAGGATGGCGCGTGCGCCTTCCAGCGCGGCCTTGGCATCGGCCACGCCCTTGTCGGCATCGACGAAGCCGGCGGCGAAGTCTTCCGGCACCAGGGTCGGATCGGCCAGCAGCCCGTCGGCCAGTGGTTCCAGCCCGGCTTCGCGCGCGATCTGCGCGCGGGTGCGGCGCTTCTGCTTGTACGGCAGGTACAGGTCTTCGAGGCGCGATTTGCTGTCGGCGGCCTCGATGTCGGCGCGCAGTTCATCGGTCAGCTTGCCCTGTTCGGCGATGCTCGACAGGATTGCCGCGCGGCGGTCCTCCATTTCGCGCAGGTAGGTCAGCCGGGTTTCCAGGTTGCGTAGCTGGGTGTCGTCCAGCCCGCCGGTCACTTCCTTGCGGTAGCGCGCGATGAAGGGCACGGTGGCGCCTTCGTCCAGCAGGCCGACGGCGGCCGCGACCTGCGCGGTCTGCGCACCGATTTCAACGGCAATCGTGGACGCGATCTTGCGGGCGAGGGCGGGGGAGATCTGGGTCATCGAAGCGGGTTCTGCGACTGCGGAACCTGCCATTCTCGCGGCCACGGCAGCCTGCGTCACCCTTGACAGGGCGTGCAGGATCAGGCTGCTGAAGGCGCCCCTGCGCGCTCCTGCCGCACGGCCACATATCCGCCAAGCGCCATGCCAAGCGCCGACATCGCCACGATGTACTGCATCGGCGCTGCCGGGTTGTCCTTCATCGCCAGGCTCAGCAGCACGGGCGTCAGCCCGCCGGCGATGGCGTAGGCCACGTTGTAGGAAAACGACAGCCCGGAGAATCGCACGCGCGCGGGGAAACCACTCAGCGCGATGGCCGGGATCATCGCGGTCAGGCCCACGGCGCTGCCGGCGAGGGCGTAATGCCATTGCGAATAGGCGCCGGCCTGCGCCTCGCGATAGAACCACCAGAACGCGACGCCCAGCAGCAGGCTCCACAGCGCCAGCACGCGGCCGGCGCCGAAGCGGTCGGCCAGCGCGCCGGCAAGCAGGTTTGCCGCCATCGCCGCCAGCACCGCCAGCGCATTGCCGGCCAGCGCGGCGTCGCGGCTGACGCCCATCCCCTGCAGGAACGTGGGCATCATCAGGATGGTCACCACCACCGCGGCGGTGAGCAGCCAGGTCAACAGCATGCCAAGAAGCACCGCGCCGAGGTGATCGCGCACCACGGCCTTGAGCGGCAACTCCGCCGACAGCGCGCGCCGCGCCTGCATGTCGGCGAATACCGGCGTTTCGTGCAACTGCCTGCGCACGTGCAGCGCCAGCAGGCCAAACACGCCGCCCACGATGAACGGAATGCGCCAGCCCCATGCCAGCAGCTGCGCGTCATCGAACGCGGCATTGACTGCGCGCGCCACCAGCGAGCCGATCAGGATGCCGGCCAGCAGTCCCAGCGACAGCGCACCGCAAGCCAGGTTGCGATGCCGCGGCGACACGTGCTCGCTGACGAACACCCACGCGCCCGGCGCCTCGCCACCGATGGCTGCACCCTGCATGATCCTCAGCAGCAACAGCAGCAGCGGTGCTGCCATGCCGATCTGTGCATAGGTCGGCAGCAGGCCCATCAGCAGGGTTGGAACCGCCATCAGCAGGATGCTGAGCATGAACATGCGCTTGCGCCCGGACAGGTCGCCGAAGTGCGCCATCAGCACGCCGCCCAGCGGCCGCGCCAGATAACCGGCGGCAAAGATGCCGAAGGTCTGCACCAGCGTCAGCCACTGCGGTGTGTCGGCCGGAAAGAACAGCGCACCCATCGTGGTGGCAAAAAACACGAATATGACGAAGTCGTAAAACTCCAGCGCGCCGCCCAATGCGGCTAGCGTGAGCGTCTTGAGTTGTTGGCGGGACAGGCCGGGGGCGGAGGCGGTGTTTTCGGTCATCCACCCAGACTATGCCAAGCGAACCGACGGCAAAGCAAGCAATGAGGGGGCAGGGAGGACTGCCCCGCAGTCCACAGACGACAAAGGGCAAATAATGGGATCAGGTTGGACGACTAAGCCAGCCAGCGCCGCAGGTGGCGATACACCTCGGGGCTGCCGAGCAGTTGCAGATGTCCGGTGCGCTCCACCAATCGCTGGCGGGAAGGGGGAATCCGCAGGTTGAGGCGCAGGTCGCGGTGTTCGCCAAGGGCGCTGGCGATGGGCACGAGGCCATCGCCGCGCAGCCGGCGGCCTGCGCGTGCCGGTGAGGTGGCCTGGGTGGATGCGGCCACGGCATAGGCGCGAATGCCGGCGGGCAGCTGCGGGGTAGTGGGAGCATCGCGGGGAAGGGCGGCGTCGATGGTGCCGTGGCGCAGGTCCTGGATGCCGGCACTGCGCAGCTGGCCAAGGCGCATGAAAGGCGCCGTCCACGGCGTGAGCCCAAGCACGGTTTGCAGTACGTTGCCGGCGCGTTCCAGCGGTGCGCCGTGATGCGGCGTGCCGAGGAACACGATTTGGTCGAGCTGCTGCACCCAGTCGCGTGAGTGCCGTGTGGCGTCGAGGATGGCGGCGCGGGCCACCAGCCCGCCCATGCTGTGGCCAAGGATGGCGAAGCGCTCGATAGGTACCGGCCAGTGCTCCAGCAACTGTTGCAGCAGCACGGAAAACACGCGGCCGTTTTCAGCGATCGACAGGCCGCTGTTGTAGTGCAGGTGGATCGCCGTATAGCCGTGCTCGGCGGCCAGGTGCTGGCCATGGTCATGGCCACGGTGACGCCATTGCAGGTCGTTCATGCACAGGCCGTGGACTTGTACCAGCAGGCGCGGCGATGCGTGCCCTGGCGCGTGTTCGTTCAATGCCAACGGGCGGCCGTTGCTGCGCAGCGTGGCCGCCAGCGCAAGCGGGTTTCCGGTGGCGGCGAGGTGGTCGCCCAGCACGCCGTTGAGCACTGCCAGCATGGCTTCGCGGCGGGGCGACGGCGCTGCATCCGCCCAGCACGATGGAAGCCGCGCAAGCACTTCATCCAACCCCGTTCCCACCAGGTTCGCGGTGCGGCGGACGCTGTCGTATGCGACTCCTGGAATGCCGCGCGTGCGGGCGGCGCTGCGCGCAGAACCGGCCAGCCGTGCCGGCGTTCCCAGAATGCTTGCATGCACGCTTTCGGCAAGATCGGTGGTGGTGGTGACGCCGCGCACCAGCAACTGTGCAACCCCGCGCAGCTCATCGCCCAAACGGGACGTCGGCAAGTCCTGTTCAGGCGGGGTCCCGCTGGGCGTCCGGGTTTGCATTTCCCCAGCCTAGCGCTTGCCAGCGGAGTGAATATTCCAGACCCGGAACGGCTGCTCATGGCTTTTCAAGCGGCGGAAACAGATCCTCCTGCGCCGGGTGGCCGTCGGCCTCGGCAAAGCCGGAAAGTCCCACGCCAACCAGTCGATAACGGGTAGTGCTGGGCAGCGCCACACGATTGCGCAGGTCGCACGCGGTTTGCACCAGTGCAGTTTCGCTGGTCGGTGGCGCGTTGGCGGTCAGGCTGCGGGTAAGGATGCGGAAGTCCGAGGTTTTCAGCTTCAGCACCACGGTGCGTGCAATTCGCCCGGGGTGGCGCTGCCACTCGCGACCGTAATCGTTCCAGGTGTCGATTGCCAGCCTGCGGATATGCGGTTCCAGCGCGCCCAACGGAAGGTCGCTGGGAAAGGTGTCTTCGTTGGAGATCTGCAGCGTGGCGCGCCCGGTTTGCACGGCGCGCTCGTCGATGCCCAGCGAGAGCTCGTGCAGGCGCCGTCCCCAACGCCCGAAGCGCTGCTCCAGCGCGTCGGCGCCAAGGCTGCGCAAATCGGTGCAGGTGGCGATGCCCAGTCCGGCAAGCTTGCCTGCCATCACCTTGCCCACGCCCGGCAGGCGACCTACCGGAAGGTGCGCGAGGAACGCCTGGATCTGCTGCGGCTTGACCACGCATTGCCCATTCGGCTTGTTCCAGTCGCTGGCGATCTTGGCCAGGAACTTGTTGGGTGCAATGCCGGCCGAGGCCGTGAGCGCTGTTTCCTCGAAGATCGCGGCGCGGATCTCGCTGGCAATCGCGGTGGCGCTGCCCAGGTCGCGCTTGGGTGAGGTCACGTCGAGATAGGCTTCGTCCAGCGACAGCGGCTCAACCAGCGTGGTATAGCGCTCGAAGACATCGCGGATTTGCCGCGATACGGCTTTGTAGCGGGAGAAATCCGGCGGCACGAACACCGCATCGGGGCACAGCCGCTCGGCACGGATTGCCGGCATCGCCGAGCGAATGCCGAAGGTGCGCGCTTCGTAGCTGGCCGCGCACACCACCGAACGCGCGCCGCGCCACGCGACCACCACGGGCTTTCCGCGCAGCGCAGGATCATCGCGCTGTTCCACGGAGGCATAGAACGCATCCATGTCCACGTGGATGATTTTGCGTTGCGGGTGGGTCACCGCGTGATTTTAGCCTCGCCGGCTGGCGCGGCGGTTCACCCCGCGTCAGACCAGGCCGAACGCGTAGTACAGCCCGATCGCCACGAACACCGCCATGGTCTTGATGAGCGTGACCGCGAAGACATCCTTGTAGGCCTGCCGATGGGTCAGCCCGGTCACTGCCAGCAGGGTAATCACCGCGCCGTTGTGTGGCAGCGTGTCCATGCCGCCGGAGGCCATCGCGGCGACGCGATGCAGTACGTCCAGCGGGATGCCGGCGGCGTGGGCATTGGCGATGAAGGTGTCGGCCATCGCCGCCAGGGCGATGCTCATGCCGCCCGAGGCCGAGCCGGTGATGCCGGCCAGCGCAGTGACGGTGACCGCTTCGTTGACCAGCGGATTGGGGATCGACCCCAGCGCGTGGGCGACCACCAGGAACCCGGGCAGGGCGGCAATCACCGCGCCGAAGCCATATTCGGAAGCGGTGTTCATGCCCGCCAGCAGTGCGCCGGAAATCGCGGATTTGCTGCCTTCGGAAAAACCCGCCTTGACCGGTTTCCACGCGAAGACCAGCACGCAGGCGATGCCGGCCAGCAGCGCGCCTTCCACCGCCCAGATCGCGGCGACTTTCGAGACCTCTTGCACCACCGGTGCCGGGTTGCCGATCACGCCCGGCACGAAGCGGGTGCTGGCGCCGTAATGCAGGGGAATCCACAGCGTCAACGCTTTGTTGAAGAGACCCACCACCAGCAGGGGCAACACGGCAATCAACGGATTGGCCAGCCGCTGGCCGGCGAACGGGGCTGGCTCGTTCCGCAGCGTTGCCGGATCGCCATAGCCTTCGCCGGCGGCGACAGCGGCGCGACGGCGCCATTCCAGATAGCCCATGCCCACGCACAGGATGAACACGCCACCCAGCGTGCCCAGCCACGGCGCGGCCCAGGTGCTGGTGCCGAAGAAGGTCGTCGGAATGATGTTCTGGATCTGCGGCGTGCCGGGCAGCGCGTCCATGGTGAAGGTGAACGCGCCCAGCGCGATCGTGCCGGGGATCAAGCGCTTCGGGATGTCGCCCTGGCGGAACAACTCGGCGGCAAACGGATACACCGCGAACACCACCACGAACAGCGACACGCCGCCGTAGGTCAACAGCGCGCACACCAGCACGATGGACAGCATCGCCCGCTGCGCGCCGACCACGCGGATGGTGGCCTGCACGATGGACTTCGAGAACCCCGACAGCTCGATCACCTTGCCGAAGATCGCACCCAGCAGGAACACCGGGAAGTACAGCTTCAGGAAGCCGACCATCTTGTCCATGAACAGGCCGGTGAACATCGGCGCCACCAGCTGTGGATCGGTCAGCAGCACCGCGCCCAGCGCGGCCACTGGCGCGAACAGGATGACGCTGTAGCCGCGATAGGCCACCAGCATCAGGAAGCACAGTGCCGCAAGCACGATCAGGAACGACATTGGCTATCCCGAAGCGGAATCAAGGTGCGAGTGTCGGCGTCGAGGGGCAATAGGCCCATTGTCCGAACGTCCAATGTCGCGGATCGCAAGCAGCGACTAGCTTGCCTGTCATTGGTGGTAATCGTGCCATCCGCTGCATCCGGAGGGGAGTGATGAAACACAGGCAATTGAGCATGGCGATCCATGGCGCGCTGGCCGCGACGCTGTTGCTGGGTGCGCCCGCGATGGCGCAAGAGGCGCCGGCGAAGAAGGATGGCGAACAAGTGGCGAAGACGCTGGACGCCGTCACCGTGACCGCGCGGCGTCGCGTCGAATCGATCCAGGACGTCCCGGTAGCGGTCTCTGCATTCGGCGAAGAACAGCTGAAAGACCTGCAGGCCAGCAACGTGGACGGCTTGCAGGGTGCAGTGCCCAACATGAACATCGTGCAGGGTCGCGGCTCGGCCAACAGCGTCAACGTGTTCATCCGCGGCATCGGCCAGCCCGACGCGCTGCAGACCTTCGACCCCGGCGTGGGCATGTACGTCGATGACGTGTATTACTCGCGCATCAACGGTGCGCTGTTTTCGCTGTTCGACGTCGGTGATGTGGAAGTGCTGCGCGGCCCGCAGGGCACGCTGTACGGGAAGAACTCCACCGGCGGCGCGATCAAGCTGACCACCAAGAATCCCTTCGATTACGAGGGCGGCGCCGTGGAGGCCACGTTCGGCGATTACGGTCGCACCGAAGGCCGCTTCTATGCGGGTGGCAAGCTCAGCGAAACCGTGGCCGGCAGCATTGCAGGGGCGTGGATCACCAACAATGGCTATGTGAGGAATCGCGCCGGCGGCCATCGTTTCAACGATGACGACACCCGCGCGCTGCGCGCCAAGTTGGCGTTCCAGCCCAGCGATGCGTTCCGCGCCATTTTCTCCGTTGACTACACTAGGCAGGATGCGGCCCTGACCATGGGGCGGCCGATGGCCAACCTGGTGCAGACCGACCTGGTGCTTGGCAAGGTGGTGCTGCAGCCCGGCGCAACCGGCGATTGGGATCACGCAGCGGTGACATCGCTGGCGCCGGGGAAGGGGCAGACACTGACCCACAGCGGCGCGTCACTGGCGATGGAGTGGGACCTCTCCCCGGCCTGGATGCTCAAGAGCGTCACTGCCTATCGCAAATTGAAGACCAATTCCTACATCGACATCGACGCGTCCAGGTACGAGCTCGGTGACGTGCTGGTGGCGCTGGACCAGAACCAGAAAAGCCAGGAATTCCAGCTGCACTACGACAATGGCAGCACGCTGCACGTGACGATGGGCGCGTATTGGATGAGCGAGCATGTGCCGTCCTATCAGGAGGCCTATGCCAGCGACCTGTACGCGATTCTGGGCACTCCGGTCAGCTTCCTGCGCACCATTTCCGATGATTTGACGACCAGCAGCACGGCGGCCTTCGTCCACGCCAATTGGGAATTCGTGCCCACCTGGACGCTGGCGGCTGGCGTGCGCTGGACGCGCGACAAGAAGGATTACCGGCGCACCACCAGCACGTTCTGGGGCCCCGCGCTTGCGGTGTTGAACGGCACGGTGCCGTTCCCGGAGACGTCGGCCAGTTGGACCGCGGTGACCCCGTCGGTCAGCTTGCAGAAGAAATTCAGCGACGGCTTGATGGGCTATGTATCGGCCAACCGTGGCTTCAAGTCGGGCGGCTTCAACGGCCGCGCCAACACGGCGTATGACGTGCTGCACGCCAAGTACGATCCGGAATTCGTGTGGACCTACGAGATCGGGCTGAAGGCCGAATCCAGCGACCATCGCATGCGTGGCAGCATCACCGGCTTCATCAGCGATTATCAGGATTTCCAGGCGCGCGTGTCGCAGGACGTGGGGACGTTCCCGGTGCTGAATGCGGCCAGGTTGAGCATCAAGGGCCTGGAGCTGGAAGGCAGCGCGATGGTCGGCGAACGCACCACGATCAGCGGGCAGTTGAGCTGGCTGGATGCCAAGTACGACCGCTTCGAGGACTTCCGCCTGGATCCTGGCTATCCCGGTTTCGACCTCAACGTGAATCATGACCACGTGCCGTTCTCGCCCAAGTTCACCGCGCGCATCGGGATCAACCACAGCATCCCGTTGAACGGCAGTGGCACGCTCAGCGTGGGTGGCGATGTTTCCCACCGCACCCGCACCTGGCTGTCGGTGGACAACCGTGCGGTACTCAGCCAGCCGACTTACACCTTGGTTGGCCTGTACGGCGTGTGGGATTCGCCGGAGTACAAGTGGCAGGTGCGTGCCGGCGTGCGCAACCTGACCAACCAGACCTACATGACCGAAGGCCAGGAGTTCGCCAGCGTGGGCAATATCCAGACGGCGTACTACGGGCTGCCGCGCAACATGTATGTGTCGGTGCGCTACAACTTCTGAACCACGTGACCCCCGTGGGTTGGGCGCGGCGGCGGGCGCTTGCTCGCCGTCGCGCTATTCTCGACGGGCATGCATGTCCTTGACGGATTACCCCCACCCCCATGCCTGAGGCGGCCGCGATGCTGAGCCTCACGACTGTCGTCGCGGCGGCGCTGCTCTGGCTGGGTCTGCTGTTTGGCACCGCGCTCTACGCCGAGCGCCACCCCGGGGTATTGGCCAGGCACTGGCGCCACGTTTATGCGCTGTCGCTGGCGGTGCACTGCACCTCGTGGACGTTCTACGGCACCGTGACCCAGGCCGCCCGGTACGGCTGGCCGCTGCCGCCCACCTTCGTCGGTGCGATCTTGTTTTATGGTCTGGCGGTGGTCTTCATGATCCGCCTGGTGCGGTTGGCGCGCGAATCCAATGCCACCTCGCTGGCCGACCTGATCGCCACGCGCCTGGGCAAGGATGCGTGGTTGGCGGCGGTGGTGACTTTGGTCGCGGTGCTGGGGCTGATCCCCTACATCGCCCTGCAGTTGCAGGCCATCACCATGAGCCTGACGGCGGTGACCGCCGGCATCGGTGCGGCCGACGACGGCGCGCCGCCGCTGTGGCGCGACGGTTCGTTGTACGTGGCGCTGGCGATGGCGCTGTTTGCAATCCTGTTCGGCACGCGCAGGGTCAGCGTTGCCGAGCACAACCGCGGCCTGGTGCTGGCATTGGCCTTCGAGTCCCTGTTCAAGCTGCTCGCGATGCTGGCATTGGGCGTGTTCGTCTGGCTGGGCCTGCGTGGTCTTCCCGAGCTGCCGCGCATGGCCGCGACGCAGCCGGCCGGCGGCTTCATGCCGCTGGTGATCCTGGGTGCGATGGCGATGTTCGTGATGCCGCACCAGTTCCACGTTGGCGTGGTGGAGTGCCGCGACGAAGCCGATGTGCGCACCGCGCGCTGGCAGTTCCCGCTGTACCTGTTGCTGATCGCGCTGCCCACGCTGGCGTTGGCGCGTGCCGGCGCGGCGCTGCTGGGCGATGCGGTGCCCACCGACATGTACGCGCTGGCGCTGCCGCTGGCGCAGGGCAATGCCGGGGTGGCCTTGTTGGTGTTTCTTGGCGGACTGAGCGCCGCCACCGGCATGGTGATCGTCAGCACCCTGACCCTGAGCCTGATGATCGGCAACCACTGGTTTGCGCCGGGCCTGCTGCGCAGTGCATGGGCGGGTGGGCAGGGCGATGATCATCGCGGCGACCTGCTGCTGCTGCGCCGCGGCGGCATCATCGCCATCATGCTGCTGGGCTGGGCTTACGCCCGGCTGGTGAGTGGTAACGAAGCGCTGGCAGATGTCGGCGCGGTGTCGTTTTCGGCGCTGGCAACGCTGGTGCCGGCACTGGCGTTTGCGGTGTGGCGCCCGCAAACGCCGGCATTCGCCGCCACGGCGGGCGTGCTGGCCGGGTTCGCGGCATGGCTGTGGGTGATGCTGGTGCCGCTGCTGGTGGCGACCGCCGGCAGCGATCCGGGCTGGCTGCGCGAAGGCCCGCTGGGCTGGGCCTGGCTGGCTCCGGATGGGTTGTTTGGCTTGACCGGCTGGAGCCGGGTGGGGCGTGCGGTGGGCGTGAGCCTGTTTGTCGGCACCGCGACCACGCTGGTGTTGGCGGCTCTGCGCAGTGCGCCGGATCGGCGTCAGGTGCGCGGGACGGACGTGGCCACCCTGCGCAGCGCGGGGCGACGTTTCTTGCCGGCAGCCCGGGTTGAAGAACTGCTGCGCCTCGCGCCGAGCAGTGGCGTGGTGCCGGCGTCGATCGAGTCGCGCCTGGAGCATGAGTTGGCGGCCGTGCTTGGCAGTGCCTCCGCGCGCCTGCTGCTGGAAGCCGCCCGCCGCGACCAAGCGGGCGCTGACCTGGATACGGTGGCCGCCATCGTGGGCGAAGCCTCGCAGGACCTGCGCTTCAACCAGCGCGTGCTGGAAGCGGCGCTGGAAAACATGAGCCAAGGCATCAGCGTGGTCGATGCCGACCTGCACCTGGTGGCCTGGAATCGGCGCTATGAAGAACTGCTGGGTTTTCCGCCCGACATGCTGCGGGTGGGAATGCCGATTGCCGAAGCGTCGCACTGGGCGCTGCGTGAAGTCGCCGGGATCGACCCGGCCCGGGATACATCCGCACTGCAGCGGCGGCTGGCGCATATGCGCGCCGGCACGCCGCATTTGTCCGAGCGTGTGTTCAAGGATGGCAGCATCGTCGAGATCCGCGGCAACCCGATGCCGGGCGGCGGCTTTGTCGCCACCTTCACCGACGTCACCGCATTCCGCCAGGCCGAAGCGGGCCTGAAGCGCGTCAATGAAACGCTGGAACAGCGCGTGGTGGAGCGCACCACGCTGCTGGAAACCGCCAAGCGCGAGGCCGAGCACGCCAACGATGCGAAGAGCCGCTTCCTGGCTGCCATTGGCCATGATCTGCTGCAGCCGCTGCACGCAGCGCATTTGCTGACGGATGCCCTGCAGCAACGCAGCAATGGCGGGCAGCGGGAGCTGGCGCGGCAGATCGGCGGCGCGCTGGATGCCACCACCGACCTGCTGGGCACGTTGTTGGACATGTCGCGCCTGGAAGCCGGCGGGCTGGTGCCGGAGCCGCGCGACTTTCCCTTGAGCGACGTGCTGGAACCGCTGGTGGAACAGTTTCGCGCGATTGCCGCCGAGCGCGGCCTGCGCCTGCGTTTCGTGCCTACCCGTGCGTGGGTGCACAGCGATCCGCAGCTGCTGCGCCGGGTGCTGCAGAATTTCCTGGCCAACGCACTGCGCTATACCGCCAGCGGCAGCGTGCTGCTGGGCGTGCGCCGATGTAGCGGTGCGCTTTGGATCGAAGTCCACGACACCGGGCCCGGCATTGCAGCGTCCCAGCGCGAGGCGATTTTCGAGGAGTTCCGGCGCGGCGAGCGCGCGCCCGGACAGGGGTTGGGATTGGGGTTGGCGATCGCGCAGCGCATCGCCCGCCTGCTGGGAACGGACGTGCGCCTGCGCAGCAGACTGGGGCGGGGCAGCGTGTTCGCCCTGCAGGTGGCGCAGACCGCCGCCCCGCAGCTGCAGCGCAGCGCCGGGCGCGGGTTGACTGGCTTGCGCGTGCTGCTGGTGGACAACGAAGCCTCGGCGCGGGAGGCGCTGGCCACGGTGCTGCGCGGCTGGGGCTGCCAGACGCTGGCGGTCGGCAACGATGCACAGGCCAGCGCGGCGCTGTCGGAAGCGCCGTTCGACCTGTGGATATTCGACTACCACCTGGACGATGGCGACGACGGCGTGGCGCTGCACGCCCGCTTGCGCGCCCGCTTCGCCTGCACGACGTCGTGCCTGATCCTCAGCGCCGACCAGACCGGTGCGGTGCGGAGTGCCGCACAGGATGCGGGTCTGCCGCTGCTGATGAAACCGTTGCGCCCGTTGGCATTGAAATCCATGCTCGACAGGGTGTTGGCGGCACAGCGGCTGGGTTAGCGGTCGCGCCGCTGCGCGCCGCCTGTTCACGTGGTTGAAACAATGCCTCCTCCAAGCTTCGTCACCCTCCAAATGAAGGAATTCCGATGACCGTCAAAGCCTGCGGCGCGCACAGTGCCGACCAACCCCTGGTCGCCATGACGATCGATCGCCGTGCGCCCGGACCGCAGGATGTGCAGATTGAAATCGCCTATTGCGGCGTTTGTCATTCCGACCTGCACACGGTTCGGTCCGAGTGGCCGGGGACGCTGTATCCGTGCGTGCCGGGCCATGAAATCGTCGGGACGGTCAGCGCGGTGGGCAACGATGTCGCCGGTTTCAAGGTGGGCGACGTGGTCGGCGTTGGCTGCCTGGTGGGCAGCTGCGGGCAGTGCAGCGCCTGCGGTGACGGCCTGGAACAGTATTGCGAACGCGGCATGGTGGGCACCTACAACGGCCCGACCAATGATGCGCCGGGGCACACCTTGGGTGGCTACTCGCAGCGGATCGTGGTGGATCAGGGGTTCGTGTTGCACATTCGCCACCCGCAGCAGCAACTGGCCGCGGTCGCGCCGCTGTTGTGCGCGGGCATCACCACCTATTCGCCGCTGCGCCATTGGAACGTGGGCCCCGGCAAGAAGGTCGGCATTGTCGGCATTGGCGGGTTGGGGCATATGGGTATCAAGCTGGCGCGCGCGATGGGCGCGCAGGTGGTGGCGTTCACCACCACCGAGAGCAAGCGCGACGAAGCGCATCGGCTGGGCGCAGACGCGGTGGTGGTGTCGCGCGATGCCGGGCAAATGAAAGCGCAGCAAGGCAGCTTCGATTTCATCCTGGACACCGTGGCCGCGCCGCACGTGCTGGATGCTTTTACTGCATTGCTCAAACGCGATGGCACGCTGTGCCTGGTCGGCGCGCCGGCCACGCCGCATCCCAGCCCGTCGGTCATGGGCCTGATTTTCGGCCGCAAGGCGATTGCCGGTTCGCTGATCGGCGGCATCGCCGAGACCCAGGAGATGCTGGATTTTTGCGCGGAGCACGGCATCGTTGCCGACATCGAAATGATTCGCGCGCAGGACATCGACGCGGCCTACGAACGGATGTTGCACAGCGACGTCAAGTACCGCTTCGTGATCGACTGCGCAACGATGTAAGAGTGGACGCTCCGCATTGTCCACAGTGGCTGTGGACGGTTTTCGTATAAGGATGTGGATAACCGCCTGCGCGCTTTGCAGGGTGCGGCTGTCAATGGGTGTGGTGAAAAATTCACCACATCGAAAAAGCCGCGCGGCGCGTGGCCAGCGGGGTTTTCCACAATGGCTGTGGACGGTTTTCGTATAAGGATGTGGATAACCACGTGCGCGCCAAGCGTGGTGCGGCTGTCAATGGGTGTGGTGAAAATTTGACCAGCCGGCGTCGGCTCAGCCTTGCAGCAGTCGCGCCGGGTCACGCAACTCCAACTCGCGCAGCACCACGCTGGCCTGGGTGCGATTGCGAACGCCAAGCCGCTCGAAAATCGCGGTGAGATGTGCCTTCACGGTGCGCTCCTGCACGTCCAGGCGGTCGGCGATTTGCTTGTTGAGCAAGCCCTCGGCCACCAGTGCAAGCACCCGGAACTGCTGTGGCGACAGGCTGGCCAGGCGCGCGGCAAGATGCGCGTCATCCGGCGACGATGCGGCGCGTGCAACGCTGGCACGCAGCGCCTGCGGCAGCCAGGTGTCGCAGGCCAGCACGCTGCGGATGGCGTCGCGCAATTCGTCCAGGCCGGCGCTTTTGGGCAGGTAACCGGCCGCACCGTGGTCCAGGGCGCGACGCACCACGCGCGGGTCGTCGTTGGCCGAGACCACCACCACCGCCACGCCCGGATACTGGGCGCGGATCGCGGCCAGTCCTGCCAGCCCGTGATTGCCGGGCATGTGCAGGTCCAGCAGCACCAGATCCATCTGCGGCTGGGCTTCCAACGTGGCCAGCGCGGTTTCCAGGTCGCCTGCTTCAAACAGCTCGACCTCGCCCAGCGCATCGCGCGCGGCCTGCCGCAGCGCGGCGCGGAACAGCGGGTGGTCGTCGGCGATCAGCAGCGAGGGCATGCGTTTACTGCGCGGTCCAGCCACCATCCACCGGCAGTGCCGCGCCGGTGATGTTGTGGGCTTCGCGCCGGCACAGGAAGACCGCCAGTGCGGCGATCTCGGCGGGCAGGGTCATGCGCAAGCTGGGCTGCTTTTCCGCCAGCAGGTTGCGCACGCCATCGTCGCGGCTGCCGCCGTGCATGCGCGCTTCGATCTGCGGCTCGATCAGCGGGGTTTCCACCCAGCCCGGGCAGATGCAATTGACGGTGATTCCGCCGGACTCGCGCGAGCCCTGCGCGGCGTATTCCAGCGCCGCGACCTTGCTCAGTCCGACGATGCCGAACTTGCTTGCCACGTACGGCGCCTTGTCTTTCGATGCCACCAGCCCGTGCACCGAGGCGATGTTGATGACGCGGCCAAAACCGCGCGCGGCCATCGCCGGCATCGCCAGGCGCATGGCATGGAATGCGGACGACAGATTGATGGCGATGATGTCGTTCCACTTCTGCACCGGCATCTGCGCCAGCGGCACCGCATGCTGGATACCGGCGTTGTTGACCAGCACGTCAACGCCGCCGCCGGACCACGCGGACAGCTCGGCCATCATCGCGTCGATGGCTTCTGCATCGCGCAGGTCGGCACTGAAGTGTTTGGTCGAAGCCGAGCCGGCGCCGCCGTTGCCGGCGGCATCGACGGCGGCGATGGCCGCGGCGACCTGATCCGCGCTGCCCAGGCCGTTGATCGCCACGCGTGCGCCGGCTGCCGCCAGTGCCTGGGCGATCGCCAGGCCAATGCCGGACGTGCTGCCGGTCACCAGCGCGGTGCGGCCATGTAGAAAGGTATCGCTCATGCGGGAACCTGCAACGGTGGGGAGTTCATACGCTAGCAGGAACGCGGCATGGCTTGCTGGTACCAAAGTACGATGCGGCGCGCGCTGGCAAGGGGTAAGGTCGGCGCATGCACATATTCCGTCATTGCGCCTTCGCGGCCGTCATCGCGCTGATGGCAGGCTGCGCCGGCATGCCTGTCAGCAAGGGAAACGCCGAGATGTTCCAGCAACCGCGTGCCACCGGACACCGTGAACACGACGACCTGCTGACCGGCGGGTTGGGACTTGCGGGGTTGCGGTCGATGCTGCCGCCGACCTTCGCAGATGTCGAGCGTCCCACGCCCGCAGAGCTGCGTCGGCGTGCGTTGTGGAGCAACTGGCGAGGTATCGCCGACCTGGCACCAGGCGGTGGTTACGGAACGCTGTACGGAAGCGTGGCCAACGTGCCTGGCCGCGAGTTCAGCGCGCTGGCAACGCTGGCGGGCGCGCAACAGCCGCATCGCGTGCTGCTGCAATTGCCGGATGGCTTTGATGCACGCAATCGCTGCGTGGTGGTGGCGGCCTCGTCGGGATCGCGCGGCATCTACGGGGCCATCGCGGTGGCGGGCGCGTGGGGTTTGCCACGCGGTTGCGCGGTGGTCTATACCGACAAGGGCGCGGGCAGCGATTATTACGATCTGGATGCCAGGCAGGGCGTGATGGCCGACGGCACGCTGGGCGGCGCCGAGGCAGCGCTGGCGTTCGAGCCATCGCCCACAGCCGGCTCGGGCGTTGCCTACAAGCACGCGCATTCGCAGGACAACCCGGAAGCCGACTGGGGCCGGCATGTGAAACAGGCGGCCGACTTCGCCCTGTCCACCCTGAATGAACAGTTGCCGGCGCAGGCGCCGTTCACCTTCGCCAATACCCGGGTGATCGCGGTCGGCATTTCCAACGGTGGTGGCGCCGTACTGCGGGCTGCGGAGCTGGACGGCGGTTGGCTGGATGCGGTGGTGGCTGGCGAACCCAGCGTGCTGGCCGAGGGCGCCGGCGCGCGCAGCCTGTATGACTACGGCACCGAAGCTGCCTTGCTGATGCCGTGCGCGCTGCCGCAACTGGGCATTCCGGAAACGCCCGGGCTGGCGCTGAAGTGCGCGGCATTGGCCGCACGCGGGGTGCTGGTCGGCGAGACCCATGACGCGCAGCAGAAGGACGCCTTGGCGAAACTGCACGCCGCTGGCTGGAGCGATGCGTCGCTGCGCTCCGGCGCGATTTCGGTGGCGTTCGACCTGTGGCGCGCGGTTGCGGTGGGCTATGCCTCGGCCTATGGCCGCTATTCGCACGATGCACATCCCTGCGGCTATCGCTATGCCGCGCTGAATCCGGATTCCAGCCCGCGTGCCGCCACCGCCGCAGAGCGCGCCGCATGGGTGGCCGATGCCAGCGGCATTCCTCCCGGTGCCGGCGTGGGCATCATCGATCCGCAGCCGATGGCCGACATGGGGCTGGGCGGGCTGCAATGCCTGCGCGGCTTGTGGACGGGGCAAGGCACTGATGCGCAGCGAGTGCGCAAGGGTGTGGACGAAACGCGCGCCGCGCCACCGCGCGCCGGTTTGCCGGTGGTGGTGATCCACGGCACCGATGACGGACTGGTGCCGCCGGTGTTTTCCAGCGCGCCCTATGTGTCGATGGCCAAGGCTGCCGGCCGCGACGTGCGCTACTGGCAGGTACGCAATGCCCAGCACTTCGACGCATTCCTCGGGCTGCCGCACATGGCTGCGGCGTATCTGCCGTTGCTGCCCTACGTCTATGAGGCGCTGGATCGCGTGGAGGCCTATCTGGATGGCAAGGGCGCGCTGCCTGCCGATGCGGTGATTGCCACCGTGCCGCGCATGGGCAAGCCGCTGGCCGCGGAAAATCTGGCAATGCCGCACTGAGGCGCTGCGGCGCTTGCCGGCAGGGGAACGGTTTGGCAGGCTGCCTGTACACCACTGGAACAGCCGATGAAGCCACGCCACTTTTCGATGCTGCGCGAGTTCCACCTCGCCGACTGGTTCACCTTGGGCAATGCGTTTTGCGGCACCGGCGCAATCTTCGCCGCGATGCGTTTCCTGCAGGACGGCGTGGCCGGCGACCTGTTGATGGGCATGGCGCTGATTCCCCTGGCCTTCGTGTTCGATGCGCTGGACGGGCGCATTGCACGCTGGCGCAAGGTCGCTTCCACGCTGGGGCGCGAGCTGGATTCGCTGGCCGACGTGATCAGCTTCGGCGTGGCGCCGGCTGCGCTGGGCTACGCCTGTGGCCTGCAGGGCGGCTGGGATTGGGCGCTGCTCAGCTATTTCGTGGGTTGCGGCGTCAGCCGGCTGGCGCGCTACAACGTGACTGCCGAGCAACTGAGCGGTACCGAAGGCAAGGTGGCGTATTTCGAGGGCACGCCCATTCCGACCAGCGTGGCGATCGTGGGGCTGTTGGCGTGGCTGGCGTGGCGGGGCGACATCGGCAGCGCGCTGTGGCTGGGCGTGGTGCAGCTTGGTCCCTGGCAGCTGCATCCGCTGACGCTGCTGTATGCCGTTTCCGGTTCGCTGATGATCAGCAAGACGTTGCGCATTCCAAAGCCCTGATGTCCCCGTGATTCCCCGCCACTGGCGTGCCACGATGGCGGCGGCGCAGCCGCGTTGCTAGCATCACTGCACACATGGAGGACCCACGATGGATGCATCCAACGATTTCGCAGCCCTGGCACGCCGTTACTGGGGCATGTGGGGGGATGCGATGCGCGACCCGGCATCGCCATCGCGCGCGGGTGCAGGCATGCAGGGCATGCGTGACGCGCTGGATGCCTGGACCCGGCAAGTCACGGGGCAGGCGGCGCAGGCCGGTTTCGGCAACCTGATGGAGCATTTCAACCGGCAGAGTGGCGACTGGTTCGCGCAAATGCAGCAGGTGGCCGCGCAATTTGTCGGCCGCGATCATCAGGCGGCGGATGTCGCCAATGCCTGGCGCAATGCGTTTGGCAGCGGTGGAAATCCATTCCAGGAGCTGCTGCAAGGCATGCGCGGGCCGGGGCTGGAAGGCGTGGCGCAGTGGAATGCCGCGGCCGCGCCGTATTTGCAGGGCATGCGTTCCGAAGCGGCCGCTGCGCTGAGCCGACCTGCGTTTGGCTTCACCCGGGAACACCAGGAGCGCCTGCAGGCGCTGGGCCAGGCGCAGCTGCGTTGGCAGCGCGCCAATGAGGCCTACAACGCGCTGATGGCGAAGGTGGCGCAGGATGCGTTTTCACAATTCGAATCGAAGCTGGCCGAGCGCGAGGAGCCTGGCCGCCAGATTGGCAGCGTGCGCGCCTTGTTCGACCTGTGGGTGGATGCCGCCGAAGACGCCTGGGCAAAAGCGGCGCTGTCGCCGGACTATCGGCATGTGTTTGGTGAGTTGGTCAATGCGCAAATGCAGCTGCGCGCCGCCGCACAGGCCATCGGCGAGCAAACGACCAACCAAATGGGACTGCCGGGCCGCACCGAACTGGATGGCGCGCATCGGAAAATTGCCGAACTGGAGCGCCAGCTTCGGCGCATGCAACGCAGTGAAGTTGCGCCCCCGCCAACGGCGGCAAAACCCGCCTCCAGGCCTGCGTCAAAGCCCGCTTCAAAACCCGCTTCAAAACCCGTGGCAAAGACGGCAGCCAAACCGGCAGCCAGAAAAGCGGACGCCAAGCCTGCGGCAAGGAAAGCAGCCGCCAAGCCGGCAAAAAACGTTGCTGCACGCAAGCCCGCCACACCCGTGAAGGCTGCCAAGCCGGCCGCAAGGAAGCGTTGAGATGAACGGTCCGTTGAACATCACCGCTGAGTCACTGGCCGAAGAAGCGGCCAAGCTGCAGCGCAAGCTCGCTGCCGGCATCGGCACCCTGCGCGACATGGATGCCGGGGTGACGTTCGGGGTTACCCCGCGCGAGGAAGTCTGGCGCGACGGCAAGATGGTGCTGTATCGCTTTCGCGGCGAACGCGCGCCCACCGCCAAAATCCCGCTGCTGATCAGTTACGCGCTGGTCAACCGCCCGTACATGGTGGACTTGCAGGTCGACCGCTCGCTGGTCAAAGGCCTGCTGGAACGCGGCGAGGACGTGTACATCATCGATTGGGGCTATCCGGATCGTTCGGATCGTTTCCTCAACCTGGAGGATTACATCGAGCGCTTCATCGGCGGCGCGGTGGATTACCTGCGCAATGCACACGCGCTGGAGGCGATCAACCTGCTGGGCATCTGCCAGGGCGGTACGTTTGCGCTGTGCTATGCCGCGCTGCATCCGGGCAAGGTGAAAAACCTGATCACCATGGTCACGCCGGTGGACTTCCACACGCAGGACAACATGCTGTCCAACTGGAACCGCGAGATCGACGTGGACCTGCTGGTGGATACGCTGGGCAACGTGCCGGCCGACATGATGAATTTCACCTACCTGATGCTCAAGCCGTGGCGGCTGTTTGCACAGAAGTACGTGGGCATGGTGGACATCCTGGATGACCGCAGGGCGATGGAGGATTTCCTGCGGATGGAGAAGTGGATTTTCGATTCGCCCGACCAGGCCGGCGAGGCATTCCGCGAGTTCAGCAAGCAGTTCTTCCAGGAGAACCGCTTCGTCACCGGCGGCGCGAAGGTGGGCGACCGCGAGGTTCATTTGGGCTTGCTGGACATGCCGATCCTCAACATCTACGCGGAACAGGACCACCTGGTGCCGCCGGATGCCTCGCGCGCGCTGCACGGGCTGTGCGGCAGCGAGGACTACACAGAGCTGTCGTTCAAGGGTGGCCACATCGGCATCTACGTGTCCGGCCGCGCGCAGAAGGAAGTGCCGCAGACGATCCACGACTGGCTGGGCAAGCGGTCGCGCTGAGCATGCGCAGGCTGCCGCGCTGGCTGCTGCGCGCGGTGCAGTGCATCGGCATCGCCTGGGCGCTGCCGGTCAGCGCGCCGGGGCTGCTGGCCGGCGCGGCCGGGCTGGCGGCGGGCGCGCGCGTGCAGCTGAGCCGGCGCGATCTGGCCGTCGTGTTCCACCGGTTTCCCTGGGGCCCGGGTGGAGCGCTGACACTGGGCAACGTGATCCTGCATACCGGCGAGAGCCTCGAGCGCGCCTGCAACACCTATGCGCACGACGCCGGCCACGAGGCAGAGGCGTCGATCACCCTGGCCGACCACGAACGCGCGCATGTCTTCCAGGCCATGGCGCTGGGCGGGCTGTTTCTGCCGCTGTATGCGCTGTGCGGGGGCGTGTCGGCGCGCAACCCGTTTGAACGCGCGGCCGATCGCTACGCGCGGACCGGGCGTGGCTGGTGGCCTTGGGCGCGCGACCGTGCGCAGCAAAGCCGATGAACGGTGCCGCTGAATGCGCGGGCCTTAGCCATTTCCTAACAGGGCGGGGCGTACCTTGCCCTTGCCGGAGAAAAACTTCACGGCGCGCAAGTCGCCATGGAAAATCGCTCCGGTCACCGACCCGGTCCCCTCCAGGCGCAACGCCTGCGAGACCGGGTTTTTCTTGCATGATCAATCAACGCACGTAGCGTTCGACGTCGCCGACCAGTTGGCCTTCGCGGTTCACCACCACGCGTGCGCGGGTCTGTTCGAAATAGAAGCTGGCGCGATACAGGCCGGCGTCCTCGCCGGTGCCGCGTTCGCACAGCTGAGTGATTTTGCGCTGCTCCAGCAATTGCCGGAAGCGGCCATCATCCAGACCCAGCGCGCGCGCGATGGGCGCGGCATCGATCTCGATTTCAAACGTCGGATTGAGGTCGAAGGGGATGCCTTTGCCCATGGTCACGTGCTGCGGCGGGAAGCGGCCCACAGTTTCCGGCAGGGCAGGCGTGCAGGCCATGATCCGGGTCAATCCGGCGGTGCAAAAAACACAAGGGGCCAACGGCCCCTTGCGCGAGCGGCTGATTGCAGCCCGTCAGTTCGCGTCTTGCAGATCGCGCAGCTTGCGCGGCACGCTGGCGAAATAGGCAGCCACGTCGGCGATCTGCTGGTCGCTGAGACCCTTGGCCTGGGCAGCCATCACGTCGGCGGTGGCGCCTGCACGGGTGCCGCCGCGATATGCCTGCAAGGAGTGCGCGATGTAGTCGGCGTACTGGCCACCCAGCTTCGGGTACATGCCGTCGATCGGGGCGTTGCCTTCCGCACCATGGCAGGACACGCAGGCGGCGACGCCGGTGCCGCCCTTGGTGGCCAGCTCGAGGCCGGCCTTGATGTCGCCGGCAGGCAGGCCCGCGGATGAAGACGTGTGGGCCGCTGCGGCGTGTCCGCCCTCGGCGTTGCCGCCGCAGGCGGACAGAGCGAGGGCGCAGGTGACGGCAAGCAGGGTCATGGAAGTCTTGGTCATGGCTCGGCTCACTTGATGCTGGACAGGTAGGCGGCGATGTCGGCGATGTCCTGCTCGGAGAAGCTCTCCGCCTGCGCCTGCATCGTCGGGTGTTTGCGCTTGCCGGTCCGGTATTCGCCCAGCGCGTTGCGCAGGTAGGTTTCCGACTGCCCGCCAATCATGGGCACGTGGTAGCTGGGATAGGCGTTCTTGTAGCCGGTCAGTCCGTGGCAGCCGCGGCAGGTGTAGGTCAGGCCATGGCCCCGGGCGACATCGCCGACGGCCGGCGCGGCAGGGGCCGCAGCAGCAGGCGCGGGCGCTGCGGTGGTAGCGGGTGGGTCCTGCGCGGGAACGGCAAATGCCGTCAGGAGCAGGGCGAGGCTGGCGGCAATCGGCAGCGGTCGGATCATCTGGCTGTTCCGGATTGTGGATGGATCTGTTGTGGGATGAGTGCCGGTGTTGGGCATCCGTTCATCCGAGTATAGCGGTGAATGCGTTTCGCTTCATATGCGTCTCATCCGCATCGGCCAGCCGACGGAGATACGATCCGTTCCGGGCTGTCCGGCGTAGAAACCAGAAATGAGCGGATCCATGACCTTCGGCGCATGTCAGACATGGGCGGATAGGTGAGATACTTGACTACAACACCAACCATCAGTGATTTCCCCATGCTCAAGACCTTCCCGGCCACCGCCTTTCGCCCTGGTCGCACGCTCTTGCTTGCCGGCCTGAGCCTGTTTCTTGCCACCGGCCTGAGCGCCTGCAAGGGCGCCGGTCCAGGCGGCAAAATGGACCCAAAGCAGGACAGGGGCCCGGAAGCAGTCCCGGTGGAGGTGGCCGCCGTCAGCCGGCAGTCGATCACCGCCAGTTACAACGGCACTGCGCCGCTGGAGGCACGCGGCGAGGCGCAGGTGGTGGCCAAGACCTCGGGGATCGCGCTGAAGGTCCTGGCCGACGTCGGCCAGCACGTCAGCGCCGGGCAGACGCTGGTGTCGATTGACCGGGATCGCGCCGTGTTGCAGGAGGCGCAGGCCGAAGCGCAGGTGCGCAAGCTGGAAGCGAACTACCGCCGCGCCACCCAATTGGCCGAGCAGAAGATGGTCAGCGCCAATGACGTGGACCAGTTGCGCTTCGATCTGGACAACGCCCGCGCGCAGTTGCGCATGGCGCGACTGGAGTTGGCATACGGCAACGTCACCGCGCCGATCGCCGGGGTGGTGGCGTCGCGCGACATCAAACCCGGCAACTTCGTGCAGATCAACACGCCGATTTTCACCATCGTCGATACCTCGCAGCTTGAAGCCACCTTGAACGCACCCGAGCGCGAGATCGAAAAGCTCAAGCCGGGACAGGCCGTGGAGCTCACCGCCGATGCGTTGCCTGGCAAGACGTTTTCCGGACGCATCGACCGGGTTTCACCGGTGGTGGATGCCGGCAGCGGCACCTTCCGCGTGGTCTGCGCGTTCGCCGGCGATGATGTCCTGCAGCCTGGCATGTTCGGTCGCATCAAGATTCGCTACGACCAGCGCGCTGACGCATTGGTGATCCCGCGTATCGCGTTGCTGGACGACGACAGTGCTCCGGCGGTGTACGTGGTGCGCGCCGGCAAGGCGAACCGCGTGGCGCTCAAGCTTGGCTACGACGATGGCCCGTGGGTGGAAGTGCGCTCTGGCTTGCAGCAAGGCGACCAGGTCGTGGTGGCCGGCAAGGCGGCGCTGCGCGAGGGCAGTCCGGTCAAGGTGCTGAGTGGCGCCGATACGCAGGCCAAGCCGGCCAAGCAGGCGCAGGCCGCACGATGAGCCCGTCCGACATGCACGACCCCTTGCACTCGCCGGGCGGTTTCAGCCTGGTCGAGTTCGCCACGCGCCGGCGCGTCACCATCGCCATGATGACGGTGACGCTGGTGCTGTTCGGCCTGATTGCGCTGGGCGGCCTGAAGGTCAACCTGTTGCCGGACTTGAGCTATCCCACCTTGACCGTGCGCACGGACTACACCGGTGCCGCGCCCGCCGAGGTGGAAACGCTGATCTCGCAGCCTGCGGAAGAAGCGCTGGGTGTGGTCAAGGGCCTGCGCAAGCTGAAGTCGATCTCGCGCACCGGGCAGAGCGACGTGGTGCTGGAGTTCGCCTGGGGCACCAACATGGACCAGGCCAGCCTGGACGTGCGCGACAAGATGGAGTCGCTGCAGTTCCCGCTGGAGGCCAAGCCGCCGGTGCTGCTGCGCTTCAATCCGTCCACCCAGCCGATCATGCGGCTGGCGCTGTCGCCCAAGACGTCCGGCAATGCGGCCGATGCGATCCGTCAATTGATGGAGTTGCGCCGGTTCGCCGACGATGACCTCAAGCGCAAGCTCGAACCGGTGACGGGCGTGGCTGCGGTCAAGGTGGGCGGTGGCCTGGAAGATGAAGTGCAGGTGGACGTGGACCAGCGCAAGTTGGCCCAACTGGGCCTGAGCCTGGACACGGTGATCCAGCGCCTGCAGCAGGAAAACGTCAACGTCTCCGGCGGGCGCCTAGAAGAAGGCTCGCAGCGCTATCTGGTGCGCACGGTCAACCAGTTCGCCAACGTCGCCGAAATCGGCAACATGTTGCTCACCACGCGAGCCGCAGCCAGCGGCAACGGCAGCACCCAGCAGGCGATGCGCGTGGCGGCTGCCAGCGGCAACGCCAGCGTGATGGCAGCGCTGTCGCAGGGAGGCAGCGGTGATTCCGCCGGCTCCCAGGCGATCCGCCTGAAGGACGTGGCCGTGGTGCGCCAGGGTTACAAAGAGCGCGAGGCGATCATTCGCCTGAATGGCCGCGAGGCGGTGGAACTGGCGATCTACAAGGAAGGCGATGCCAACACCGTGGCCACCGCCGATGCGCTGGAGGCCAAGCTCAAGCAGATTCGCGAGCAGCTGCCCAGCGGCATCGAATTGACCACCATCGAAGACCAGTCGATCTTCATCCGCAATGCCATCCATGACGTGAAGGTGGATGGCGTGATCGGCGGCATCCTGTCGATCCTCATCATTTTCCTGTTCCTGCGCGACGGCTGGAGCACCTTCGTCATCTCGCTGTCGTTGCCGGTATCGATCATTGCCACCTTCTTCGTGATGGGCCAGCTTGGGCTGTCGCTGAACGTGATGTCGCTGGGTGGCCTGGCGCTGGCAACGGGTCTGGTGGTGGACGACTCCATCGTGGTGCTGGAATCCATCGCGAAAGCGCGCGAGCGGGGCTTGAGCATCCTCGATGCGGCGATCGCCGGTACGCGCGAGGTCAGCATGGCGGTGGTGGCCTCGACCTTGACCACGATCGCGGTATTCCTGCCGCTGGTCTTCGTGCAGGGCATCGCCGGCCAGCTGTTCCGCGACCAGGCCCTGACCGTGGCGATCGCCATCGCGGTGTCGCTGGTGGTGGCGATGACCTTGATCCCGATGCTCAGTGCGCTCAAGGGCCGCGCGCCGATGGGCTTTCCGGAGGAACAGAGGGCGCCGCGTTGGCAGCCGCAGCATGGCTGGCAGAAACCCGGCCACTACGCGGGGCGCGGCATTGGTGCGCTGATCCGTTACGGATTTTTCGCCGTCGTGTGGGCAATCGTGCGGATCTGGCGCGCTGCCGGCGCGGTGATCGGCCCGGTCATGCGCAAGGCCAGCGACCTGGCGATGCTGCCATATGCGCGCGCCGAGCGGGCCTACCTGCGCATCCTGCCGTCGGCGTTGGCACGGCCGGCGCCGCTGCTGGCGGTGGCCGGCATCGCGTTCGCGCTGACCCTGGCCGTGCTGCCCATGCTGGGCACCGATTTGATCCCGCAGTTGGCGCAGGACCGCTTCGACATGACCGCCAAGCTGCCGCCGGGCACGCCGCTGGCGCAGACCGATGCGTTGATCCAGCAGGTGCAGGCAGCGCACGCGAAGGATGCCGGAGTGCGCGTGCTGTACGGCGTCTCCGGCACGGGGACGCGGCTGGATGCCAGCCCCACCGAAAGCGGCGAAAACATCGGCAAGCTGTCGGTGGTGATGCAGGGCAACGACGCCGAGGCGCCGCTCACCGACGCGCTGCGCAAGACCATGCGCGAGCATCCGGGGGCACAGGTGGACTTCAGCCGTCCGGAACTGTTCAGCCTGTCGCCGCCGCTGGAAATCGAGGTGGAAGGACAGGATCTGGATGCGATCCGCGACGCCGGCGCAAAGCTGGCGAAGATGCTGCGCGCCAACGGCCACTATGCCGACGTGAAATCCACGGTGGAGCAGGGCTTTCCGGAAATCCAGATCGTGTTCGACCAGGACCGCGCGGCCGCGCTGGGCCTGACCACGCGCCAGGTCGCCGATGCGGTGGTGAAGAAGGTGCGCGGCGAAGTGGCCACGCGCTACAGCTTCCGGGATCGCAAGATCGACGTACTGGTGCGCGCCGAAGCGTCCGACCGCGCCTCGGTGGACGACATCCGGCGCCTGATCGTGAGTTCGGGCAAGGGCGCGCCGGTGGAGCTGGCGTCGGTGGCGACCGTCACCGCCACCAGCGGCCCCAGTGAAATCCACCGCGCCGATCATCGCCGGGTGGCCATCGTGTCGGCCAACCTGCGCGACATCGACCTGGGCACCGCGATCCGCGAAGTGGAGGCGATGGTGGCCGACAACCCGCTTGGCGTGGGCATCGGCATGCAGATCGGCGGCCAAGGCCAGGAGCTGGACGAGTCGCTGCGCTCGCTGCTGTTCGCCTTCGGCCTGGCGGTGTTCCTGGTCTATCTGGTGATGGCCTCGCAGTTCGAATCGCTGCTGCACCCGTTCGTGATCCTGTTCACCATCCCGCTGGCGCTGGTAGGCGCGGTGGCCGCGCTGCTGGTGACCCGTTCGGTGGTTTCGGTGGTGGTGTTCATCGGCTTGATCCTGTTGGTCGGCCTGGTGGTGAAAAACGCGATCATCCTGATCGACAAGGTCAACCAGTTGCGCGAAGAGGGCGTGGCCAAGCGCGCGGCGCTGGTCGAAGGCGCACGCTCGCGACTGCGCCCGATCATGATGACCACGCTGTGCGCGGTGTTCGGTTTCCTGCCGCTGGCGCTGGCGTTTGGCGATGGTGCAGAGGTGCGCAGCCCGATGGCGGTGACCGTGATCGGCGGCCTGCTGGTATCGACACTGCTGACCCTGTTGGTGATTCCGGTGGTGTACGACCTGCTGGATCGCAAGCCCGACGAGTTCTATGCCGAGCGTGGCCGGCGTGCGCGCAAGGATGCCGAGGCGGTGGCCGACGTGCTGGCGCACGAGCACGATGCGCTGGGCGCAAGCGGGCCGAACGGCGAGGCGAAGGTCTGACGCCATGAACATCACCGAGCTGTCCATCCGCCGCCCGGTCACCACCGTCATGCTTTTCGTGTCGATGGTGGTGATCGGCCTGATCGCGTCGTTCCGGCTGCCGCTGGAGTCGCAGCCAGAGGCCAGTGCGCCGTTCTTCTTCGTGCAGCTTCCCTATCCGGGGTCGAGCCCGGAGGAAGTGGAACGCAATCTGGTGCGTCCGGTCGAGGAAGCGTTGGCGACGATGTCCGGCATCAAGTCGATGAATGCCAACGCCAGCGCCGACGGCGGCGGCGTGTTCGTGCAGTTCAGCGATTGGGGGCGCGACATCGCGGTGGCGGCCTCCGAAGCGCGCGAGCGCATCGATGCCGTTCGCGACCAGCTGCCCGACGATTTCCGCCGCTACTTCGTGCGCCGCTGGAGTACCGGCGACCAGGAAGCCATCAGCCTGCGCCTGACCAGCAACGAGGATCTTTCCGCGCGCGGCGAATTGATCGACCAGAGCATCAAGCGGCGCCTGGAACGGCTCCCCGGCGTGGCGCGCATCGAGGTCGAGGGCGTGCCGGTGCAGGAAGTGGTGGTGGCGATCGAACCGGATCGCCTGACCGCCAATGGCGTGGTACTCAACGAGCTGGTCAGCCGCCTGCAGGCGGCCAATTTCTCGGTGTCGGCGGGCGAGATCACCGATGACGGGCGTCGCCTGCGCATCCAGCCCAAGGGCGAGTTGGCGGACTTGGAACAGCTGCGGGACATGCCGATCAACAACCGCGGCGTGCGCCTGGCCGACATTGCCGACGTGGCCCTGCGTCCGCAGCGCATGAGCTACGTGCGCCAGATCAACGGCCGCCCCAGCGTTGGCGTGGACATCTACAAGGAGCGCGCCGCCAACCTGGTGGATCTGTCGCACTCGGTGCAGACCGAGCTGGAAGCGCTGAAGCGCGACCCGGCCTTGAGCGGCGTGTCCATCGAAGTGACCGAAGACCAGGGCAAGGAGGTCGTCAGCTCGCTGCTGGCGTTGGCGGAAGCCGGCGCGATAGGCCTGCTGCTGTCGGTGGCGGTGCTGTACTTCTTCCTGCGCCACTGGCCGTCCACGCTGATGGTGACGACCGCCATCCCGATCTGTTTCATCATGACCCTCGGCTTCATGTACTTCGCCGGGATCACGCTCAACATCCTGTCGATGATGGGCCTGCTGCTGGCGGTGGGCATGCTGGTGGACAACGCGGTGGTGGTGGTGGAAAGCATCTACCAGGAACGCGAGAAATACCCCGGGCAGTCGCGTCTGGCTTCCATCATCGGGACGCGCCACGTGGCGATTGCGCTGTCGGCCGGCACGCTGTGCCACTGCATCGTGTTCCTGCCCATGATGTTCGGCGAAAAGAACATGCTGACCATCTACCTGACCCAGCTGGCGGTGACCATTTCGGTGTCGTTGCTGGCGTCGTGGCTGGTGGCCATCAGCCTGATCCCGATGCTGTCGGCGCGGATGAAGACGCCTCCGGCGCTGAAGTCGCCCTTCCTCACCGCGCTGCAGGCGCGCTACGCCAGGCTGCTGCGCTGGACGCTGGAACATCGTGGCTGGAGCGTGCTTGGCATCGTCTTGATCATTGCCGTCAGCATCGTGCCGATCACCCACAGCAAGGGTGATTCCGGCAACGACGATGACCCTACCCGGATCGGGATTTTCTATCAGTGGCAAGGCTCGTATTCCAAGGAGGAAATGGGCAAGGTGGTTGGCGAGGTGGAGAAGTACATCGCCGCCAACCGGCAGCACTTCGGCGTCAAGCAGGTGTACTCGCGCTACGCCGAGCAGGGCTGGGCCATGACCCAGGTGGAACTGACCGGCAAGGACGCGAAGAAGGCCAAGCAGGTGCAAGACGAGATTCGCGCCGGGCTGCCGAAGTCGGCCCGCGCCAATATCGGCATCGGTCGCCAGGGCGGCATGGGTGGCAGCGACCAGAGCATTTCCTTCAGTTTGACGGGGGATTCCACGCAGACGCTGAAAGAGCTGGCCGATGACGTCCTGCCCATGCTTGCCCGCAGCAAGCACCTGCGCGACGTGCGCGTGGATACCGGCGATGCCAACAGCGAGTTGGCGGTGCGGGTGAATCGCGAGCGCGCGGCCAGCTACGGTTTTTCCGCGCAGCAGGTGGCGCAGTTCGTGGGCATGGCCTTGCGCGGGGCGTCGCTGCGCGACTTCCAGCAGGGCGATGTGGAAATCCCGGTCAGCGTGCGCTTCAAGGACGCCGAGCACTACGGCCCCGCCGAACTGCAATCGTTCACCGTGCGCACACCGGATGGTCGCAGCGTGCCGCTGCTGGCGATGGTGGACGTGGGCATGCGCCCGTCGGCCAACACCATCCAGCGCATGAACCGGCAAACCATGCTGAAGGTGCAGGCCAGCCTTGCGCCCAAGGCCAGCCTGGAAGAGGCCAAGCAGGACATTGAAACCACGCTGAAAGCCATCGAATTCCCGCCCGGTTACAGCTACACGTTCGAGGGCGGCGGATTCGGCATGAACATCGACATGAACCAGCAAATGCTGCGCAATGTCGGCATCGCGCTGATCCTGATGTTCATCGTGATGGCGGCCGTGTTCGAGTCGCTGCTATTCCCGCTGGCGATCATGAGCTGCGTCTTGTTCTCGATCTTCGGCGTGTATTGGCTGCTGTGGCTGACCGGCACCGAGTTCAACATCATGGCCTTCATCGGCATCCTCGTGCTGATGGGCGTGGTGGTGAACAACGGCATCGTGATGATCGAGCACATCAACAACCTGCGCCGGCGCGGAATGCCACGCATCGATGCGCTGGTGGAAGGCAGCCGCGAACGCCTGCGGCCGATCATGATGACGATGGGAACCGCGATCCTGGCGATGGTGCCGATTGCGCTGTCCACCACGCAGGTGGCCGGCGAAGGCCCGCCGTACTATCCGATGGCGCGCGCGATTGCCGGCGGACTGGCGTTTTCCACCGTGGTCAGCCTGCTGTTCCTGCCGACCATTTACGCCATGCTAGATGACTTGCGTGCAGGCACGGCGCGATTGATTGCACGTGCCCGGATGACGCGGGCGCAGCGGGCCAGTGTCGGTGCAGCCTGATCATCCGCTTGCGATGTGATTTGGAATCGCTCGCTGCGGGCTGCTGCTTGGAATATCGCCCCTTGCCAAAGCTGCTGAAATGCTGATCGGCGCTCATCAGGAATGGGCGGGAGCTTCACGCGAACGTACAACCCGCTGAACGGGCTGCAGACGGGGCTGTGCGCGGGCGTGGACAGCTGCGATCTGGTGAAGGAGCTGTACAGCTGGGATGCGGCGGGCAATCTGAGCGCGCAGCAGAAGGAAGGGCGCTACATCGAGGCGTTCCAGTACGACGCGCTGAACCGGTTGACCACCGGCACCCTGGTGATGGTCAACGGCGTGACGACGAACACGCTGACCCAGTGGCAGCAGTACGACGCCTTGGGGAACATCTGCGCCAGGCTGTTCCGGGGCGCCACGACGGCGATGGGCTATGGTGGCCGCGCGGGGTGCGGGGCAACGACGACCAGCGGCAGCGGCGGCACGGGCTACGTGGGGCCGCACCGGCTGACGACTGCTTACGCAGCGGGCGGCAACTGGACGTACGCGTGGGATGCCCACGGCAACCAGACGGTGCGGGATGCGCCGGGCACGGTGAACGACCGGACGATCCAGTACAGCGTGGACGATCACGCCTACGAGATCGTGACCGGCAACGGCCAGCGGACGCGGTACTGGTACGGCGCGGACGGGCAGCGCTACAAGCGGGAGGATGCGGACGGCACCAGGACCTTGTACGTGGGCCAGGTGGAGGTGGTGCTCAACGGCGCCGGAACGACGTACCGGCGGAACATCGCGGGCGTGCTGATCAAGACGGACGGGGCGCAGCCGCAGGACGCGCGCTACGTGTTCACCGACCGGCTGGGGTCGGTGGTGAAGTACACCAACGCGCAGGGCGTGGTGGTGCAGCCGCAGGACTTTGATGGCTGGGGCCAGCGGCGCAACCCCACGGATCCGTCGCAGGCGGGAACGGCGCCGGTGTCGCCGCCGGGCCTGCGCGGGTTCACCGGGCACGAGATGGTGGACGGCCAGGACGTGATCCACATGAACGCGCGGCTGTACGACCCGATGCTGGGGCGGTTCCTGCAGGCCGATCCGCTGGTGCAGGCGCCGCAGAACCTGCAGAGCTGGAACGCGTACACCTACGTGTTGAACAACCCGTTGACGCTGATCGATCCGACGGGGATGTTCAGTTGGCGGAAGTTGCTGGGGGTGTTCGGGCAGATTCTGAACATCGTGTCGTACTTCATTACCGCGCTCAAGCCATTTGCCATGGCCTTCAACATCGTGATGGGCATGGCGAACGGGGGGATCAAGGGCGGGTTATTGGCTGCATTTGGATCGCAGATACCGGCTTTTGATCACTTCGCCACCAATCTCCTCGTCGGGACGCTGTATGGGGGCGTGAGTTCGATGGTGATGGGCGGGACGTTCAAGCAGGGGATAATGGGCTCGTTGAAATCCGCAGCGATCGGGATGGTGCTGGGGGCGATGGCGCAGGGGGTGAAGTCGAGGCAGACGGGGGGGAAGTATAAGAATGGGGCTGATACGGAGGTGGGGCATGCTGTAGTTGAATCGCCTTCTAGTAGCATGTCTAACAATGCCGACCAATCAGGAGTTAATGTTACTGATCCGCATGTTGGGAGTGCGGCAATGATGGCCGCAGACAAAGCGCTCGGAGACGACTTGGATATCACATATCCGTCTATGGATGCGGCCGCTATAGCTTGGTCCGATAAGGTTCAGCCCATTGCAAACAAGTTCGATACAGAGATTTCATCCAAATTTTTTAAGATCCGTGGTGGTTATCGAATTGGAGCCACTTTTAGCGACGGCGTGATTTGCTCAAGAAGTGCTCAATGCGGAGTATCTACACCACTTGCGTCTGATATTGATATATTTGGGGCGCAGCTCTCAGGTTATATTCACACTCATCCGGGAAATGCCAATTTTAGTGGCAATGATCTATCCATTGCTCATGGGTTCTTTAAACAAACCGGGATGCACCAAATGGCTTACGTATCTCTTCCGAACGGCCGGATATATTCTTGGTCAACCACCTCGTGGGCCAATACGCATCCGGGCTTTAGTGATTGGCAGAAATATAGTCAGTTTGCAAGGAGGGTGCGATGAAGTTGATCAATGATAGCCGCCTCATATTGGGAGGTATTTTTTTGTTGGTGTTACTAGCAATTGGGGGGGCGCGATGGATAGCCAAGAGTGATGTTCCTAATTCAACGCATGATGGCCGGTTTGACACGCGCTGCAACCCGTGGGGCGATGACGCATCGAGGGAATTCTGTGAGATTTCTTTTTACAGCTTAATCGCCAGGCCAGAGCAGTACCATGGGAGGATGATTGGAGTTACAGGTTTCTTAGTGAAAGACTTCGGGAAATTCGTCTTATTTCCTAGCCGGGAACATTATGAAGCTGGTATTAATGTGGAGGGTATAGAGGTGATTGGTGCTGTTCGGCGCGACAAGGGCGGGGAGGTTACTACGCAGCCTCCCGTCATTCCACAGGAAATTAGTTCTCTTGCACAGTCTGGAGGAGTTTTCCCGGTTTACATCGTCGGTTTATTTGATGCGAAGTATCTTGGTACTGGATCCGCCAGGCTCGGAGCTGTCCACTTTCATCATATGCTCTTAATGCAAAACATCCCTAAGGGTGAGAGCCAATAGTCACTTGAAAACAGGGGTCAGAGTCGACTTTCCTGGGATGCGGCGGAAATCCGGATCATGGGTGGGAGCTTCAAGCAAGGGATAATGGGCTCGTTGAAATCCGCAGCGATCGGGATGGTACTGGGGGCGATGGCGCAGGGGGTGAAGTCGCGGCAGACGGGGGGGAAGTATGCAAGTGGGGCAAGTACAGAGTCAGAGCGCAGAGCTACGGGCAGTCAAAAGGCGCAGTATGCCGAACCTGCGGCAGACACTATTCGAGATGACGTATGGTTGCAGGATAAGGTTAAGCAGAACGTATCCATTGACCCCGCTACCGGGGAAATGCTAATTAGGGTGCCTTATGCGCTTGAGCCGGGAACCAGTGTGGATATAGAGAATGATTTTGTTACGTCGGTCGAAGGTGCGCTTTCCAGAGATCACAAGAATGGAGTGTTTGATAGAAATCCAATTCGCTTGAAAGTTGATCTTGTGAGAGATGATGTGAATGGAATTTTCACGTTGGCGGCATGTTCGCCAGCAGAGTGTAATGCGACAAATGGAATTAGGGGCGCGGCCTCCTACAATGCGTCCAATAAACAGTATTCCCGCGTTGAGATACTTGGCGGAACAGGCTACGGAACATCTGTGCACGAGTTTCTGCATATGATGGGGCTCGGACATCAATTGAATGCAACAAGCAGCATCATGAGCTATCAGTTCGACACGAGAAGGTTGAAATACTCCGATGTGTCGAGGCTATACAATGCCTATAAGTAAATTTTCGAAATTCCTTGCGTTATTTGTGACCGCTTTTGTCATGGGGTGCTCGGCACGCTTGCCTGTCGCTAAGGCGGGTTCCCCGGTTCTTCCCCCACCTGAAGCGAGGCGATACATAGTTACTGAAAATCAAGCTGGGATAATGCTTTCTCGGGAAGGTCAAGCTGATTCTTTTGACTTAAGGGGCGATAATTTTCCCTGCCTATTGAAATATCTGAGATCAATTCCATTTTACATCTATGGCAATCAGACGTCGGTGGGCATATGGCATGCCATATCCCGTGCTGATGCTGTAGTCTGTGGGTACAGTCAAAATGGATGGATTGGTTCTTATTCAAAAAAAGATTTAATCGGGTTCGAAAACCCAGAATATGTAATGCTTTATTGGAGGGGTGATGTTGAAATCCTGATCGTGAGGCTGTCGATCAGTAAGGCCATTAGAATCGAAATGCTGCAAAACGGAAATGTGGAGGTGTCGTCAGTTATCTATTGACCTGATTATCCACTACCTCAGTTGCCAGGCCTTTCTCTGCCGGGGTTTCCCCATATTGACGTTATAAGCAGGGGGTATACGGGATCTGGGTTTTACCCTTCGCGGGAGATTTGGTATTGGCCGGCGGAAGGCGAGAAATGAATAAAATTATTATTTCTTTCGTTCTTCTTATGTGTACTGCGTGTACCTGCGGAGGTGGGGGTGGAGAAGCTGCCTGCATGGATGCGTTGTAACCTACTGCGTCGCTCCATTAGCTAGGATAATTTCTAATCCATCTGATTATGACGGATTGGTTGTGTCGGCAAAAGGGTATGTTGCGACGAGTGATAACGGCATTTCGTTACTGTTTTTAAATAAAGACGACGCGATGCATTCCACGCTAGGAAATTCAATCGAGTTACGAAGTATACAGGGTTCAGAGATTGGCTTAAAGCTAAAATCTTGGCCTGGAGGTTATCTTCGCGTATACGGTATTTATCACGCGACGCTTCAAAATGTGGGCTCTGTGTGGAGGGTGTCTGGATATATTTCAGATATTCATGCGATTGGAAATCACGACATAGATTCCGCATGGGATGTGCGCTCGGGCGAGGCCGCGAACCGGGATGCGGAACAGAAGGGTGCACCAGTTCCCTGACTCGCATGGCCACCGTAGATGGAAATGGTGTCATGACGATTAGTCAAGAATGGCTAGAGTCTGTCAAACAAACTGTGTATCCGAGTTTCATCACAGCGCATCCAGCAGCACGCGATTTTCGCCGAATACCAGCTGGAAGCCCTGTAACGCCGGTTTCCAGTGGTGGATGGATTTCGGCAGTAATGGTGCCAGAGATAAATTGAGTTGTTCATCATTCAAGCCGACACCGCTTCGCGATGCGGCTTAATTCGGATACTGCCGCTTGCGCCAATCATCCGCCCGTCAAGTTGACCTTCACCGACGCAGGCGGCGCGCAGCGCGCACGATTCGGTATCACGCAGGCGCGCGCGGCCATGCGTCGGCACTGTGCGCCAGCACGGCGGCGGATGCCGGCTTCAACTGCGAGCCGGCAGCCTGGCAGCGGACGCAGGAGACGGATGCGTGGGGCAACGTGGTCGGCGAGCTGCGCGCGGAAGGGGCGCGGATTCCGGTCACGCGGACGTACAACCCGCTGAACGGGCTGCAGACGGGGCTGTGCGCGGGCGTGGACAGCTGCGATCTGGTGAAGGAGCTGTACAGCTGGGATGCGGCGGGCAATCTGAGCGCGCAGCAGAAGGAAGGGCGCTATATCGAGGCGTTCCAGTACGACGCGCTGAACCGGTTGACCACCGGCACCCTGGTGATGGTCAACGGCGTGACGACGAACACGCTGACCCAGTGGCAGCAGTACGACGCCTTGGGGAACATCTGCGCCAAGCTGTTCCGGGGCGCCACGACGGCGATGGGCTATGGTGGCCGCGCGGGGTGCGGGGCAACGACGACCAGCGGCAGCGGCGGCACGGGCTACGTGGGGCCGCACCGGCTGACGACTGCTTACGCAGCGGGCGGCAACTGGACGTACGCGTGGGATGCCCACGGCAACCAGACGGTGCGGGATGCGCCGGGCACGGTGAACGACCGGACGATCCAGTACAGCGTGGACGATCACGCCTACGAGATCGTGACCGGCAACGGCCAGCGGACGCGGTACTGGTACGGCGCGGACGGGCAGCGCTACAAGCGGGAGGATGCGGACACCCCGCGACTGGGGCTTCGGGCTGTGCTTCACCATCAAAATTCAAGAAGCACAGGCGATTAGGGCTGCTGTCCGGTCGGCGGCTATTGCCGGGTAGCCATGCCAGGAGCGATGGCCACCACCATGCAAGGAATCGATCAAGTGGATTTTGCCTTTCGTAAACCATCAGGCGCGGGGGAGCGTCGTCAAGAAAACGCGGCATCTGGTGCATGCGCAATGCGGTTCATTCAAATATTTCCCTGAAGGGAAAGGGAATCACTATCAGTGCCCCTTGTCCAGGAACCGCTCCGCATCCAGCGCTGCCATGCAGCCAAAGCCGGCGGAGGTGATGGCCTGGCGATACACCTGGTCGGCCACGTCGCCTGCGGCGAACACGCCGGGGACGCTGGTCTGGGTGGCGTTGCCTTCCAGTCCGGTCTGGATCTTCAGGTAGCCATTCCGCATCTCCAACTGGCCTTCGAACAGCGCGGTATTGGGCGAGTGGCCGATGGCCACGAAGAAGCCCTGCACGTCGATGTCGCGGGTGCTGCCGTCGTGCGTTGATTTCAGGCGCATGCCTGTCACCCCGCTGTCATTGCCCAGCACTTCATCGACCGTATGGAACCAGACGGGTTCAATCTTGCCGGCCGCCACCTTCGCAAACAGCTTGTCCTGCATGATTTTTTCGGCGCGCAAGGTGTCGCGGCGATGCACCAGATAGACCTTGCGGGCGATGTTGGACAGGTACAGCGCCTCTTCCACGGCGGTATTGCCGCCGCCGATCACCGCGACATCCTGATCCTTGTAGAAAAAGCCATCGCAGGTGGCGCAGGCAGACACGCCGCGTCCCTTGAACGTTTCTTCCGAGGGGATGCCCAGGTACTTGGCAGTGGCGCCCGTGGCGATGATCAGCGCGTCGCAGGTGTACTCACCGCTGTCGCCGGCAAGCCGGAAGGGGCGCTGCGACAGGTCGGCGGTATGGATATGGTCGAACACCACCTCGGTCTCGAAGCGCTCGGCGTGCGCCTGCATCCGCGTCATCAAATCCGGCCCCATCAGCCCGTGCGCATCGCCCGGCCAATTGTCCACTTCGGTGGTGGTCATCAACTGGCCACCCATTTGCATGCCGGTGATGACCACGGGTTTGAGATTGGCGCGCGCCGCATAGACGGCAGCGGTCCAGCCGGCGGGGCCGGAGCCGAGGATGAGCAGGGGAATGTGTCTGTTGGAGGTCATGGGCTTGGCGTTCAGACCGGAATGGTCATGCAGGCCCATAGCTTGGCGGCGGGCAGCCGACAAGACAAGCCGCGGCTGTTGCAACGCAGCGACCCGCCTGATCGCATCGATTTTCATCTGCAAACGCCTTAAATGTCGTAATATCAATCTGATAGGGGAGTTTCCTGAGGCCTGAGCACAGGTGGCGAGAGCGGTATCCGAAGCCGGCAAGACCGGTCGTAGAGCGACAACCAAAACGTCCAGTGCAGGCGGGGCCGTGGCGCCGCGCCGGCATCGGTTGTGGCGTGACCTTGCCTTGATCGTGGTGGCGCCGCTGCTGCTGTATTTGCTGGCCTGCCTGTACACCTATTCGCCGGCCGACCCGGGGTTTGATCGCGATTCCAGTCTGCTTGCGCCGCTGCACAACATCGGTGGGCTGGCCGGCGCCTGGATCGCCAGTTTCCTGTTGTTCCTCTGCGGCTACGTGGCGTTCCTGTTGCCGCTGGTGCTGGGTGCGATTGCATGGATCGCGCTGTTCGGCATGGACAGTGAGGGCGATGGCGAGGCGGATCTGGGGCCAGCGCTGCGCTTGCTGGGGATCGTGGGGTTTCTGGTGGCTGCCTGCGGCTTGTTGAGCCTGCGCATCGCCGGCGGCAATGCGTTCTCGGCGGGCAGTGGCGGCGTGTTGGGGCGGCTGGTTGGCAATTCGCTGCACATGTTGTTCGGCCCGTTGGGCGCCAATCTGTTCCTGCTCAGCCTGCTGCTGATCTCGGTGACCCTGGCTACCGGGCTGTCCTGGCTGGCGGTGATGGATCGCCTTGGCGGTTGGGCGCTGGCGTTGCCGGGCTTGCTGCAGCGTGGCGCAAAGCAGGGGGCCAGGCAGGCCAGCGAGTGGAGCGAGGCACGCACGCTGCGCGAGGAACGCGGCGAGGCGCGCAAGGCCGATTCCGAGATTCGCCTGCGCCGTGAGAAGGTGAGGATCGAGCCCCCGGCAGCGCCGCAGGTGGAAAAAAGCGAGCGCGCCAAGCGCGAACAGCAGATCCCGCTGTTCAATGCCGACGATGGCTCCGGCATCCCGCCGCTGGCGTTGCTGGACGATCCCAAACCGCAGCCCAAGGGTTACGACGCGCAGACCCTGGAAACGCTGTCGCGGCAGATCGAGTTCAAGCTGAAGGACTTCCGCATCGATGCCGAGGTGGTCGGCGCCTATCCTGGCCCCGTGATCACCCGCTTCGAAGTGCAGCCGGCGCCGGGCGTGAAGGTCAGCCAGATTTCCTCGCTGGACAAGGACATCGCCCGCGGGCTCAGCGTGAAGTCGGTGCGCGTGGTGGACGTGATTCCCGGCAAGTCGGTGATCGGTCTGGAAACCCCGAACACCCATCGCGAGATGATTTACCTGTCGGAGCTGCTGCGCTCGAAGGAATACGACAAGTCGGCCAGCGCGCTGACCCTGGCATTGGGCAAGGACATCGGCGGCAAGCCGATCGTGGCCGACCTGGCGCGCATGCCGCATTTGCTGGTGGCTGGCACTACCGGTTCCGGCAAGTCGGTGGCGGTCAACGCGATGGTGTTGAGCCTGCTGTACAAGGCCTCGGCACGCGACGTGCGGATCTTGATGATCGACCCGAAGATGCTGGAGCTGTCTGTCTATCAGGGGATTCCGCACCTGCTGGCGCCGGTGGTCACCGACATGAAGGAGGCCGCCAATGGCCTGCGTTGGTGCGTGGCCGAAATGGAGCGCCGCTACAAGCTGATGAGCGCCGTGGGCGTGCGCAACCTGGCCGGCTTCAACAAGAAAGTGCGCGACGCCATCGACGCGGGACAGCCGATGCTGGACCCGTTGTTCAAGCCCAATCCGGAGTTGAACGAAGCGCCGCCAACGCTGGAACCGTTGCCCTTCATCGTCGTGTTCATCGACGAATTCGCCGACATGATGATGGTGGTCGGCAAGAAGGTGGAGGAACTCATCGCGCGCCTCGCGCAGAAGGCGCGCGCCGCCGGCATCCACCTGATCCTGGCCACGCAGCGGCCGTCGGTGGACGTGATTACCGGGCTGATCAAGGCCAATATCCCGACCCGCATCGCGTTTCAGGTCAGCAGCAAGATCGATTCCCGCACCATCCTCGACCAGAGCGGTGCCGAAACGCTGCTGGGGCACGGCGACATGCTGTACCTGCCACCGGGCACGGCGATGCCGGAGCGCGTGCACGGCGCATTCGTCTCGGACGAGGAAGTGCATCGCGTGGTGGAACACCTCAAGCAGCTGGGTGGAGCGGATTACATTGAAGGCGTGCTGGAAGAGGCGCAGACCATGTATGACGGCAGCAGCGTGGGCGCCAACGGCCTGCCGGAAGCGGCGGTCAACGATGACCCCGAGGCCGATCCGCTGTACGACCAGGCCGTGCAGATCGTCACCGAAACCCGCCGTGCCTCGATCTCCGGCGTGCAGCGCCGGCTGAAAATCGGCTACAACCGTGCGGCGCGCCTGGTGGAAGCGATGGAAGCGGCCGGCATCGTCAGCACCCCCGAGCACAACGGCGACCGCACGGTGCTGGCACCGCCACCGCCGCGTGGCTGACGCCCCGCGCTGTGCCAGCCCGCATTCAGCCACGTTTCGCAAGACTGCAGCATCACGTTGCAGGAGAACTCGCATGAACGACATCGTCACCACCACACTGGCGGCCACGCTGTTGCTGGCCACCAATCTTGCCAATGCCGGCGCGCGCGATGAGCTCAATGCGTTTACCCACGGTTTGAAGGGGCTGGACGGGCAGTTCAGCCAGCAGGTGTTCGATGCGCGCGGCAAGCAAAAAGAGGCGTCCAGCGGGCGCGTGGCAGTGGCTGCGCCGCGGCTGTTCCGCTGGGAATACCTGAAGCCGTATGCGCAACTGATCGTGGCCGATGGCAATGCCGTGTGGGTGTATGACCCGGATCTGGCGCAGGCCAGCAAGCGTGCGCAGGGGGCGGAAGAGGCCAACAGCCCGCTGGCCATCCTGCTGAATCCCGCACGGCTGGACCACGATTTCAGTGTCAGGGAAACCGGCATGCAAGGTGGGGTGGATTGGCTGGAACTGACCCCGCGCAATGCCGATGCGTCGTTCAAGTCGGCCCGGCTTGGCTTCAGTGCCGGCAGTCTGTCGCGGCTGGACTACGTGGATGCGCTGGGGCAACGCACCGTCATCGCGTTTTCCGCGTGGCAGCGCAATCCGTCCTTCGCCAGGAACACCTTCGTGTTCGTGCCGGCCACGGGCGTGGACGTGATCGGCAACTGATCCGTCGCGGGGCGTGCGACGCCGGCGCGTAGAATTGCCGGGTGACCCAGCCCCGCATTCCCTTGCAAAACGCCACGGCGTCCCTGTTGCCGGAACAGTCCGCGAGCGCATCGCTGCGCCCGCTGGCCGAACGCATGCGCCCGCGCACGCTTGACGAAATGGTGGGGCAACGCCGCTTGCTGGCCGAAGCGTCCGCGCTGCGCCGCGCCATCCAGGCCGGCCGGGTGCATTCCATGGTGCTGTGGGGGCCACCGGGCTGTGGCAAGACCACGCTGGCGTTGCTGCTGGCGCAGCATGCGGATGCGCAGTTCGTGGCGATTTCCGCGGTGCTCTCGGGCCTGCCGCAGGTGCGCGAGGTATTGGCGCAGGCACAGGCGCGTTTCGATGCCGGCCAGCGCACGCTGCTGTTCGTGGACGAGGTGCATCGCTTCAACAAGGTGCAGCAGGATGCCTTCCTGCCGCACATCGAGCGCGGCACCATCGTTTTCGTGGGCGCCACCACCGAAAACCCGTCGTTTGAACTCAATTCCGCGCTGCTGTCGCGTTGCCGCGTGCATGTGCTGGAGTCGGTGTCCGCCGACGACATCGTGCTGGCGCTGCGCCAGGCGCTGACCGATGGTGAGCGCGGTTTGGGCGAGCGTGGCTTGCAGATCGCCGCTGCGGCGCTGAATGAAATCGCTTCTGCGGCCGACGGTGACGTGCGGCGTGCGCTGACCCTGCTGGAGATCGCCGCCGACATCGCCGTGGGCGAGGGCGGGGTGATCACCGAAGCGACCCTGCACCAGGTGCTGGCCGATCGCACGCGTCGCTTCGACAAGGGCGGAGAGCAGTTCTACGACCAGATTTCGGCCCTGCACAAATCCGTGCGCAGCTCCAATCCGGATGCGGCGGTCTATTGGCTGGCGCGGATGCTGGATGGCGGCGCCGACCCCGCTTACCTCGCGCGTCGGCTGACGCGGATGGCGGTGGAGGACATCGGGCTGGCCGATCCGCGCGCGCTGCAGATGGCCATCGACGCCTGGGACACCTTCGACCGCCTGGGCAGCCCGGAAGGCGAGTTGGCGCTGGCGCAGCTGACCCTCTACCTGGCCAGCACGGCCAAATCCAATGCCGCCTACAAGGCGTGGAATGCCGCCCGCGCCGATGTGCGCGAATACGGCACGCAGCCGGTGCCGATGCATATTCGCAATGCACCCACCAAATTGATGAAGCAGCTCGGTTACGGCAACGACTACCAATACGACCACGATGTGGACGGTGGCGTTGCGCTCGGCCAGACGGGGTTTCCCGACGCGATGGGTGAACGCGTCTATTACGACCCGGTGGGGCGTGGCATGGAAGGCAAGCTCAAGGAAAAACTGGATGCGCTGCGGGCGGCGCGCGCGCAGGCTCGCGGCGAGCGCAAGGCGTAGGCATACTGCCCGCATGCGGGAGACGGCATCCTCCCTGAACCGCCGTCCTGGCTGATGATGCCTGCCAACCCCGGCCGGGGCGGCAGATGCGAGCTCCGGTTGCAAATTGAGGAGTACGCGGTGGTCACGATCTGGTGGCAGCAATTGGCGCTGGTGATGTGCGGCGGGGCGCTGGGCGCGGGCGGGCGTTTCTGGCTGGGCGGGGCGCTGCTGCGCCGGCTGGGCGAAGGCATTCCGTGGGGCACGCTGGCCGCGAATCTGATCGGCTCCTTCGCCATCGGTTTCCTGGCGATATGGCTGGAAGGGCGTGGCCCGCATGCACTGTACTGGCGGGCGTTCCTGATTGTCGGCGTGCTGGGTGGTTTGACCACGTACTCGTCGCTGATGCTGGACTGCCTGCTGCTGGCGCGCTCCCCGCGCAGCGTCATCGCCCTGGCCTATCTGGGCGCCACCCTGGTGTTCGGCCTGCTGCTGGTGTGGCTGGGAACCCGGGCGGCGCACATGCTGCGCGCACCTTTCTGATCGCAAAAACGCCAATCCCGGCGCAAGGCCGGGATTGGGTGCGGGCCGGGGGAGGCGGGCGCGCTAGAACAGTTCGACGCTGCCGGCATCCATGTTCTGCTGCAGCACCGGCTTGTGCGGCGGGCGTTCCCATTCGCCGCGCATTTGGTTGATGTGGTTGCCGATCTTGGCCAGTGCCTTCTGCATTTCCGCATCCTGGAAACCATGGCTGCCCTGCAGCAGGTCGTGCAGGGTGATGGCTTCGTTGTTGATCTGCGCCAGCCGCTGCAGATGCAGTTCCGCCGCGCTCAAGGATTGCGTGGCGATGTCCTCGAACTGCAAGGAGCGCACGGCCTCGGCCACCGACACGTCAATCGCGCGGCCGCAGTCGGCGATGTCGCGGATGCCGTTGCCCAGGCTGCGGTGGATCCCGTCCACCCGATCGAGCATGGACGCCGATTCGGCGCGGGCCACGCGGGCGCGATCCAGATCGCGCGAGGCCATCTGCGACACCGTGTCGCGAACCTTGGCGATGGATTCCTTGGAGCTGTGCGCCAGCTTGCGGATTTGCTCGTTGAAGGCTGTGCTGCGTTCGGACAGGTTGCGCACTTCGTCGGCCACCACCGCGAAGCCGCGCCCGGCTTCGCCGGCACGCGCCGCTTCGATGGCCGCATTCAGGGCCAGCAGGTTGGTCTGGTCGGCAATCGACTTGACGTCTTCCAGCAGGGCGAAGATGCCGTCCAGGTGCCCGGCCATGGCGTCGATGTGGCTGACCGTCACGCCGCTCTGGCTGCTGGCCTGCTCCAGTGCGTCCACCAGCTGCTCCATCTGCTGGGAGGCCTGCTGGGCGAAGCGGGTGATGTCGATCGAACCGCTGTCGTCGCCGGTACGCTCCACCAACCGTGCGACCACGCTGCTCTGTTCCCGCGACTTGCGGTTGACCGCCTCGAAGCTGCTCCCAAGCTTGGCCACGGAATCGCGAATCAGGGTGCGGGTGCGATCAAGCTCTGAATGCGAGCCGTTGATCTCATTGCCGACAAACCCGCGCAACTCATCCAGCAATCGGGCGTGGTCGCGCAGCAACTGCGCTTCGGCTTTGCCCGGCAGGGTGCGCCAAGCCACCACGCACCAGGCGATGGCGGAAGTCACCACCAGTGCCATGCGCACGGCCAACGGCCAGCCCAATGCCTCGGCAATGAACAACAGCAGCATCAGCAGCAGGGGGGCGGCGATGCGAAGCAGGACACGAGGTTCCATCGGTGATCTCGTCAGGGACTCAGTTTAGGTAACGGCTGCCCGGCGGCTGGTCTTTAGTGGAAATATCGTTGCGATGGAGACAAGCGCGATATCGGGGACGTGTGTTCGCACGGAATCACGCATTGCAGCGGTCGTTCCAGGCACCGCTTAGGCGGTGCTGGCCAACAGCGCATCGGTGATTTGCGATAGCGGCAGCACCTGCTGGGCCGCCCCCAACGTGTAGGCGGCGCCCGGCATTCCCCAGACCACGCTGCTTGCTTCGTCCTGCACGATGGTGGTGGCGCCGACCTTGCGCAGCGCCAGCAAGCCACGCGCGCCGTCATCGCCCATGCCGGTGAGCAGGGCAGCACTGGCATTGGCGCCAGCGGCGGCGGCAACCGAATCAAACAGCGCATCCACGCTGGGGCGGTGCCGGCGCACGGGGTCGTCGTCGCCCAGCCGGCAGCGCCAGCGTGCACCGCTGCGCTGCACGCGCAGGTGCAGGCCGCCAGGCGCGACATAGGCATGGCCGGCCAACAACGGCATGTCGTCTTCGGCGTGCACGACCGTCATCTTGCTGTGCCGGTCGAGGCGCTCGGCAAACGGTTTGCTGAACGCCGCCGGGATGTGCTGGGTAATGACGATGGTGGGCGCATCTGCAGGCATCGTTTCCAGCAGCGCGCGGATGGCCTCGGTGCCGCCGGTGGATGCGCCGATGGCGATCAGGCGGTCGGTGGTGCGGTATTTGATGGTGCTGGATTGCGCCGGCGTGGTGCCAGGCTGCAGGCGTGCCACGCGGGCACGCGCTGCCTGGCGGACTTTTTCGCACAGGTCGCTGGCGTAGCCGGACAGGCCGCGCTGGATATCGAGTTTTGGCTTGGTGACGAAGTCCACCGCGCCCATCGCCAATGCGTCCAGCGTGACCTGCGCCCCGGCTTCGGTCAGCGACGACACCATCACCACCGGCATCGGGCGCAGCCGCATCAGGTTCTGCAGGAAGGTCAGGCCGTCCATGCGCGGCATCTCGACGTCCAGCGTGAGCACGTCGGGTTCGAGCTGCTTGATCTTGTCGCGGGCGATCAGCGGGTCGGCAGCGGTGCCGACCACTTCGATGCCCGGGTCTTCGGACAGGATCTCGGTCAACACCTGGCGAACCAGGGCCGAGTCGTCGATGATCAGAACACGCACCTTGCCGGTGCGCTGGCCGAATTGGATTGCCATCAGAACAACTCCACGGAACCTGCCACGGGGGCTTTTGCCAACCGGCTGCGGTAGTCGCGCTCCACGCGCGCGATCTCGCCGGCCGCCGGCAGGCGTTTGACCAATGTGCGCCCACTGCGCACGAAAAACACCACCTTGCGCGGCTGCACTCCGCCCAGGTCCTGCGCGCCCACCTGGATGCGCTCGGCGATGAGGTACTCCAGCACGAAATTCGCGTTGCGCGTGCCAATGGGGTCCAGCGTCATGCCGGGCAGGACGTTGCCGCCGCCGAACACCTTCGCCTGCAGGCGCGCGCGCGCGGCACCCTGCTTGAGCAGCCCGTTGATCAGCAACTCCATGGCATGCGCGCCGTAGCGCGCGCTGCTGTCGCCGGGCGCGGCGTCGGGCAGCATGAAATGATTCATGCCGCCCACGCAGGCCAGCGGGTCGTACATGCACGCGGCAACGCAGGAGCCCAGCACGGTGGCCAGCGCCACCGGCTCCGAGGACACCCGCCAGTCGGCCGGCAGCAGCTTGATGACATCGGTATCCAGCGCCGGGTCGTAGTAGCTGCCCGCGGGGGCGGTGCGCGCCGGCTTGGCAGTGCGCACGGGAAGGCTCATCGAGACTCCTGGGCCGCGCGGTAAATGGTGCGCCCGCAGGGCTGCACCAAGTCCAGCGCATGCGCAAAACTCTCCGAATGGCCCGCATAGAAGCGCCCATCCGGCGCGAGCAGGGGCGCGATCCGGCGCAGCACCTCGTATTGCGTCGGTTTGTCGAAATAGATCATCACGTTGCGGCAAAACACCGCCAGGAACCGCTGGTTCACGCCGTAGTCGTTGCCCAGCAGGTTGAGCTGGCGAAATTCCACCAGCTGGCGAAGAAAGGGCTTTACGCGGGCGGTGCCTTCGTTCGGGCCGGTGCCGCGCAGGAAGAAGCGCCGCTTGCGTTCTGGCGAGAGGTCGGTGATGCGTTCGATGCCGTACGTGCCGGCGGCGGCGGTGGCCAGTGCGTTGGTGTCGATATCGGTGGCGAGGATGCGCACCGGCGGGGTGTCCGTGGCGAATGCCTCGCAGGCGGTGATCGCCAGCGACCAAGGCTCTTCGCCGGTGGACGCCGCGCAGCACCAGATATCGGTCAGCCCCCCGCGCGGCACCGCGCGCAGCTGTTCGCGCAGCGCATCGAAATGATGCGCTTCGCGGAAGAATGATGTGAGATTGGTGGTCAGCGCATTGATGAAGGCTTGTTCTTCGCTGTCGGGGTCGGCTTCGACCAGGTCCAGATAGTCGGAGAAGCGCGACAGCCCGCGAACACGAATGCGCCGCGCCAGCCGGCTGTACACCATGTCGCGCTTGTGTTCGGCCAGGTGGATGCCGGCCCGCGCGTAGATCATCCGGCAAACACGACGGAAGTCGCGTTCGTTGAACTCGAAATTGCTGCCGGCGATTTCGCGATCGCCCGCGTTCCGATCTTCGCGCCGCTCATTCACGCGCCACCCCCGAGCTCATGGGCGGCTGCGCGTGCAGGCGTGTCAGCAGCGAGTTCGAATCAAGCGCCTGCGCATACAGATACCCCTGCGCTTCGTCGCAGCCCAGCGTGTGCAGTTGCTCTGCCTGCGGCAGATGCTCCACGCCCTCGGCCACCACGCGCAGGCCCAGCGCCCGCGCCAGCATCACGATCCAGCGCACGATGGCGGCATCCTCTTCATTTCCCAGCATGCCACTGACGAAACTGCGGTCGATCTTGACCCGATCAATCCGGAAACGTTGCAGCATCGACAGCGAGGCGTAGCCGGTGCCGAAATCGTCGAATGCAAGATTGACGCCTTGCGACCGCAGCACGGCCAGCGCTTCCGCGCCGGCGCTGTCCTGGGTGAGGGCGATGGTCTCGGTGATTTCAAGCTCCAGGCGCTCGGCGGACAGGCCGGCGGCGGCAAGTGCCGCTTGCACCTGTGCCACCAGATCCTCGCCCAGCTGGGCCGGAAACAGGTTGATGCTGACCGACGTGGACGGGTCGGGCCACTGCGCGGCATCCATGCAGGCGCGTTGCAGCACCCAGGCACCCACTTCGGTGCCCAGTGGACTATGGGTCAGCAGGTCGATGAATTCGCTGGCCGGAACAATGCCGCGCAACGGGTGACGCCAGCGCAGCAGGGCCTCGGCACCACAGATGCGCCCGTTGGCCAGGTCCACCTGCGGCTGGTAATACAGTTCGAATTCGTCCTGGGCGAAGGCGCGGCGCAGGTCCAGGTCCAGGTCGCGCCGCGCCAGTGCATCGGCACGCATCGACGGCCGATAGCGGCAATGCTGGTGGCCGCCCGCGGATTTGGCGCGATACAGGGCAAGGTCAGCGCAGGCCAGCAGGTCGCCGCCGCCCTGCACGTCCTCGCGCAGGGCCACGCCGAGACTGACCTCGGCATGCACTTGATGGCCGCGCACGCGCAGCGGTTGTTGCAGATGCCGGATCAGCGAGGGCAACAGGTCGTCGTCCGGATTGGGTTCGGCCGGCGCAAGCCGTGCATCGGCGCAGGCACAGGCAAATACGTCGCCGCCCATGCGGGCCACGCACTGCTCGTCATCGGCCTTCACTTGCAGGCGATCGGCGAATGCCTGCAGGACACGGTCACCGATCGCGTGGCCCAGGCCATCATTGATCCACTTGAAGCGATCGATGCCAATCAACACCACGCCCCAGTCAGGGTGTGCCTCCAGCGCGGTCAGCAGGGCGTTGCGGTTGGGCAGGCCGGTCAGCGGGTCGTAATGCGCCAGACGATCCAGCTCGGCGCGCTGGTGCGCGGCTTCGGTGATGTCGTACAGCACGAAAGTCGTGCCGTGGTCTGGGCCGTGCTTCCAGCTGGAGCGGGTGGCGTCGAGCAAACGCAGGCTGCCGTCCTGGGCGACGATCCGCAGTTGGTGATTGCTGTCGCCTTGCCCCGCCAGCCATGCCCGGGTGGCCTGCTGATCCAGCTGCAGGCGCAGTGGAAACAGGGTTTGCATCGACTGCCCGGCCAGGCCGTTGCCGAACAGCTGGTCCGCCGCCGGGTTGCGCCACTGGATGCCGCCGTGGCTGTCGGTAATCAGCACGCTCTCGCGCGCTTGCTGGCCAGCCTGCGCCACGATGAGCGATGTGCGTTCGATGCTGCGTTGTTCCAGCAGGGCCGAGGCAACCCGGCCCAGGCGCGCAAGTCCGTCCAGCTGCGCAGGGGAGGGTGAGGGACGCGGCGCGTGGTCGTGCACCGCGAGCGTGCCCAACCTGCGGCCACTGCCGGAGTACAGCGCGACGCCCGCATAGAAGTGGATATTGTCACGCGCGCTTGCATGGATATCCGGCAGCACCAGCAATGGGCTGTGCTGGCCCCAGGTGCGCACGATCAAATGATCCCGCGAAAGCTGGGCGCAGGCGGCGCCGGGACCATGCGCAGCCAGGGCCAGGTGGCGCTCGTTGACGCAGGCCACCAGCGTGGCCCCGGCGGTTTGCATGCAGCCCGCCGCCAGTGAAACGACGTCTGCAAAGCGGCTTTCGCTGCTGCCCGAGGCGACGTTGTGCTCGACAGGGGCGGCGTCGTGTGCGGGGATGGGGCTGGGCTCGAAAGTCATCTGCTCGAATTGGCCGGTGGGCAGACGGGGGTTCAACCGGACGGGGCGCCTGCGTGCCCCGTCCGCATGGGCTTAGAACTCCTGCCAGTGCTGGTCGCCCGCGGTGCTGGCAACGGTTCCGCGTTTGCGTGGCGTGGGTGCGGCCTGGGCGCTGGGCGCGGGCGCGGATATTGCGGCGGGTGGCGCAGGCTTGTGCTGTGCGGTGGCTCGCGGATGCGTTGCCGGTTGCCTTGCATGCTCTGGCACGGCATGCAGTGGTGCGGCGGCAACGGGGGGTTTCCGGGTCGCCGCAGCACTGGCGGTACGGAACGCGGCAACTGCCGCGACCAGCGTGCCGGCCTGCTGGCGCATGCTTTCCGCCGATGCCGATGCTTGTTCCACCAGCGCGGCGTTCTGCTGGGTGCCTTCGTCCATCTGGGTGATGGCCTGGTTGACTTGCTCGATTCCGCTGCTCTGTTCCTGCGACGCAGCGGAAATGTCGGCCATGATGTCGGTGACCCGCTTCACGCTGCCCACGATCTCGCCCATGGTTTTGCCGGCCTGATCCACCAGCGCGCTGCCTTCCTCCACCTTCAGCGTGGAGTCGGTGATCAGCTGCTTGATTTCCTTGGCGGCGCCCGCACTGCGTTGTGCCAACGAACGCACCTCGGCCGCCACCACGGCAAACCCGCGACCCTGCTCGCCGGCGCGCGCCGCTTCCACCGCCGCGTTCAACGCCAGGATGTTGGTCTGGAAGGCGATGCCGTCGATCACTCCGATGATGTCGGCGATCCGGCGCGATGATGTCTGGATTTCGCCCATCGTGCGAACCACTTTCTGCACGACCTCGCCGCCGCTTTCGGCGACGCCTGCCGCGCCAATGGCCAACTGGTTGGCTTGCCGTGCGTTGTCGGCGTTTTGCTTGACGGTGGAGGTGAGCTCTTCCATCGACGATGCCGTTTCTTCCAGCGCGGCGGCCTGCTGTTCGGTGCGCATCGACAGGTCGCTGTTGCCGGCGGCGATTTCACCTGCGGCCGCGCTGATGCCGTCCGAGGTCTGCCGGATCTCGCTGACGATTTCGGCCAGCCCATCCACGGTGCGGTTGGCGTCATCGGCCAACTGCCCGAACTGGCCGGGGAGCTTCACGTCCACGCGCTGCATCAGGTCGCCATCCGCCACCGATGCCAGCAAGCCGCCCACCTCGCGCAGGCCTTCGTCGGCGGTGGCCATCAGCGTGTTCAGCTGATCGATCAGGCCGCGATACACGAATTCGAAGCGATCGGCATCGCCACGGTGGCTGAAATCACCGGCCACGGCCGCATCCACCAGCGACTTGATTTCGGCATTCACCGCCAGCATCGCGGACTTCACCGAATCCACCGCCTCGGTGATGCGCGCCTTCTGGCCGGGATAGCGCTCGATATCCTGCGACAGGTCGCCGCGCGCGTAGTTGGCAACCACTTCCACCACGCGACTGTTCATGTCGATATGCGACGCCACCAGGGTATTGACCTGATCGGCCATCACACCGAATGCGCCGGGGAACGCTTCATCATCGATGCGTTCGTTGATGTGGCCGTCCTGGTGCTGCTGGAACAGCGTCTGCTGGGCCTGCGCGAACTTGCGCAGCGAACCCGCCACGTTCTCCATGCTGCGGCCGATGTCGCGCAGCTCGTCCTGGGTGTCCACCCGGATCGCGTCGGTGAACTGGCCGCTGGCCAGCGCCTTGGCGCCTCCTTCAATGCTGCGCAAGGCGTGGCGGGTGCCGCGGGTGAATCCCACGAACAGATAGGCCGATGCCAGCAGCGCCAGCACCACGCCACCCAGGGTGAAGAAGGCCTTGCGCTGCAGGCGGGCGATGGTGCGGTCGCCTGCGTCATTGATGGCCGCGTTGGCGGCTTTCATCGCCTTGAGCATGGCCAAACGGGTGGCCGTATCCTGCCTGGCCAGTGCGGCGACCGGGGAGTCGGGAGTGTCGGCATCCAGTACATGCGTCTGGATTTGCTTATTTTGCGCCTCCATCGCCTGCAGGGCGGCGGTCATCGGCTTGCCGAAGATGGCAGCGCCGTCCGGCAGCTGTTTCTCGATGTATTTGGTGCCGCCGGAAATCTGTCCCGTCAAATAGGCCTGCATGCTTTTTTGCACCGCCAACGCAGTGCGGTCGGTAACCCAGATCGCGCCTTCACCCAGCACCCGCATGCCCACATTGGCTTGCTTGGCACTGGCACCTGACAGGGCGGGCAGCAAGTCGCCGCTGATTTCGCCGCCGCGCAGCATGGCGGAATCCGAGGCGACCGAGGTGATTGAATTGAATGCCAATCCGCTGATCTGCTCGCGCAGTGCATCCAGCGCCGCGGTATCGGCATCCGGGCCGGCCTCGCCTTCGGTGGCTTGCGCCTTCTTCCAGGCGTCGCGGCTGGCCTTGATCGCCGCCGTCAGCTGCTCATCCTGGGCAAACGCTTGCGTGGCCAGCCAGGCATCGAAGTTGGCCAGTCCCTTGTCGGCACGCGCCGAGGCCTCGGCAATCGCCTGCTCGTTGGCCGTTGCATCCTTGGCCAGCTTGCGCGTGCGCAGTTGGCGATGGTCTTGCATGGCCAGCTCGACATCGTGCAGCGTGTCCAATCCAATGGTGGCCGCCCGCGCATGCTTGGCGTCCGAAATCTCGCCCAGCGAGGTGGCCAGCACCAACCCCGCCAATACGCCGCAGGTGAGGGTGAACGAGGCGCCAATCAGCAAGGCTTTCTGGGTAAACCGCAATTTCCCCATCAGGCTGATGGCGGGGGCGAAGAGACGGTCGGCAAGCGAAGTGCTGCGATGCATGGGCGGGGTTCCTGAAGCGGCCGGGATCATGGGCCTTCAATCGCCGGCATCGGCCACGCGGCCGGAATCTTTAATGGTTCCGAAACGCCAGTGGCTTCCCGGCCGCATATTTGTGATCGTTGGCCCACTTTCCATGCCCGCTGCGTTATCCCCCTCAAGTCCACGACAGTGCGGCCGATAGGCGGGGTAGAGCGCAACCGCGCACTGAACGAACCCTGGAGATCCCCCATGTACCAACGCCCCCATCGTTGCCTGACTCATGTGGCCCTTGCCATGGCGATGGCCCTGTCCCTGCCGGTGGTCGCCGGCAACCCGATCAAGCGGGTTGACCCCGTTTATCCTGCCGATGCGGCGCGTTCCGGCACCACCGGCTATGTGGAGGTGGAATACAGCGTGGGGGCCGATGGCAAGGTGACCGATGTGTCGGTGGTCGATGCCAAGCCGGGCCGGGTCTTCGTGGCGGCTGCGGTCAAGGCCGTGAAACAGTGGGAATTCGCCCCGGGCGAAAGTCATGGCAAGGTCAAGCTGGAGTTCAAGCTCTGATGGGCTGAACCCATTCAGGGGGTTCCGCAAACGCGCCGCCAGTCGGCGCGTTTTGCTTGCCGGCACCTGCAAATCCGAACGTCTCGAATCTCCGGGTGACCGGCGCGGAGAAGCCGATGGCCAGGCGCTTGCCGAAGGTGAAGTTCTGGAGCACGGCACTTCCCGATCAGTAGGTGAATTGCAGGCGTAATCCAGCGGTCAGCGGGTCGGCATGAACCCCGTTACGACTGCCGCTGTATTGCAGGATGTTGGCGATCACCCGGACATTGCGATGCGGATAACAGGTCGCCGCCAGCCCCCGGAGCTCGACACGTCCGCCGCGGACGGGGCCGTCGTCGAGGTCGATGACGCCCCAGCGCAGCGCGAGCTCCCAGCCCGGGTGGCCGCTGGGTGTGGGCGCAGTTGCAACGCCACGCTTGTAATTGCGGCCATCGCCCGTCGGCGACCATGTCACCTGCACGCTGCTGGCATTGCCACGGGTGTCCCCGGTGTCACGCCGCAGGATCACTTGCGCGGTTTCGGCTTGGAATGACCATGTGCCACGTACCCACAGCCATTCGAGGGCTGCGCGATCGATTCGATCCACGTTTGCCAGGCTGCCGGTTGATGCGACCTTCACGCTGCTGAAGACGGTGCCGCCGTTCAGGCTGTAGCTGGCGAGCGCATTGTGCGGGGATTCGCTGGCCAGGCTCATGCCGACATGCATGCTGTCCTGTTTGCTGGAACGCAGCAGCCACGTGCCGCGCATGCTGGCGCCCGGCGAATCGCTGGTGCCGTCCAGGCGGTGCCCGAATACGGAAGCATTCAACGTGCCGTGCTTGCCCCAGCGGGCATATTCCGCGCCGATGCGACGGCTGATCACGAATGCGCCGATTGGCGACGCCTCCAGGAATGCCGTCTGCCTGTCGGCAATCGCATCCTCCAGCGCAAACGGCTGCTTGAACTGGCCGAACCGGAATGACTGGCCTTCAGCCGGGGTCAGTTCAAGATACGCGTCAGGCGGCGTGCGAGCCGCGAAGTCGTGATCCACCACCAGTTGCCAATGATTGCCGTCGCCCTTGACGCGAAACCCGAGCCGCGCCCTGCGAAAGCCGTCTTCCATTTGCAGCGGGCCGGTCGCGGACTCCACGCGTCCCCATTCGTACTGCACGTTGGCGATGGGGGCGATCTGGAACGGCAAGTCGGATGCTGCAACAGGCGCAGTGCCCAGCAGGAGCAGGGCGGCACAAAGCGGGAGGTGACGTGGCATCTGAATCATCTCATCCTGGATGACGTGCCGGCGCACCGCGAAGATGCAGTCGCGTCGCGCATTTCTTGAATGCGGCAGTGGCGAACCCGGGCGGCCCATGCGTCCGGCGCGGGCGCGGTGGGTGGAATCGTGCGCCATGCGGACAGGAGAATCGCGAACGCCGTGTGAGCCTGTCGTTTTCCCGGCCCCGATCCGAGGGAAATCAGGCTGCCTTTGCCGCCGCTTCGTCCACCACCAAGCCCATGTCGGTGCTGGTCATCAGCCCTTCGATATCGAGCAGGATCAGCATGCGCTCGTCCAGTGCGCCAATACCGGTCAGGTAGCGGCGGTCGATCCCGGTGCCGACCTCGGGCATCGAGCGGATCTGCTCAGGGCCCAGTTGCACCACGTCCGACACGCTGTCCACCACCATGCCCACCACGCGGTCGGCCACGTTGAGCACGATCATCACGGTGAGCGCGTCGTATTTCGCCTCCAGCCGGAACTTCAGGCGCATGTCGATGACCGGCACGATGGTGCCGCGCAGGTTGATCACGCCCTTGATGTAGTCGGGCGCATCCGGCAGGCGGGTCACCGTGTCGTAACCACGGATTTCCTGCACCTTCAGGATGTCGACGCCGTATTCTTCTGAGCCGAGGGTGAAGGTGAGGAATTCACCGGCGGTCGCCGCATTGACCGGAAGCGCGGTTGCGGGCGATTTCGTGGCTGCGGGTGTGCTCATGTCGGGTCCGGGTTGGAGGCGTGGCTATATTGAGATGAACGGCCCACGCCATGATTTCTTGAGGTGACTCAGGCGGCCTTCGGCAGGCTGCCGGCGTCCACGATCAGCGCCACGCGGCCATCGCCGAGAATGGTGGCGCCTGCAACGCCGGGGATGCGGCGGTAGTTGCGCTCCAGGTTTTTCACCACCACTTGCTGTTGGCCCAGCAGCTCGTCCACTTCCAGCGCCAGACGCTGGCCCTGGCTTTCCACCACCACCGCGATGGGCTGGCTGTCGGTGCGCGCGGCGGGCAGCCCGTATTGGACGGCCAAGTCCAGCAGGGGCAAATAGTCCTCGCGTACCCGCAGGACACGGGCGTTGCCGGCAACCGTCTTGATGTTTTCCAACGACGGCTGCAGCGACTCGATCACCATGTTCAGCGGCAGGATGAAGACTTCACCGCCGACCGAGACCGTCATTCCGTCGAGAATGGCCATGGTCAGCGGCAGGCGAATCGACACCGTGGTGCCATCGCCCTTGCGGCTCCTGATTTCCACCTGGCCACCCAGCGCGCTGATGTTCTTGCGCACCACGTCCATGCCGACGCCGCGGCCGGACAGGTCGGTGAGCGCTTCGGCGGTGGAGAATCCGGGCGCGAACACCAGGTCCCAGATCTGGGAATCCGTGGGGTTTTCCGGCAGGGGAATGCCGCGCTCGACGGCCTTGGCCAGGATGCGGTCACGATCCAGCCCGCGGCCGTCGTCCCCCACTTCGATGATGATGTGCCCGCCCTGATGGACGGCAGACAACGACACCGTCCCGGCCTCCGGCTTGCCGGCAGCGATGCGCTGCTCGGTGGTCTCCAGCCCGTGGTCGATGGCATTGCGCACCAGGTGCACCAGCGGGTCCACGATTTTTTCGATGACACCCTTGTCCAGTTCGGTAGCTTCGCCCGAGGTGCGCAGGTTGACCTTCTTGCCCAGCCTCGTGGCGATGTCGCGCACCATCCGTGGGAAGCGGCTGAACGCGAAATCGACCGGCAGCATGCGCACCGACATCACCGCTTCCTGCAGATCGCGGGTGTTGCGGTCGAGCTGGTCCAGCCCGGACAACAGCAGCTCGTGCAGGCTCGGGTCCAGCTCGGCCGAACGCTGGGCCAGCATGGCCTGCGTGATCACCAGCTCGCCGACCAGATTGATCAGCGCATCCACCTTGTCCACCGCCACCCGGATGGTGGTTTCGACGGCGTCATGACGGGCGACCGGGGTGGTTTCGGCTGCATTGGCGGCAGCGGGAGCGACTGCGGGAGCGGGGGCGGATGCAGATACTGGCGCGGGTGCTGGCGCGGGTGGCGCCGCAGCCACGGGCGCCGCGGATGCCACTGCGGCCGGGGCTGCTGCGGATGCGGCGGGCATCAGTGGTTCGATGCTCAGCGAGCATTGGTCTTCGACCCAGGCGAAGGTGTCCTCGATCGCGGAACGCTTGATCTCGCCGACGAGTTCAAGGTCCCAGGCCAGCCAGGCTTCAAACGGGTCGAGTTCGGTGAATGGCGGTAGTGCGTCATCGCGGCAGGCGACTTTCAATTCGCCCAGTTGGCCCAGTTCGCGCAGCATGCGCAACGGGTCGTTGCCGCTGAGGAACAGGGAACGTTCGGGCGCGAAGTCGATTTTCCAGCCGATGGGCTTGGCTTCCGGCGCGGCGGCCGCCGGGGCTGCTTGCACGGGTGCGGCGGCCTTGGCGTCGGCTGCGCCGGTCAGGATGCGGTCCAGAGCGGCGCGTGCCTGCTGCAACATGGCCTGGTCGAGGGCATCCCCATGTTCGGCGGCTGCCAGCAACATGCGCAGCGCATCGACCGACCCCAGCAGGGCGCCGATGGCATTGGCGTCGAGTTGGCGGCGACCGCTGCGGGCCTCCTCCAGCAGGGTTTCCAGCAGGTGGGTCAGGTCGGCGATGGCGGTGAAGCCGAAGGTGGCACTTCCCCCTTTGATGGAGTGCGCGGCGCGAAACACCACGTGGATGGTGTCTTCACCGCCGCCGCCACTTTCCAGCGCCAGCAACCCGGCTTCCATGGCCGCGATGTTTTCGCGGCTTTCCTCGAAGAACGTGGCGTGAAAGCGGGTGATGTCCATGCGTGTCCTGAAGCGGCTTGTCAGCCGAGAACCTTGCGAACGGTGGCGAGCAATTGCTCCGGATCGAACGGTTTGACCAGCCAGCCGGTTGCACCTGCGGCCTTGCCTTCACTCTTCTTGTCGCTGCCGGACTCGGTGGTGAGCATCAGCAGCGGCGTGAACTTGTAGGACGGCAGGGAGCGCAGCTGGCGGATCAGCTCGATGCCATCCATGCGCGGCATGTTGACGTCGGTGATCACCAGGTCGAATCGCTGGGTTTTGGCCACGTCCAGTGCCGCGATGCCGTCTTCGGCTTCGGTGACCGCATACCCGCCGGTGGTGAGGGCAAACGCGACCATTTGGCGCATGGAGGTGGAATCGTCAACGATCAGAAGCTGTGCGCTCACGCAGTGTCTCCGGGGACGGGATCGACGCCCAGGCTGATCGAAAGCGCAAGTTGGCGCGCAGCGTCGATCAAGGTGGGCGAGGGGAGGGTAATGGTAGTGGAGAATCCGCGTGCAGCGCGGTCGCGGATGAACGCATGCAGGAGTTGCAGGCCGGCGGTATGCACCCGGCGTACGTCGGCGCCGGAAAGCTCCAGCGTTTCGTCGTCCAGATGCGACTGCAGGCTGGCCTGAAGGTCGGCGACCTGTTCGATGCCAAGATCAGCTTGCAGGGACAATGACATGTGACCTCTCGTGTGGGTTTGATCCCAGACCGTTTAACGGCGTTTATCCGGGTGACTTGAGGGGGACCTGGAAAAACGTGGCACCGCGCACACTTTGGGCGGTCATTCGAAAATGACGCGGACATCCAGCAGAACCGTTGGCGGGGCACCGGGCGTACGCGCAATTCCCAGGCCAATGCGATCACGCAACCCCGGGGCGGGCGGCTCGATCTGCGCCTCGGTGAGGGTGACGACATCGGTGACCGCCGTCACCAACAGGCCTGTCAGCTCGTCGTGATGCTCCAGCACCACGATCCGCGAGCGATCATCGGTGACCACCGGCGCGCGGCGCAGCCAGCGGCCGAAGTCATGCACGGGCACCACGCGACCGCGCAAATTCATCACTCCAAGCAATGACGGTACCGCGCCACGAACGGCGATCAATGGCGCCAGCCGCACCACTTCCTGCACCTGCAACAACTCCACGGCGTAGCGGTCGTCGCCGATGGCGACCCGCAACCAGCGCTGGCCGGCAGGCGCTGGCGCCGGGCGGGACGTCCCTTCCGGCAGTCCGAAAGGATTGGGCCGGGTGGGTTCGGGGGCGAACCCCGCAAGGTGGGCAACCGGCAGCGGAGCGGGGGTCGGGTCTGACGCTTGGCCGTCGCCGGTTTCCACGCCAGGCAGGGCGGGCGAGTCTGTCTGCGGGGCGATGTCAGGCGCCGTTTCCAGATCGGCCTGTGGTTCCAGCTCTGGTTCCAGCTCCGATTCCGTCTGCAAGATGGGCCCGGCCTGCAGTTCAGGCTCGACCTTTGCTGCGGACTCGGCTTCAGCTTCGGCTTCCTGTTCGGTTGCGGGCGCGGATGCCGGTTCAAGGTCGGATACCGCCTCTTGCGCGATGACGGTCGTTTCCGGGCTTGCGGCCGGAGGAGCGGCGGGAGGCAGCGCCAGCAGCGCGTCCAGATAGGCATCGACTGCCGGATCGCTCTGCTGCCCGGCAACAAGCGTGGTGGCGTGCGAGGTCATGCGGCCTCCTGTTCGGCGGGGGCGGTTTCAAGCAGCCACTGGAGTGCGTCGCGGTAGGCACTGACACCACGACCGCCGAGGTGCCGGTGCGTGGCAAGTGCGGCAGCATCGCGCAGGCGGGTGTCCATCGGGATCGGGCTGGGGCAAACGCCTACGCCGGGATAGGTGCGCAGGTGCTCCAGGGTTTCCAGGCAGGAGCGCGTGCGGCGGTCGAACAGGGTCGGCAGGATTTGCCGCACCAGAGGTCGTGAGCGCGAGCGCTCCACCATTGCCGCAGTGCGCAGCATGCCCTCCAGTCCGTGCAGGGCCAGCGGATCGGTCTGCGTCGGCACGATCAAACGGTCACAGGCCGCCAGTGCGTTGACCAGCAGCAAACCGAGCGTGGGTGGGCAGTCGAGCAGGGCATAGTCGTAACGCCCGGCAGCGCCCTGCAGGGCGCGCAACAAGGCCAGCCCCAGCCCGGGCTGGGTGGCGCTGCGTCGTTCCAGCGTGGCCATGGCCGGTTGCGCGGCAAGCAGGTCGATGCAGGCATGACTGGTTGTGGTGGCAACACTTTCAACGGAATCCCCGTTGAAGAGGTCATAGGTGCCTTTCGGCGGCGGTTCGGTAGGGACGCCGAATGCCCGTGTAAGCGACCCATGTGGATCCAGGTCGATCAGCAGCACGCGGTGATCGAGATCCGCCATGCAGCGCGCAAGGCACAGCGAACTGGTGGTTTTGCCCACGCCGCCCTTCTGGTTGGCGATCGCCCAGATCCGCATCACCGTTCCCCCTTGCCTTGTGCGGGTGCCGCCGCTGCCGGGCGGCTTGCCGCCCCTTTGCGTGCATCCAAGCCTTCCATCACGCTATCGACGCCGACTGCTGCCGCCAGTATTACCAATTCCACGCGACGGTTGGTACTGCGGCCCGCTTCGGTGGTGTTGTCGGCGATCGGCTGGTATTCACCGTACCCCATCGCAGCCAGCCGCGCTGGCGCGATCCCGCTGTCGATCAATTCGTAAACCACGTTGGTGGCGCGTGCCGCCGACAGATCCCAGTTGGATCTGAATTGCACGGTGTGGATGGGCTGATTGTCGGTATAGCCTTCCACCCGCACGGCATTGGGGGCATTGCGCAGCACCGCCGCAAGCTGCCGCAGGGTGGACAGGGCGGCGGCAGTCGGCGTTGCCACGCCGCTGGGGAACAGCAGATCGCTCTGGATCTCGACTTCGATGAAATTGCGGCCGCGGCGCACGCGCACCAGCCCGCTCTGGATCAGGCCGGAGAGCGCATCCTCGAGCTGGTCGCCGAGCGCATGCAATTGGGCTTCGTCACCGATTCCGCTGGATTTGTCGCCGGGGTTGTCTGCGTTGCCGGACTGCTGGGTGAGCCGATCCTTGCGGGTCAATGGCATCGGCACTTCCACCTCGACCGGTTGCGCAGGTCCGCGGCGCGCGCCGGTGTCGATCACCGAAGGATGGTCGAAATCACCGCCACGCAACTGCACCTGCCCGGCCTGTACCGGCTTGATCGAACGCGGCGCGCCACCGAACGCGGCCGACAGCGAGTCGGCCACCACCCGATACTTGCCCTCGTTGAGCGAAGAAATCGCGTACATCACCACGAAGAACGCCAGCAGCAGGGTGAGCAAGTCGCCATACGGAATTGCCCAGGCTTCGTGGTTGAAATGTTCTTCGTGCTGTTGGCGGCGACGACCCATGGGCACGGCTCAGTGCACGAAGCCGCTGAGGCGCGACTCGATGTTGCGTGGATTCTCGCCTTCGGCAATCGCGATCAGGCCCTCGATGAGCATCTCGCGTTCGACCTCCTGGCGATGGATGACCCCTTTCAGCTTGGAGGCGATCGGCAGGAAGGCCAGGTTCGCCGAGGCGATGCCATAGATGGTGGCGGTAAACGCTGCCGCGATGCCGTGCCCCAGTTTGCTGGGATCGGCAAGATTCTTCATCACCGCCATCAGGCCCAGCACCGCGCCGATGATCCCCAGCGTAGGCGCGTAGATGCCCATCCCCTCGAACACCTTGGCGGCCGCGATGTCGTGGTGGTTTTGCGCGAACGACTCGATTTCCAGCATCTGCCGCATGGTTTCCGGCTCCACGCCATCCACCACCATCTGCAGGCCCTTGCGCAGGAACGGATCCGACTGCTGCTCGAGCAATGGCTCAAGTGCCAACAGGCCTTGCTTGCGTGCAGTGCTGCTCCATTCCACCATCAGCGCGATCAGCGCGACGTGATCCTGTGGCGGCGGTCGAAATACCCAGCCCACGATCTGCAGCGCGCGGCGGAACGTGTGCATCGGCGTTTGCAGCAGGATCGATGCAATGGTGCCGAGGATGACGATGGTGAACGCAGCGGGCGACCACAAGCCGGAGAGTCCGGCGCCTTTGAGTACGCTGCCGCCAATCAGGGCGACCAGCCCCAAGATCGCGCCGATGATGCTGAGGATATCCATATGTTCATAACTATCGGCCGCGGGTGGACGCGCTTGAGTGGCGCTGCGCCGAACTCAGCAGCGCATCCACATCCAGGATCAGTGCCATGCGGCCATCGCCCACCAGGCTGGCGCCTGCATAGCCCGGAAGTCCACGCAGGCTGCGCGGCAGTGCCTTGATGACCACCTCTTCGCGCCCCAGGACGCGATCCACCAGCAGGCAGAAGCGTTGCTCGCCCGCCTGCAGGACCACGCCGCGGGTGGCATCGGCGGCGTCGTGCGCAAGACCCAGCCATTGGCGCAGCGACAGCACGGGGATCGGGCGCTCGCGCAGATCGAGGATGTGCTGCCCGTCCATCCACAGCATGTCCGCCGGGTCGTGCGCAACGACTTCGATCACCCGCACCAGTGGCAGCGCATACACGTCATCGCCCAGTTCCACCAGCAGCGTGGGCAGGATCGCCAGCGTCAGCGGTACGCGGATGATGAAGCGGGTGCCTTCGCCCGGCTCGGACTGGATCTGCACCTGGCCGGAGAGTTCGCGGATCTTGGATTGCACCACGTCCATGCCCACGCCGCGGCCGGACAGGTCGGAGACCTCGGCGCGGGTGGAGAAACCGGGCAGGAAGATCAGCGCCAGGCATTCGTCCGGCGACAGCCGGCTGGCCGCTTCGGGGTCGACCACGCCCTTGCGGATCGCGCTGCGGCGAATGGTGTCGGGGTCGATGCCAGCCCCATCATCGCTGACTTCGATGGAGACATGGTCGCCTTCCTGGCGCGCGGCCAGGCGCACCTGGCCGACCTCGGGCTTGCCGGCGGCGCGGCGCGTGGCCGGCATCTCGACGCCGTGGTCGATGGCGTTGCGCACCAGGTGCACCAGCGGATCGGCAAGCGCCTCCACCAGATTGCGATCCAATTCGGTCTCGGCCCCTTCGACCACCAGTTCAACCTGCTTGGACAGTTGCCGGGCCACGTCGCGGGCCAGTTTCGGGAAGCGGGTGAACACCCGATTGACCGGCTGCATGCGCGCCGACATCACTGCGCCTTGCAGGCGCGCGGTCACCGTATCCAGCGCGGTCACCGCGCGATCCAGGTGCTCGTCGTGGAAGTCCGGGCGCAGCGTCTTCAAGCGGTTGCGCGCCAGCACCAGTTCACCCACCAGGTTGACCAGCGCGTCCAGTCGCCGCACATCCACGCGCACGGTTTGTTCGGCCTCCGCCGCTGGCGGCGCGTGCGCCTTGTCGGCAGCATCCGGTTTTGCGCTTCCCTGCTGCGGGCGTGGCGTTGCACGCGGGGCCGGCGGGGGCGGTGGGGGCGGCGCCGCGCCGGGAATGGCGCCTGCACCGTGCAGGCTGTCCAGCAATGCGTCGAAGTCGAGGTCGTCCAGGTTGTCGGGCAGCTCGATGGCGGCCGCCGACGCGGCGGCGGCGACGTCATCGCCGCGAACCTGTTGCAGCAACGCCGTGTCCACGTCTGCCAGCGGCTCGCCGCGGGTCATCGTGTCCAGCATGTCGAGCAACTGGTCCACCGCCCGCTGCGCGCCGTCGAATGCGGCCGCGTCCAGCATCCGGATACCGCTGCGGGCGGCATCGATGCGGTCTTCGAAGGCGTGGCACAGGGCCACCATCGGCGGCAGATCCAGGAAGCCGGCGCCGCCCTTGATGGTATGGAAGCCGCGGAACACCGCATCCAGCGTTGGGCGGTCGTCCGGATCCTGCTCCAGGGCCACGACCTGCTCGCCCAGACGGTCGAGGATTTCGCGCGCCTCGACCAGGAAGTCGGCGCGGGCGTCGTAGCCTTCCGCGCTCATGGTCAGATCCCGAGTGCTGCCAGCAGATCGTTGGCTTCGTCCTGGGTGGCGGCCGGGCGATCCACGCCGGCCACGCTGGGGCCATGGCCCTTGTTGGGGTCGCCGTGCAGGGCTTGGATGTCGCCCAGCCCCGATTGCAGGGAGCGGATCAGGTGGATGACGCGCTGGATGATCTGCCCGGTCAGGTCCTGGAAGCTCTGCGCCTCGACCATCGACGACAGGCGGCTGCGGATCGCGTCCACGGTGGCTTCGTGCTCGGGCCCGATGGTGCCGAGCAGGGTGCGGCACTCATCGGCCAGGTCCAAGGTGCGCATGCTCGCCTCCTCGGTCATCTTCACCACGTGTTCCAGCCGGCTGCACGCGTCCGGCAGGCCGTCGGGCGGCAGCTGTGAATTGGGGATGCGCACTTCGATGGCGCGTTCCAGATCGTCCAGCTCTCGCGCCAGCTTGATCAGGCTTTCCACCACCGGCTGCCGCCGCCATTCGAGCAACGAGTCGAGGTGGTGCCGCCATACGCCGGAATCGCCTTGTTCCAATGCCGCCATGGCGGCGTGCAGGCGTTCGACGATGTGCGAGTCGTCGGTCGGCAAGGAGGGGGGGCTCATGCGGCGCTCTCCAGCCGTTCGAAAATCTTGGCCAGCTTGTCTTCGAGGGTGGCCGCGGTGAACGGCTTGATGACGTAGCCATTCACGCCCGCCTGCGCGGCCTCGATGATCTGCTCGCGTTTGGCCTCGGCGGTGACCATCAGGACCGGGATCTTGGCCAGCGCCGGATCGGCGCGTACCGCCTTCAACAGGTCGATGCCGGGCATGCCGGGCATGTTCCAGTCGGTGATGATCAGGTCGAAATGGACCTTTTTCAGCTCGACCAGGGCCGTCGATCCATCGTCTGCTTCCGCGGTGTTGGTGAATCCCAGGTCGTTGAGCAGGTTCTTGACGATGCGGCGCATGGTCGAAAAGTCGTCAACGATGAGGATGCGGATGCCTTTGTCCATGTCCATGCAAAATCCTGATGATATTCGTCGTCGTTATCGGCCAGGCCAGCGGGAACTTGATGTGACCGACCGCATGAATTGCGAAATTGGCTGGACGTGGCCTCAGCTGTCGTCGGCGTCGATCTCGCTGCGCCAGTCGGTCAGCCGGGAGCGCAGGCGCAGCATTGCCTGGCCATGGATCTGGCACACCCGCGATTCGCTGACGTTGAGCACGGCGCCGATCTCGCGCAGATTCAGTTCCTGCTCGTAGTACAGGGAGAGCACCATTTTCTCGCGCTCGGGCAGGTTGTCGATGGCATCGCCCAGCGCGCTGCGGAACGCGCCGACCTCGAAGCGGCGGGCGGGGGTGATGTTGTCGTGGTGTTCCAGCCGTGGCTCGCCATCGTGCTCGTCGGCGTATTCGTCCAGGCTCAGCAGCTGGCCGCGCGATGCGTCCTGCAGGATGTGGTGGTAGTCGTCCATGCTCATGCCCAGCGCGCTGGCGATTTCCTGGGCGCTGGCGGCCCGCCCTTCGCGCTGCTCGATGGCACGGGTTGCCGCCACCACGTCGCGGTAGCGGCGATGCACCGAGCGCGGCACCCAGTCGCCGGCGCGGATGGCGTCGATCATGGAGCCACGGATGCGGATTGATGCGTAGGTCTCGAAGGTGGCGCCCTGATCGGACTGGAAATTCCGGGCGGCCTCGATCAGTCCGATCATGCCGGCCTGGATCAGATCGTCGATTTCGACGTTGGAGGGGAGCCGTGCGGCCAGGTGGTGGGCGATGCGGCGTACGAGTTCGGAGTGGCGCCCGACAATGGCAGCGGCGTCACCGTTCTGCTGTGCTCGATATTGGGCGGCCCCGGTATTCATGCGCATGCATTCCCCTGTGCTGCGACCAGACGCTCGGTGAAGAACTCGACATGCCCCCGCGGTCCCTGCGGGGCCTGCCACTTGCCAATCTTGCGCGCGATTTCACTATACGCAAGCGATGCAGGCGCGGTGGGGAATGCATCCACCACGGCTTCCTGGCGCTGCACTGCCAGGCGCAACCATTCGTCACGCGGGATCGCGCCCAAATAGGACAGCGTCACGTCGAGAAAGCGCGAGGTGACCCGTTCCAGCTTTTCGAACAGGCTGCGTCCTTCATTGGCATTGGGCACCTGGTTGGCCAGCACCTGGATCCGGTTCACGCCGCGGTCGCGGCTGAGCACCTTGACCAGGGCATAGGCGTCGGTGACCGAGGCGGGCTCGTCGCACACCACCAGGATCACGTCCTGCGCCGCCTGGCAGAAGGTCAATACGCTGTCCGAGATGCCGGCAGAGGTGTCCACCACCATCACGTCGAGCGGGATGTCGAGCTGCGAGAACGCATTGACCAGGCCGACGTGCTGTTGCGGCAGCAGTTCGGTCATGTGGCGCTTGCCCGAGGCGGCGGGCACTACCAGCAGGCCGCGCGGGCCTTCGATCACGGTTTCGCGCAATTCGCAGCGGCCGGCGAACACGTCGGCCAGCGTGAACCGTGGCGACAGTCCCAGCATGACATCGACATTGGCCAAACCCAGGTCGGTGTCCAGCAGCAGGGTGCGCTGGCCGGCGTTCTGCAAGGCCATCGCCAGATTGATGGAAGCCGTGGTCTTGCCGACGCCGCCCTTGCCGCCGGTCACGGCGATGACGCGCGGCGCGGCGAGGGGGGCGTTCGCGTTGCGGGTAGGGTCAGGCGAATGCATGTTGGCCTTCGTCGTGGTGGGTGGTGGTGGCAGGGCCGCGGCGCGGGAAGTCGAGCATAGCCGCCAGATGCATGCCATCGGCAACGTCGATGTCATCGGGTACGCACTGGCCGGCGGTGGTATAGATCAACGGCAGCTCGTGCTGCACCAGCACCGAGAGCGCAGCCCCCGGGCAGACGGTTTCATCCAGCTTGGTCAGTATCACGCCTTCCGGGGCGGCAGGGCGATAGCGCCGCAGCAGTTCGCCCAGATCCGCCGGGTGCGCATTCGCGGGCAGCAACAGCAGACTGCGCACATTGCTGGCGGAACGCACCCACAGGATCTGCCGCAGCAGGGCGCGGTCGCGCAGGCCGTGACCGGCGGTGTCGATCAGGACCAACGGGTAGTCGGACAATTGTTCCAGCGCCTGCGTCAGCGCGTCCGGACCGTCGGCATCGCAGACCGTCACGCCCAATCGCCGCCCCAGGACATGCAGTTGTTCACGGGCGCCGGCGCGTTCGCTGTCGGCGCTGATCAAGGCCACATCGCGCGCACCATGGCGGGCGGCATAGCGGGCGGCCAACTTGGCGATCGTGGTGGTCTTCCCCGCGCCGGTGGGACCCAGCACGGCGAGAATGCCGCCCTGTTCCAGCAGGTCCTCGCCGGCAACAGGCAATTGCATGGCGAGTTCGGCGCGCAGTGGCGCGGCGATGGCATCGGCGGGCAGGGTGGGATCGAGGCGGGCGGCCACGCGCTGGGCCAGCGTGTCGTCGCATCCGAATGCGATCAGCGCGTCCAGCGCGGCAGCGCGGGCCGGTGAACCGCGCAGGCGCTCCACCGACAATTGCCCCAGTTCGCGTTCGATCATCGTGCGCATGGCCGCCAGTTCGGCACGCATCGCGGTCACCCCGGGATCGGCCTCCACCACGCGCAGGGCGGGAGCCAGCGTGGGTGCCGGCGGGGGCGTGGGGACGTGCGCGGTGGACACGGCGGGCAGGAAGTGCGCGGGCTCGCTGTCGGGCAGCAGGAACGCAGGCACCTCCGGTTCCATCGCAGGCGAGGGCGCCGTGCTGCGCAGCACATCGGCAAAATCCAGGGCAGGCACGTCCTGCAGGTCAACGACCGGCACGGCGGGGGCTGCTGGCTTGGCGGAGACCTGACTGGCGCGCGGGGACTTCAGCACGGCCATGACCTGCTCCAGGCGGCTGGGCTGGCGCGCCGCGGGCTGCACGGGTGTGGCTTCGACGGGAGTTTCGCGGGAGGCAACCGGCTCGCCGTCGATGCGAAACACGGCGCGGCCCTGCGGTGTCTCGCTGGTGAATGGCCTGGGCGCGGCAATCGTTGGCGGGAAGTCCGGCGCGGGCGCTCCCATCGTGCGCAACGCCTGCTGTACCAGTGCCTCGTCATAGTCGGTCGCGGCCACGACCTCCACGCCACCTTCGGTCGGGCGATTGGACAGGATGACCGCATCGGGCCCCTGCTCTTCGCGCACCAGCCGCAGCGCGGAGCGCATGTCGGGGGCGATGAAGCGTTTGATTCTCATGGATCAAGTCCCGTTGTCCGAGTGTCAGCCTACCGCCCCCAGCAGCCGCAATCGCTTGTCTTCCGGAACCTCGCCATAGGCCAGGACCGACAACTGCGGAACGCTGTGACGCACCAGCCGCGAAATCGCCGCGCGGATCCCGCCCGGCACCAGCAGGATCGCGGGCTCGCCGCGCTGTTCCTGCCGCGCCACGCACTCGCTGAGGTTCTGGTGCAACCGTTCGGCGAGTCCGGGTTCCAACGCGGCCCCTTGGCCGCTGACGGAATCTTGCAAGATGCGTTCCAGTTGCGGGGCCAGGGTGAAAACCGGCAGCTCGGTGGCCATGCCGTTCAGTTCCTGCACGATGAACGAGCCCAGCGCCACCCGTACCGCAGCGGTGAGCATGGCCGGGTCTTGCGTGTGGATGCCGTGCTCCAGCAGGGCTTCCACGATCCGTCGCATTTGCCGCAGCGACACTTTTTCGGCGAGCAGCGACTGCAGCACGCGCACCACCACCGACATCGGCAACAGCTTGGGCGTCAGGTCTTCGACAAGCTTGGGCGACGCCTTGCCGACGCTGGCCAGCAGCTGCTGGACTTCATCGTGGCCCAGCAATTCGGCGGCGCGTTCGCGTACCAGATGCGACAGATGCGTGGCGATGACGGTGCCCGCATCGACCACGGTGTAGCCCAGCGATTCGGCATGCGCCCGCTGGCTGGGCAGGATCCAGGTGGCATCCAGCCCGAATGCCGGATCCTTGCCGGGAATGCCCTCCAGCGGGCCGAAGACACGGCCGGGATCCAGCGCCAGCATCCGGTCGGGATGCAGTTCGCCGCTGGCAACCGGCACCCCGTGAACCAGGACGCGATACTGCCCTGCGGCCAGTTCAAGGTTGTCACGCACGTGCACGGCGGGAATCAGGAAGCCCAGGTCCTGGGTCAGCTTGCGGCGCACGCCCTTCAGGCGGGTCAGCAGTTCGCCCCCCTGCGCCTTGTCCACCAGCGCGATCAGCTTGTAGCCGACTTCCAGGCCCAGCGGTTCAACCGGCCCCACTTCGTCCCAGCTCAATTCGGTCAGCGCAGTGGCGCCAGTGGCAGTCGCCTCGCTCCCCGCCGTCACCACCTCGGCATCGTCGGCGTCCTTCATGCGGAACGCGATGAACCCCAACACTGCGGCCAGCATCAGGAAGGGCAGGTTGGGCATGCCCGGAACCAGCCCCATCAGGCCCAGCAGGCTGGCCGCCACGGTCAGCGCACGACGCTGGCCGAAGACTTGCGCGCTCACCGCAGCGCCCATTTCCTGCTCGCGGGTCGCGCGGGTGACCAGCATCGCCACCGAAGTGGACACCAGCAGTGCCGGCAGCTGCGCCACCAGCCCATCGCCGATGGCCAGCAGGGTGTAGGTCTGCATGGCGTCGCTGAAGCCCAGGCCATGCTGCAGCATGCCGATCAGCACGCCACCGATCAGGTTGATGAACAGGATCAGCAGGCCGGCGATGGCATCACCGCGCACGAATTTGCTGGCGCCGTCCATCGAGCCGTAGAAGTCCGCTTCGTTGCGGACTTCCTCGCGGCGCAGCTTGGCTTCCTCGCGGGTCAGCAGGCCGGCGTTGAGGTCGGCGTCGATCGCCATCTGCTTGCCGGGCAATGCGTCCAGGATGAAGCGGGCCGACACTTCCGAGATGCGCCCGGAGCCCTTGGTCACCACCACGAAATTGACGATGGTGAGGATCGCGAACACCACGATGCCCACCGCATAGCTGCCGCCGACCACGAAGTTGCCGAACGACTCGATCACGTGGCCCGCAGCGGCGCCACCCTGATGCCCGTGCAAGAGCACCACGCGGGTGGACGCCACATTCAGTGACAGCCGCAGCAAGGTCACCATCAGCAGCACGCTGGGGAAGATCGAGAACTCCAGCGGGCGCTTTACGTACACCACCGCCAGCAACACCATCAGCGACAGCGCGATGTTGATCGTGAACAGCGCATCCAGCAGGAACGGTGGCAGTGGCACCACCACCATCGACAGCATGGCCAGCACGACAATCGGCGCCGCGGCACCCGTGCGCAGGGCATGGCCAATGGTGCTCAGCGTACTTCCCGGCGGGGTGCCGTTGGGCAGCGTGCTCATCGCGGTGCCTGCCCGTCGTCAAGCGCGGGATCCACCGTCACCGACGGCGGCACCGGCATCCGGCCTTGCGCCGGGTGCCAGCGACGCAGCTGGAACACGTAGCTCAGGATCTGGGCGACGGCGGCATACAGCTGCACCGGAATTTCCTGGTTCAACTTGGCGTGGCGATACAGCGCGCGTGCCAACGGCGGCGATTCGACCATGGTCACGCGATGCGCGTTGCCGATTTCGCGGATTTTCAGCGCGATTTCGCCTGCGCCGCTGGCCACCAGCTTGGGGGCCCGCATCTTCCCGGCCTCGTATTTCAGCGCCACCGCGAAGTGCGTCGGGTTGGTGATGATCACGTCGGCCGTGGGCACCGCTTCCATCATCTGCCGTTGCGCCAGCTGCCGGGCCATGTTCCGAAGCTTGCCCTTGACCTGCGGGTTGCCCTCGCTTTCCTTGTGCTCGTCGCGCACTTCCTGTTTGGTCATCTTCAGCTTTTCAGCCCATGACCAGCGCTGGTAAGGCACGTCAACTGCAGCCAGCAGCACCATCGAACCCACCATCGCGGCCAGCGATTTCAGCATGAAGCCCAGGCCCTGGGTGACTGCCGCTTCGACCGACATGTACTGCAGCGTCGGCATCGACAGCATCGCCCTGCGAATCACCCAATACCCCACCGCGCCGACCAGCACGACGCGCAGCAGCGAACGCAGCAGCTCCACCCGGCCTTCGCGGCTGTACATGCGTGCCAGGCCGGCGGCAGGATTGAGCCGGCTGAAGTTCGGCTGCAGCGCCTGCCCGCTGAAACGCAGGCCGCTCATGATGGCGGGCGAGATGAAACACGCCGCCAGCGCGATGCCGACCAGCGGCAGCAGCGGCAGTACCAGGCTGGCCAGCAGCACCATCGCGTGCGGCAGCAAGCGATCCTGGTGATCGACCAGCGCCGGGTCGAACGCCAACGCCCCCCGCATCCAGCCCATCGCCGAGCCCGCCACGCGCGGCCCCAGCACCATCAGGCCAATCACCGAAGAACCGAGAACCGCGACATTGGCCAGCTCGCGTGAACGCGGCACATCGCCACGCTTGCGCGCATCCGCAAGGCGTTTGCTGGTAGGGGACTCTGTACGGTCTTCGCGGTCGCCAGTTTCGCTCATCGTCTCAACCCGTGACGGCGCGGGCGGCTTCGAACGCCTGCCCGAACAACGCCTGCACAGGACCCAGCAACTCCCGTGCCAAAACCACCAGCAGCGCCAACCCGGCCAACAGTGCGATGGGCATGCCGATCTGGATGGGATTGAACTGGGGCGCGGCGCGTGAAAGCACGCCCACCACCATGTTGATGGCCAGCATGGCGATGGTGACTGGCAGCGACATCAGCACCGCGGTTCGCAGCACGGTCGGGAAAAAACCCGGCACGCTGGCAAGAAACGCCTGCATGTCGGCCAGCGGCGCGCCGATGGGCTGCGTGCGATAGCTGTCCAGCAACAGCTGGATCAGCGCCACGTGTGCATCCAGAGTGAAGAATACCAGCCCGAACACCAGGTAGAACCACTGCGACAGCACCGGAATCTGGGTGTTGTTTGCCGGGTCGGCCATGGTGGCGAACGACAGCGCCATGCCCTGCGACGCAAACTGGCCGGCCAGGATGCCGGCTTCGAAGGCCAGCTTCAGGATCAGGCCGATGGACAGGCCGATGGCGAATTCACGAAGGACGTTGAGTGCGGTGATGGCGTCCACCGCGGCAGCCGGCGGCGCCGGTAGCGTGGCAGACAGCGCTGCGGACAGGGCCAGGGTAAAGATCATGCGCGCCCGCGGCGGAATGCCCTTGCCGCCAATCGCGGGCAGCACCTGCATCGCCGCGCCAATGCGGATGGCGTGCCACAGCACGGTCGCCAGCAGGGCGAACAGGTTGAGGCCGTCCGCGGTGGTCAGGGTGACCGTGTCCATGCCGCGGGTGCGACCTCAGCCGATCAGGTGCGGAATCTGCTGGAACAGTTCGGTGGTGAACGACACCAGCCGGCCCAGCAGGAAATTGCCGGTCATGGCCAGGGTGCCGACCAGCGCGCCCACCTTGCAGACGAAGGCGACCGTGGGCTCGTTGATCGAGGTGGCCGCCTGCAGGATGCCGACCACCACGCCCACGCCCAGGACCGCCAACAACAGCGGGGCACCCAGCAGCAATGCCAGCTGCAGGCCTTGCGAGATCTGCGACAGGGCAATTTCAGGCGTCATGTGCGCGCTCCGCTCAAATGGGGTTGAAGCTGCCCGCGATCGAGCCGACGACCAGCACCCAGCCATCGACCAACACGAACAACAGGATCTTGAAAGGAGCCGAGATCAGCATCGGCGACAGCATCATCATGCCCATCGACATCAGCACGCTGGCCACCACCAGGTCGATGATCACGAACGGGATGTAGATCAGGAACGCGATCTCGAACGCGGTCTTCAGCTCACTGGTCAGGAACGACGCCGCCAGCACGCCGAACGGCACGTCCTGCGGCGTGGCGTACGGGCCACTGCCCGACAGTCCGGCGAAGGTCATCAAATCGGTATTGCGCACCTGCGCCAGCATGAAGGCCCGGAACGGGGCGGACGCTGCCGTCCACGCGGTGCGGAAATCCATCTGGTGATCCAGGTAGGGGGCGATGCCTGCCGTCCACGCCTGGTCCAGCACCGGCTGCATGATCATGACGGTCAAGAACAGCGCCAGCGCCAGCAGGATCTGGTTCGAAGGTGTCTGCCCCGTGCCCAGCGCCTGCCGCAGCAGGCTGAGCACGATGATGATGCGGGTGAACGCGGTCACGCCCAGCAGCAGTGCCGGCAGCAGGGTGATGCTGGTCATCAGCAACAACACCTGCATCGGCATGCTGACCGGCTCCTTGCCGATCTGCCCCACGTTCACCGCAGGCATGGACGACAGCGACGACAGTGACGGGGAAGCGGCGGACGGTGGAGCGGCGCCCGCGCCCGGTGCAGCTGCAGCGGGCGCAACAGGGCTGACCGTGGGTGCGGCTGCCTGCGCCATGGCGATGCCGGGAACGGCCAGGCACAGCAGCAGCGCCAGCAGCAGGCGCATGAGCAGACCCCGGGTGCAGGTCGGGGCGACGATGCCGTGCGCGCGCGCAGCGGCTGGAGGCGCGATCCAGCTCATGCTTTTTTTCCGAAATGCTGTGCCAGCACCTTCGCAAACGGCGTTGGCGCTTCCTTGGCGTCTTCAGGCAGGGGCTCGGCCAGCGTGTGCAGCAGGCGCGTGCCGGTTGCCCCGGTCCCCAGCAGCAACTGGGTGCCGCCCACATCCACGATCACCAGGCGCTCGCGCGCGCCCAGCGGCACCGATGCCACCACGCGCAAGCCGTTGCCGCGCTGGCCGGCGATGCCCGGCATGCGCCTGGCCAGCCACGCCAGGCCGAAGATCAGGCCGATCACCAGCACCAGCGCGAACAAGGTGCCGCCGATGCTGCCAGCGGCGCTGGGCGGCTGGACGTGCGGGGCAACCGGTGCGGCGAATGCAGGCCAGGCTGCAAGCCACGCTGCCAGCATCGCGACTGCCCGCATGGCGGATGGCATCCGCATCGGCTTCACCGCAGGCGCTTGATGCGTTCGGCCGGGCTGACCACGTCGGTCAGGCGCACACCGAAACGGTCGTTGACCACCACGACCTCCCCCTGCGCGATGAGCGTGCCATTGACGAACACATCCAGCGGCTCGCCCGCGGCGCGCTCCAGTTCCACCACCGAGCCCTGGTTGAGCTGCAGCAGGTTGCGGATGGGGATGCGCGCGTGGCCGACCTCCAGCGAAAGCGTCACCGGCACGTCCAGGATCACGTCCAGGTTCAGTTCACCGATGCCGTCGCCGCTGGTTTGCTCGGCGGTGAGCGATTCGAATGCCGCACGTGCGGCGTCTGACTCATTGGCGTTGGTATTCATGGTGCAGGCACCGGTTCCTTGGTTTTGCGTGGGGTATGCACGGCGGTGATCTTCACCGCGTTGCGTCCGTTGTGGATGCCGAATTCGCCGGTGAACAGCGGCAGGTTTTCCACCTGCACCGGCACGTCGGGTTTGAGCTCGATCGGGATGATGTCGCCCACCTTGAGCCTGCTGAGCTCACGCAGGCTGATCTGGCGGCGGGCGAGGGTGCTGCTGAGGTCCACCTCGACGTCCTGCAGCTGGGTGTGCAGCGCGCGCGTCCAGTTCTCGTCTTTCTCGATGCGGTCGCTTTGCACGCCGGCGTCCAGCTGCTCGCGGATCGGTTCCAGCATCGACCACGGCAAGGCCAGGTGCAGCTCGCCGCCGCCGCCCTCAAGCTCGACGTGGAAGCGGCAGACCACGATGTACTCGCGCGGGCTGATGATGTTGGCGAAGTGCGGGTTGACCTCGGAGTTCACGTATTCGAATTCCACCGGCATCACCGGCGCCCATGCTTCGGTGAAATCGGCGAATGTCTGCTTCAGCAGCAGGTTGATCACGCGCATCTCGGTGGGCGTGAACTCGCGGCCTTCGATCCGGGTGTGGTACTTGCCGTTGCCGCCGAAGAAGCTGTCCACCACGGTGAACACCAGGCGTGGTTCGAACATCACGATGCCGGTGCCGCGCAACGGCTTCATCTTGATCAGGTTGAGGTTGGTCGGCACGTGCAGCGAATGCATGTATTCGCCGAAGCGGATCATGTCGATGCCGCGCACCGACAGGTCGGCCGAGCGGCGCAGCAGGTTGAACAGGCCGATGCGCCAGGTGCGCGCAAAGCGTTCGTTGATCATTTCCAGGGTCGGCAGGCGGCCGCGGATGATGCGTTCCTGGGTGGCGAAGTCATAGTGGCGCACTTCGCCCGGGGTCGGCGGTGGCTCGGTATCCACCGCACCGGAATCGACGCCATGCAGCAGTGCGTCGATCTCGTCCTGGCTGAGCAGATCGGTTGTCATCAACTGGCCCTGTTACTGGATCACGACGCTGGTGAACAGCAGGGCATCGACCTTGTCGGCGGCATGTTGCGCCTTGAGGACGGACCGCACCTCGGCCAGCGCCTGCGCCTGCAGGCCCTCCTTGCCGCTGCGACCGGTGAGCTGCTGTGACGTCTGCTGGCCGAACAGCAACAGCAGGCGGTTGCGGATGATCGGCGTGTGCAAGGCAATGGCTGCCGCCGTATCCGGATCGCGGGTCAGCAGCTGCACGTCGGCTTGCAGGTATCGCACCGCGCCGGGGTCGGCCAGATTGACGATGAAGGCGGGCTCCAGCGCGATGTATTGCGGCGGGCCCAGCACCTTGGGCTCGGCATGGCTTGGCTTCATGAGCCAGAACGCCGCGCCGCCGCCAGCCAGCAGCAGCACGGCCAGCGTGATCAAGAGCAGCCGTTTGCGGGATTTTTTCGGCGGCGCAGCGGGCGCGGCGCCGGGCGTGGCGGGCTGGGCGGGTTTGGCGGGCTTGGCAGGCGCGGCTGACACGGTGCGATCCATCCTTGAGCAGGTCTTGTGCCCTTGATGCAAACCGCGTGCCGAAATGCATCCTGCGCGGCAACTACCGGATCAACGCACGCTCCGGCGGCGACATTGCGCGTGCTGGCGGCATGCACATGGCGCGCAGTCAGGCATAGACATCAAGCAGGCCGCGGCCGCGTCGGAAAACCGGCGTTTGCGCGGGAGCCGCGTCTTCCAGAGGCTGGTCTGTTCCCGGCGCATCCGAGGCTGCCGTGTTTCCCGACGGCTTGCGACCCTGCGCCTGGCCCTGGCCCACGCCGGCCTGGGCCAGCTGCAGCCCATGCTGGCCCAGCAGCTCGCGCAGGCGCGGCAAGCTGGCTTCCAGCGCATGGCGCACATCTGGTTGGGCACTGTGGAATTCCGCGCGAACTTCATTTCCCTCCACCTGCAGGCGGATGGCGATGTTGCCCAGATGCTCCGGCGACACACGGATGTCGGCTTGGCTGATGCGCTGCCCCGCCATCCAGACGACATGGCCGCTGAACCGGTCATCGTAGCCCGCCGATGGATCCGCCGGCTGGGTCAGCACCGGCGGCGCAGCCGCTGCGGCGATGGGCTGCGGCGCCGTGGGCAGCAGGCCGTGGGTCAGCGGAACCGCTTGTTGAAGGGGAATGCCACCGGATTCGGCAACGGGTGCGAGGGGCTGCGTTGCGGGGCGGGCAATGCCGATTCTGGGCAGGGTCAGTGCCGTTTCGATGTCACCGAGGGCCGGGCCCGTCGGCAGCCGCTGCGATGCCGGCAAGCCGGGCGTGGCCGGAAGGTCCGCCAGCGGGAACGAAAATGGGGCATCCACCTTGTCCGGCCGGCCCGAGGACGGTGGGAACGGGCTGGGAGCGAGCAGCGGCGGCAGGATGGTTTGCGGCGCGGCACTGCCTGTGCGGTCATTGCGCGCCATGACCGGCGCAACCGTGGGGGCTGCCGCTGCGGCTGCCTCTGCGACAGAAGTGGCGACGGGCGCTGCGGTCGAGGGGGGCGCCGTGGGCAGCGTGGGCGGCGCGGGTGCCTGCGGCATGGCGATGGCCGCAATGACTTGCACCGGCGATGCGGAAGTTGCAGTTGCAGGAGGTGCTACGGCGGGCAGTGGGCTTGTCGCAGTTGGAATGACGGGCACGGCGGTCGTCGGCATGGCGCTGTTGGCCGCCAGCGGCTGCACGATCTGCGTGGCGCGACCTGCCGCCCATTGGGCCATTCCATCGGGATTGGGGTGGGGGATCTCAGCCGGCGCCAGCGCGCGGGCCAACGCGTCTGCCGTCAGTGCGGGGCGCAGGGGAGGAGCGCCCACCGCCGCAAGCGCCGGATGCATCCGCGACGCGGGGGCGGGTTGGCGGGGGTCGGCAGACATCTGCGCTGCGCTGGATGCCGGCAATTGCGCGGCAGCGGGCGTGGCCGTGGCTGCTGCCAGCAATGTCGCGTCGAATGCGGAAGCCGCAGTGCTGGCTGGGCCGGGCGATGCGGCGGGCAATGCCATGGTCGATGCCGTGGACGATGCCGTGGACGATGCCCGGGCAACGGTCTGCTGGTCCGCGGTGCCCGGCGCGGGCAGTGCGGATGTCGGCGTGGCTGCGGGCACCCCCTGTGCGGGCGCGGTGGCCGCTGCCGCCACCGGAGCGGGAGCCTGTTGTGCAGCCGGCATCTGCGCCAATACCGACAGCAACGAGGTGTCGGCAACCGTCGCCGGGTTGGCGTCAGCGGCCGGTGGCGCCTGGTCGGTGCCGCGGGGTTTCCCTTCAGCGCCATTGTGCAGGTGGGAGGCGGTCTCCGACTCGGGGCCGGCATCGGCTGTCAGCAAACGGTCAAAGCCCTTGCCCACGTCGGTGCTGTCGTCGCTGCCCTCGGCAGGCACCGCCGCCAGCGGCGACAGGCTGTTGGTCGCCCGGGCAGACTGCAGCGGCATGCCGGTGGACTCGCCCATCATGGTTCGTCACTTTCGCTCACGGCTTTGGCGCGAACGCGCTGGCCACCGATGTCATCCAGTTCGCGCTGTTCGCGCCGACCGGCCACTCGCGACTCTTCGGCGCGATAGCTGGCGGCCAGCTGTTCCAGGACCTTGTTGTCACGACTGGCCAGCATCAACCGGGCGCGCTCCACATCACAGTGTTGGCGCGAGGTATCCACTGCTTTCGCCTGCTGTTGCAGGGCGGTATCGAGCTTGGCGCGGAAGGCAACGTGGTTGGCCAGCATCGCCGGCGCCAAAGTGCCGCCTGCCGGGGTCACGCTGTAGGTGTCGGCATACTGCTTGAGCATGTCGAGGCGCTGCTGCTGTTCGGTCAGGGCCTTGTCGCGCTCGGCCAGTTGTTTCGCCACGTTGTCCTGGCGCTGCTGGGTGACGCGCAGCAAAGGGTCGAGGCGTTGCGAGCGGTTCATGGGATGGTCTCCGGTTCACCGTCCAGCAGACGGGCGAGGGCATTGCGGCTGGCGTCCACGTCGGCGGATTCGGCGACGTCCTGGCCAAGGAATTGAAGGATTTGTGGCCAAAGGGCCAGCGCGTCGTCCACCAGCGGGTCGTTGCCGCGCTGATAGGCGCCGATGGCGATCAGGTCGCGCTGGGCGTTGTAGGCCGACATCAACTGCTTCAGGCGGCGAATGCGCGCGCGCCACGGCGGATCGGTGATGTCTTGCATCACCCGGCTGACCGAGACTTCCACGTCGATCGCCGGGTACAGGCCGGCGTCGGCGATCCGGCGGGTCAGCACGATGTGGCCGTCCAGAATGGCGCGGGCTGCATCGGAAATCGGCTCCTGCTGGTCATCGCCTTCGGTCAGGACGGTATAGAACGCGGTGATCGAGCCACGCCCGTCTGCGCCGTTGCCGGCGCGTTCCACCAGCGCGGGCAAGCGCGCGAACACCGAAGGCGGGTAGCCGCGGGTAGTCGGCGGCTCGCCGACCGACAGGCCGATTTCGCGTTGGGCATGGGCGAAGCGGGTGAGCGAGTCCATGAGCAGGAGCACATGCAAGCCCTGGTCCCGAAACCACTCGGCGATCGCGGTGGCGCGCAACGCGCCGTGCAGGCGGGCCAGCGGCGGCCGGTCGGCCGGGGCTGCGACGACGACGGAGCGGCGCAGCCCTTCCGGGCCAAGCGTGCTTTCAACGAAATCACGCACTTCGCGGCCGCGTTCGCCGATCAGGCCAACGACGATGACGTCGGCGGCGGTGTAGCGGGTCATCATGCCCAGCAGCGTCGATTTGCCGACGCCGGAGCCGGCGAACAAGCCAATGCGCTGGCCGCGTCCGATGGGGAGCAGGGCGTTGATTGCCCGCACGCCGACGTCCAGCGGGCGGGTGATCGGCTCGCGCATCAGGGGGTTGATCTGGGTGCCAGCCAGGCCGACGAAGTCCTCCGCGCGCAGCGGTGGGCGGCCATCCAGCGGCACTCCGTCGCTGTCGATGACGCGCCCCAGCAGCCCTTCGCCAACCGCGACCTCGCCGCGACTGGGGCCGGTGATGACGCGCGCGTTCGGCAGCAGCCCGGAAAGTTCGGAGGTGGGCATCAGGAAGGTGCGGTCACCAGCAAAGCCGACCACTTCGGAGTCCACCCAGCGCCCGCCCGTCGTTTCCACGCGGCAGCGGGCGCCCAGCGGGGCGCTGCAGCCGGTTGCTTCCAGGGTCAGGCCAACGGCGCGCCGCAGCACGCCCTCGCGGCCCATGCCAAACGACTCGGGATGCGGGTCTGCGGCGCGCAGCCGTGCCGCCAACCGCAGGCTGCGGGCTTCATCCCATTGGGCGGCGGCGATGCTCATCGGCTTCCTCCCGCAAGGCTGGATGCCGTGGTGTCTGTGGAACCGCAATGGATGTCACGGTTTCTTCCGTATATCCAGCGCCATTCCACCGCGAAGTGCAAGTGCCAGGCATCAACGATCATTGGCGTGCTCCGGCAATGATGCCTTGCAATGCGGCGTTGAGCCGGGTCGCCAGGCTGCCGTCGATGCGCACGCTGTCGCCATGCACGCGCAGGTCGCCGCGCGCCAGGGTAGTGTCGGCGATCAGGCGCACGCCCGGTTGTACCGTCAACTGGGGCGCAAGCATGCCCAGGTCGTCCGGGTGCAGGCGCAGCTCGACCTGCCGGTTGTCATTGCCGGCGATCTCCAGCGCCTCGCGAATCAGGTCCGCCAGCAGGCCGGGATCCGCTTCGTAACGCTGGCGCAGCAGCGCGCCGGCGACACGCACCGCGAGATCGCCCAGTGCATCGCCCACTTCGGCATCCAGCCGGGCCAGCGGGCGGGTAAACGCATCCAGGATGCCCTCCATCTGCGCGATGATGCGGCGCACCTCGGCCTGGCCGGACGCAACGCCTTCCGCATGTCCACGCGCAAGGCCTTCGGCGCGCGCGGCCTCCTCGATGGCCTGCAGTTCTTCCACGCTGGGGGGTTCGCGCTGCTCCTGCGGTGGCGGTGGCACCAGTTCGGGGGCTGCCCAACGCATGGCTGGCGTCATACGAACACCTCGGCCTTGGCCGCCAGCTGGATGGTGCCGTCATCGGCCATCTTGCGCACGATGGTCAGGATTTCCTTCTGTGCGGCTTCCACTTCGGCCAGCCGCACCGGGCCGCGCGCTTCCATGTCCTCGACCAGCATTTCCGATGCGCGCTGCGACATGTTGGCGATGATCTTGTCCTTGACCTTGGCGTCTGCGCCTCGCAGCGCCAGCGACAGCTTGTCGGTCGATACCTCGCGCAGCACGGACTGCATCGCGCGGTCGTCGATCTCGGCCAGGTTGTCGAACACGAACATCAGGTCGCGGATCTTGCCGGTCAGGGTCTCGTCGATCTGCGCGATGTCGCCCAGGATCACCTCGTCCATGCCGCCGTCCATGAAGTTCAGGATGTTGGCCGCCACCTTCACGCCGCCGATCGACGATGACTTCAGGTTCTGGTTGCCGGCGAACTGCTTGGCCATGACGTCATTGAGCTCGTTCAGCGCATGCGGCGGGATGCCGTCGAGCGTGGCGATGCGCACCAGCACGTCGGCGCGGGTGCGCTCGGCCAGGAACTTGAGTGCCTCGGCGGCCTGGTCGCCATCCAGGTGCGAGAGCACGATGGCGATGATCTGCGGATGCTCGTTGCGCACCAGATCGGCAATGGCGCGTGGCTCCATCCATTTCAGCGAGTCCAGGCCGGTGGTGTTGCGGCCCATCAGGATGCGATCGATCAGGCTGCTGGCACGGTCTTCGCCCAGGGCCTGCACCAGCACCGCACGGACATATTCATCGGCGCCACTGCCCAGGTTGGGGCGCTCCAGCGTGTTCACGAAGTCGTCGATGACGTTCTCGACCTCGTCGCGCGAAACGCTGCCGACCGAGGTCATCGCCACGCCCAGCTTCTGCACTTCCTTGGCGCCCATGTGCTTGAGCACTTCCGCAGCCTGCTGTTCGCCCAGCGAAAGCAGGATCACCGCCGCGCGCTGCACGCCTGACAATGCGAAGACTTCAGCCATCGGAATTCACCAGGTCACGAACCACGGAGGCGACCCGCTTGGAGTCGGTGGTGACCGCCGTGCGCGCGGTCTGCAGCTTGTCATCGAAGGACGGCCGTCCAGCGATGCGCTCCTGGGTCAGTGCGGTTGGCAGCGGGCTGCCGTCATCCTGCGTCAACACCTCGGCCGTCTGCAACTCGGTGGCGATGGCCGCACGCGGGGTGGTCAGGGACCGGAACGCAGGACGCAGCACGAACCACACCACCAGCAGCACGGCCAGCCCGCCCAGCAGGGTGCGCAGCAGGTCGCGCGCGCGCGGGTCCTCCCAGAACGGCGCCGACGGTTCGGCGTCTTCCACGGTGCGGGCGAACGGCGAGTTGACCACGGTGACCGCATCGCCGCGCTGGGCGTCAAAGCCGATGGCCTGCTGCACCAGTGTCTCGATGCGCTTGATCTCATTGGCGTTCAGCGCGCGCTCGGTGGGCTTGCCATTCTTGCCGGGTGCGCCGGCAAGGTTGTCCACCAGCACTGCCGCCGTGACCCGGCGAATGCGTGCCGGCGCCTGGCGGGTGTGGGTCAAGGTGCGGTCGATTTCAAAATTGCGCACCGAGCTGCGGGTGCTCGAGCCGGTGGCAGTATCGGCTTGGCTGTTGTTGGCGGACGCCTGGGCGGCATTGGCGCCGGGCGTATTGCTGGCGCTGCCGGGGACGCCCTGCGCGGGCGCCGTGGCCGCCGCGCCGGTGCTGTTGGCCACGTTGGCGGACGCGCCTGATTCCGACACCTGCTCGCTGCGCACCAGGCCCGCCTGCGGGCCATAGACCTCACGTGCCTCTTCGGTCTGGGCGAAGTCCATGTCCACGCTGACCTGGGCACGCACGCGGCCCGGGCCGGTCATGGGTTCCAACAGCGCCTGGATGCGCTGCACGAAGACCGACTCCTGCCGACGCTGCTGCTCGAATTGCTTGGCGCTGATCGCCGCATCGCTGTCCGGATCGGGCGTGGAGAGCAGGCGTCCGAACTGGTCCACCACGGTGACGCGGTCTGCCGGAAGCTCGGGAATGGAGGAGGCCACCAAGTGGATGATGGCGTCCACTTGTCCCGGATCGAGACTGGCGCCGCCCTGCAACTGCAGCACCACCGAGGCGCTGGCCGGCTCGCGCTGACGGGTAAAGGCGGAGGGCTTGGGCAGCGCCAGGTGAACCCGGGCTTCGCGCACCGGGCGCAAGTTGCTGATGGTGCGGCCCAGTTCCGTTTCCAGGGCATGCTGGTAACGCGCATTTTCCAGGAACTGGCTGGTGCCGAAGCCCTGATCCCCTTCCATCGATTCGAACCCGTCACCACTGGTATTGCCAACGCCGGCCGAGGCCAGCGTCATGCGCGCTTCCCCCAGACGCGCCGCCGGCACCGACAGGGTGCCGGTGGTCGGGTCGATCTTGAACGGCAGGTTGGCAGTACGCAGCAGGTCGCGGGCCTGCGCGGTGCTCTTCTCGTCCAGCCCCGCCAGTGCCGCGTAATCCGGCTGCTGGGTCCAGAAGAACAGCCAGAGCCCCAGCCCGATGGCAGCGGCCACCGTCCCCAGTGTCAGCAGCTGCCGGACAATGGGAATGTCCTGCAGGCGCCCGAGTTTTTTCAGGTCGGCGGCGGATCTTGGAAGGGCGATGGCGCTCATGGGGACTTATCGGGTAGCTGGGGAGTGGCATTGCGGGAACGGGGTGGTGCGCTGCGGGGTTGATCCCCGCTAGATCGGCATGTTCATGACCTCTTGATACGCCTGGACCAGGCGATTGCGCACTTCCACGGCGGCCTTGAAGGCCACTTGCGAGTGCTGCATGGCCACCATCACCCGCGCCAGATCGGCGCGCGGGTCGCCGATTTCAAAGGCTTGCTGCAAGGCCCCGGCATCGTTCTGCGCCTTGCTGACGCCATCGATGGCGTTGCTCAGGGTCTGTTGGAAATTTGACGCTGCTGGCTGGACGCCGCCCACCGCGTTCGAGGGCGCAGCGTCGCCAGCGGCACCGACGTTGCCAAGTGCGCCCTGAGTCCGCATCTCGTGGGAGCGGATCTGGGAGAGGATCGAGCTGATGGCGTCGGTCATCTCTGCATCGGAAAGGGAAGGGACTGCCGCTAACTAAGCAAGACCCGTGCCATCCAAGCGTCAAGATTCCCGCGCGTCTTCTTCGGTAGCCGCTTCGCCGGACCGGTTGATCCCGTACTTGCGCAGCTTCTCCAGCAGGGTAGTGCGCCGCAGGCCCAGCAGCGGCGCCGCGTGTGCCACGACTCCGCCGCTCTGCTGCAGCGCCTGGCGGATCAGCTCGTTTTCGATCTCGGCAATATGCTGGCGCAGATCCAGACCGCCGGCCGGCAGGGAGGCCAGCGGTGAAATCGTGGCCGGATCGATCGGCGCGGGCGGCGCCTGGGCCGCGGGCGGCACAATGGGCGGCTCCGGCGCGGGCAGCGGCGTGGCGAAGCCGTCCGGCATCGCGGCACGATAGCGTGCCGGCAGATCCCCGACGCCCACCCGGCCATCCGGGTTGAGCACGGCCAAGCGTTCCAGCAGGTTGCTCAGTTCGCGCACATTGCCAGGCCAGGCATAGTGCTGAAGGGCGGAGATGGCCTCGTCGCTCAGGCTCACCCGGCCACGCCCGGACTCCGTCAGCTGGCGGGTAATGGCCGCGACCAGATCCGGGAGGTCCTCGCTGCGCTCACGCAAGGCCGGCATTTCGATGGGGAACACGTTGAGCCGATAGAACAGATCCTCGCGGAACTTGCCCTCGGCAATATGGGTTTCCAGGTTGCGGTGGGTAGCGGCCACCACCCGCACATCGCACTGGATCGGGGCGCCGCCGCCGACACGCTCCAGCACGCGTTCCTGCAGCACGCGCAGCAGCTTGACCTGCATCGCCATCGGCATGTCGCCGATCTCGTCCAGCAGCAAGGTGCCGCCTTCGGCCATCTCGAATCGGCCTTTGCGCTGGGTCAGGGCGCCGGTGAAAGCCCCCTTTTCATGGCCGAACAGCTCGCTTTCCAGCAAATCCGGGGGAATGGCCCCGCAGTTGATGGCCACGAATGGCTTGTCCTTGCGCGGCGACCGCGCGTGGATGGCGCGGGCCGCAACCTCCTTGCCAGTCCCGGATTCGCCCAGGATCAGCACCGTGGTGTCGAAGCGCGCAACCTGGTCGATCATCCGGTTCAGCCGCAGTACGGCGGCACTGCGCCCGGTGGGCCCTACCTGCGGCAGCTCGCGGCGGGCATCGTCGTCGAGGCGCTTGATGCTGGCCCGGCGCAGGACGTCCTGCAATTCGTTGCGGCGAATCGGATAGCCGAGCGACCACACCATCTCGGGGTGGAGATGCTTGCGCCATGCTTCCCCGGGGGTCTGCTCGGGCAGGGCAATCACCGGCGGATGCAGCGGCTGGCGCGACAGCCAGGCTGCAAAGGCATCCCACGCCGGGGCATTGGCGACGTCACCGGCGATGATCGCCACCCAGTCAGTTGCGCGGGCCTTGGCCAAATCGATATCGCCGGCATCCACCACGATGCGCGGCGTGAAATCCATGAAGTCCAGCAGCGTTGCCAGCCGCTCGGTGCGGGCGTCATCGGCGTCGACCAGCAGAATGCGCGATTCACTCATTCGTTGCCCTCGACCCCGGCCAGTTGCTGCAGCAGCGGCAGCACTTCCTGCATGTAGTTGAGTTTGCTGACGAAGGCGTCGCTGCCGGCGCGCAGGGCGTGCTCGCGGTGTTCGGTGTCGTCAAAATGGCTGACGATGGCCACGAAAGGCGGCGCGTCCTGCGCCTTTATCAGGCGCGTGGCCTGCAGCCCGCCCATTTCCGGCATGGCAAGATCCATCAGCACCACATCCGGGCGCAGCAGCTCCGAGCGGGCCACCGCTTCGATCCCGTTGCCGGCAGTGCCGACGATGTCGATCCACGGATGCTTGCGCATATGCCGCAGCACCGCGTTGATGAAGCCCTCGTGGTCATCCACGAGCAGCACCCGGATCGTTTTCTGCATGTCCTGCCCCTGTTCAGACTTCATCCCCGGCGAACCCGTGGCGTCGCGCTGGCGCGACGGCGCTGCCGGGCCGGCGCAATGGCCAGCTGTTCACGATACTTTGCAACCGTCCGTCGTGCCACGCGAATTCCCTGTCGAGCCAGCATGCCGGCGATCACCTCGTCAGCCAGCGGCGCATGCGCGGGCTCGTCCTCGATCAGGCGGCGCACCATGGCCTTGATCGCCGCGCCCGAGACGTCCGCCCCTTCCAGGCGCACCGCAAACAGGCGCTTGAGTTCCAGCGTCCCGCGCGGGGTCTGGATGTACTTGCCGGTGGTGATGCGGGAGATGGTGGATTCATGCACGCCGATTTCCTCGGCGACTTCCTTCAAGGTCAGCGGCGCGATGGCTTCTTCGCCCTGGTCGAGGAACGCCTGCTGGCGCGTTACCAGCACGCGTGCAGTCTTGAGCAGGGTTTCGTTGCGGATGCCCAGGCTGCGCAACAACCAGCGTGCTTCTTCCAGCAACCCGCGCATTCCTTCGTGGCCGGAGGCCTGCTCGGCATAGGCGCACAGGCGCAACCTGGGGCTGCTGCGGGAATTCAGGCGCACTTGCCAGCCGCCGGCAGCCCGCCAGGCAATCACGTCGGGGATGATGAACGCGGGTTCCAGCTCCGGCGGCTGCTCCACCGGGTGCGGCTGCAGCGACAGGATCAGCGAGACCGCTGCGGCAACGGCCTCCGCGGCAGCGGGCAGCTGCGCCGCCAGTGCGGTCAGGTCGTGGCGGGCCAATGGTTCCAGGTGATCGGCCAATATCCGCATGGCCAGCGTGCGCGCTTCGCTGTCTGGCAGCGCGCGCAGCTGGGCCAGCAGGCACTCCACCGGGCCGGCGGCGGTCATCCCCGGCCATTCGCCATCCAGCAACAGGCGCTCGCGAAGCGTGAGCATTTGTGCGCGGGTGGCTGTGATGCCGCCATCTGCCAGCGCCGCAGTCCCCAGCCGCGCGACGGTGTCGGGATCGCCTTCCAGATAGCCGCGATCGTCGCAGCAGTCCAGCCAGTACGCGGCCATGGCCAGTTCGCGCGCACCGCAGCGCAATTGCAATTGCGCCAGCAGGCGTTGGCGCGGGTCGCTGGATTCACCGGCAGCAATGCGGGCGGTGGCGTCATCGTCGCCATCACCACCGTGAGCGCCGCCCGACAGGAACATGGGCTCGGGCAGTTCGTCCCACGCCGCGGCGTCCAGCGCCGCGATTTCCTCAGGCGAGGCGGGTGGGGCGACCTCGTCGTCCTCCACCTCCTGCTCCAGCAACGGGTTGCGCTCCATCACCAGCTGCAGCTCTTGCTCCAGCTGCAACGACGTCACCTGCAACAGGCGAATGGACTGCAGCAGTTGCGGGGTCAGCGTGATCGACTGCCCCATCTTGGCCTGCAAGCTCGCCTTCATCCCCGTTCCTGTCCTCGGCCTCAAATTGGATCGCGTGCAGCCTTGTCCGCAGGCCGCCCCATGGCCCATCGATGAATGCGCACCGCAGAACCGCTGCGCCCCGGACCAATATCGTCAATCGACCCGCAAATGTCGAGTTTCCGACGCAAAAATCGTGCCGCACCCGACGCCCTGCACCCACAAGCAAACATGAACGGTATTCAGGTTTGCCGGCGGCGCTCTGCAATCGCGCGTCGATGTTGGCGGAACAAATGGCGTTCCAGCGCCGATGAGGTGCCTTCGGTCAATGGGCCGAATTGCAGCCAGAGGTGCAGCACGCCATCACCCTGCGGCTGGCAGGCGATCACCGTGGCAGGCAACTGCAATGGTTCCGGCATCCAGGGCGCTGCCTGGGTCTGGAACAGGCCGCTGCTGCCTTCGGCCAAGGGCGATTCGGTGGGCATGCGAGCCCCCAGCGCCGACCAGTGCAGCGTCCGCAGCGGGTCGGCTCGGGCAGTGCGCGACAGGCCGCTCAGCAAGGTCAGCATCAAGTCCAGTTTGGCTTCGATGCGGCGCAGCGCCAGGCCTTGCGGACCTTCTTCCTCTTCATTGCGACTATCTTCGATGACCGCAATCGCGGAGAGATAGAGCTCGGCGCGCGCGCAGGCGGCATCGACCAGCGCGGGGTCGAGGGGCTGCTCGATGAATGCACAGCGCTGGGCATCCTCGCAGGCCAGCGCCTCGCCGAACAGCAAGGTGTCGGCGGCGTCGCGGTTCATTCCAGTGCCTGGTGGTACGCGTTGGCGCCACGCTGGTAACGCTGCAGCTGCTGCAGCTGTTGCGCGACGTTGTCACGCAGCTGGCCCAATTCGGCCAGCGCAGCCTGCTGCTCGCTGGCGAGATTCAGCCAAGCCTGTTGCTGCCGCGTGTCGGGCAGGGCATCCGGCGACAATGCCAGGCGCACGGCGCGGTCATGCGCATCCAGAAGTGCGCTTGCGCCATCCAGATCGGCGCGCCCCAAAGCCTCCCGCAACGCTGCCAGCGGAAGCACTGGCACCGCATCGGGCGTGAAATCGGTCATTTCTGCTGATCCGGGGCAATTGCCAGCCACGCGCTTTCGATGTCGGCAACCAGCCCATCCACTTCCTGGAGTTTGGCAAGGTCATTTTGCAAGTTGGCTTCGAGCAGGCGCCGTTGCGCGTAGTTGTAGAGCGCCGCCAGTCCAGCGGCGATGTCGCCACCGGCCTTGTGGTCCAGCGAGCCATCCAGTTGGCCGATGATCATGCTGGCCTCGCCGATGGCCTGCCCCTTGCGCGGTATGTCGCCGATTTCCATGCAGGCCGAGGCCAGCTTCAGGCGTTCGCGCAGTCCGGCCAGCATCAACGCAACAAGTCGATGCGGGGAAGCATCCAGCACCGCGCTGCTGACGGAGGTCTGGCGATAGTGCTGGGCGGAGGCGCGTGCGTTCATGTCGGTCTCGTCACTTGTTGAGCATGGCCATTTGCTGGCTGACATACGAGGAGGTGCCTTGCAACTGGGCCATCATGGTGTCCAGTGCGGTGAACTGGCGGCGATAGGTGGCCTCTATCTGAACCATGCGGGCTTCAAAATCCGTTCGCTGCCTGGATTGGGTTTTGGTGCGACTGTCCAAGCTCTCCCGGCGACCTGCCAGAAGTCCCTGGTCGCCAACATAGTTGTGCAGCACGTCGCGCATGCCCTTGCCGAAGTCCGAGGTCTCGCTGAACAATTTCTTGACTGCATTCGGGTCGGCGGACAGGGCCGCATCGAACTTGGTGGAATCCAGCGTCAGCGTGCCATCCACGGCCGTTTTCAGGCCAAGCGAGCTCAACGCCGAATAGCTGTTGCCGATCGTGTTGCGCAGCGTTTGCAGGATACCGCGGGGTGCTGCGTCGCCGCTCAACGGGCCAGCCACCGAGTCCTGCCCGCCGGAGGCGGACAGCGTGCGGATCTGGCCAACGGCGGCGTTGTAGGCCGTGACAAAGGAAGTCAGCGTGCTCTTCAGCGAGGACGGGTCCTCAGTTACATCCAGCGCAAAGGTGGTGCCTGGCTGGGCGGACGTCAGGGTCAGGCTGACGCCAGTGATGGCGTCACTGAGCGTATTGCCCTTGGCGGTACGGGTGATGCCGTCGATCACCACTTGTGCATCCTGCGCGGCATCCTTGGTGGTAATGGTGCCGCTGCTGGTATCCAGCGCCGCAAGGCCGCCATCGCCGCCACTGGCCGCAATGGAGACCGCGCCATCGGTGCCGGACGTGCGAGAGGTGATGAACAGGACATCGCCTGCATCACCGCTCACCACGGTCGCGGTGACCTTGTCACCCGCCTGGGCGTTGATGGCGCTGCGGATATCGGCCAGCGACCCCTTGCTTTGGTCGATGGTGACATTGATCGGGTCACCGCTTCCCACGCTGATCGCCAACGTGCCGTAGCCCAGTTGCGCCGCGCTGCCATCCCCATTGCGCGCCACGGTCGCAGACTGCAGGCGATGCGCCTGGGCCAGGCTTTCCACGCTGATCTGGTAGCGCCCAGACGAGGCGCTGCTGCTGGCGCTGGCGGAATAACCGGCGCCTGTCGCCACGGTGGCCTTGCGGCCTGCGGACGTGCCGCTGCCGTCGAATTTCTTCAGCGCGGTTTCCAGGGCCGACAGTGCCGACGTCAGGCTGCCAAAGGCGGAAATTTGCGCCTTTGTGTCTTGCTCTGCTGCGGTCAAGCGCTTGTCGCCCGGGGTGCGCTCGGCAGCCACCAGTTGCGAAACAATGCTGTTGACGTCAAGACCGGAGCCGATGCCGGTGGCGGTAATGCCCATGCTGCCTCCTCAGCCTGGTCACCGCGGCTGCGGCGACAAAGGCTTCGCTGTGTTTATCGGCCGACCGCACGCGTCCTTGAGTGAGTCAAGTAATGACACCTTGCGCCGGTCATGCATGCTGGTCAAGCAAACCGCTGCCAGTCTCGGCCAAACGCCGAGCCAGCGCCAGCGCGGTTTCATCGGGAATCTGCGCAATGGTCTTGCCGCTGTCGGAATCCACCACCGAGACCACGATCCGGTGCGCCTCATCGTCCACTCTGAAGCGGAGGGACGTCCGGGTAGTGGAATGCGACATCGCTTCATCCAGCTGTTTCTGCAACTCTTCTGCAGCGCGCTCCTTCTTGGCCTGGTTGGCAGCAACGGCAGCCTCTGCGGCTGCGGATGTTGCGGTGGCAATGGCGGGCGAGGGGGACTTCGCGTTTCCGCCCGGCGCGGCGACAGGCGTTGTTGTCGGGCGCGACAAAGCCCCGGCGGCGGGCGTCGGGGCCTTGCGGGCCTCGGGGATCGAGGCATTGACGGGCGCAATGCTTGACATGGCGGCACATCACTTGAAGGCCGTACGGGGAGACCGCGTGCGCGGCCTCCCCGACGGGTAGAGCTTGAGGATCAACGCAGCAGGCTGAGGACGCTCTGCGGTGCCTGGTTGGCCTGGGCCAACATGGCGGTACCGGCCTGGGTCAGGATCTGCGAGCGGGTCAGTGCAGCGGTTTCGGCAGCGAAGTCGGTGTCCATGATCCGGCTGCGGGCGGCGGAGGTGTTTTCCACCGTGATCTGCAGATTTCCGATCACCGATTCGAAGCGGTTTTGTGCCGCGCCGTAGGTGGCACGCTCGGCGTTCAGCTTGTCCAGCGCCACGTCGATGTCCTTGATGGCATTGGTCGACTTGGTGGCATCGCTACCGGTGATTGCCGATGCGGTAGTCACGGTGGCAACTGCAACATCTGCGGCGGCGCTGCTGGTGATGCCGCCGCTGGTGCCGGCGGTACCGCCGGACAGCTGGTTGCGGGCCACGGAGACCACGTCATTGCTGGTGGTGCCAGCGCCGACCTGGAAGGAGAACGACGTGGAGCCCGTGAACAGCGAGGTGCCGTTGAAGGTAGTGCCACCAACTACGCGGGTGATTTCGTCCTGCAGCTGCTTGAACTCGGACTGCAAGTTGGTGCGGTCGTCCGAGCTGTTGGTGGCGTTGGCGGACTGCACGGCCAGCTCACGCATGCGCTGCAGCGAATCGCCGATCTTGCCCAGCGCGCCTTCCGCGGTCTGCGCCAGCGAAATGCCGTCGTTGGCATTGCGGATCGCCACGTTGTTGCCGCGAATCTGCGCGTTCATGCGTTCGGCAATCGCCAGGCCGGCGGCATCGTCCTTGGCGCTGTTGACGCGCAGGCCCGAGGACAGGCGCTGGATGGTGGTGGCCTGCGACATGCTGCTGGTGTACAGGTTGCGCTGAGCATTCAGCGACATGATGTTGGTGTTAACGCTATTAGCCATGGTCGTTCTCCTGGACTGGGTAGCCGGCGGGCAGGGCCACGACCGGTGGGGTTCCGCAGAAGCTGCCGTTCGTGGCCCCGTCCTCTGCTGGCTTAGGTAACGGCGCCATTTCACCGGCCTTGAGGTGATGTTTCGTTTTTGTGATCAAGTCGGCAGAAATAAATTTTTTCTTGTGAATTCGCTAAAGTTTCGCGGCATCGCGTTTTGCTCATGCCGATCCGGCATCGATGGAGCAGAAACAATAACGCCGCCTCATGGCGGCGTTATCGGCGCTTCGGGCGATTGCTTCAGAAGAAGCCGTAGTCGCGGGTCAGCTTGCCTACCTCAGCGCCTTCGGAAATGTCGATGATGATGCGCTTCTCGTTTGTCGCGATGCGCAGCGCGGAATCGAGCACGGATTTTTCGATCCTGCGGGGGATGACGACCAGCCCTTCGCGATCCCCGAACACCAGATCCTCGGGAGCTATGTGCACGCCACCTACCTGGATCGGACGATTGACATGATCCAGCGTGGCGCGTTTGCGAACGTCCTGGCAGGAGTAGCCGCGGGCGAACACCGGAAGCCCCAGACGGACAACATCCGCACTGTCGCGAGTCATGCCGCCCACGACCACGCCTGCGGCGCCGCTGCGAATGGCAAGGTTCGCGTTCAATTCACCGAAATAGGCGTACTCGCCGATTTCGTTTTCCACCACGATGACGTCGTTGGGCACGATCGTGGCGTAACTGTCCAGTGCCTTGTAGATGCCACGGAAATCCTCGCCATCCCTCAGTTTGCGCAACCGCAGCGTCTTGGCGCGGCCGAGCATGCGGACATCGGGAAGATTGGGGGCGAGGTCGCGGATCACCTGGTTGGGGTAGCCATGATCATCCAGGATGTCCGAGAGCATGGGGCTCGACAGCAGCCCCTTCAGATTGTTCAGCAGACGGCGGTCACGCTCGCGTCGCCCGGCTTCAAGCAGCTCGGCCAACTCGAAATCTTCGGGCCAGTTGACGTCGATCGCTTCCAGCGGACTTGCTTCAAGCAGCAGGGGATGGTCGCCAATGCGCCGTTCCAACTTCAATGCAGCCTCGCGCCGCATGATGTAAAGCCCCATGGTCTCGATGATGGTCTCGTCGAGCGTGAAGCTGTTGGGGATGTTGGCGATGTCATAGGTTGGATGACCGTCACTCCACGTGTAGAGGCGATCCTTTCGCACCAGGACAGCGGAGTCGAATGACGAGTCGGTTTGCGCAAGCGCATCCACGCCACGTTGCATCGTGGCGGGCTCGATGAACGGGCTGGTGCATAGGGTCTGGATGTAGATGTCGGCTTCGATCTGGCGCACCTGGTTCATGAACAAGCGGTTGCCGTCCGTCGCATTGCTTGCGAGTGCAGGCTCGCGCATCAACACCTTGCACTCGCGATCTGCAGCAAGGGCAGCGATTTCGGCCGATTCAGTGTCCAGATAGACCTCGTCGATGAAGTCGCAGGCGAGGAGCTTGTCGATGGCATGCAGGAATAGCGGCTTTCCGTCCAGAAGGCGGATGTTCTTGTTGCCAATGCGATCACTGCTGCCCTTCGCGGGCAGGAAGGCGACGGTCTTCATGGGGCGCGTTCTCCTGTAGAGCAGCCATCAAGGAAGCGTTGCGTGAAATTGGCGATGCGGTCCGCCACTGGCTCGGTTCCCGCTATCGATTGTGCGGCAATGAAATCTGCAAGCTCGACAACGCCATTGCGGACATGCGCAGCGGACTCGTCCTCTCGGACCAAGTGGCGTTCGCAAAGCAGCCCAACCAGTGCTCGCGCATTGGCGCGATGGCTCTCGCCTTCGCGATCATGCAGCCATGCTTCAATGACGTTTGGAAGCTGATCCGCATGACGCGGCGTATAAGCGGCACCGGCACTTGTTGCCAAGCTTCGTCCAAGCACGAGCAGTGGCTTGTCTCGAAGCAACGCCTCGTATTGAAGGGTCGTGGTGCCAATGCAGGCAACCCTGTCCGAATGCTCCATGAGATCCGCAATCGGTGCGTCAGCGACTTCAATGAAGCGCGCAGGCAAGCGCAACGGACTGCCGATGACGTCGCGATTGATCGGGTGGTCGCGGAACAAGATGGTGGCATTTTCCGGCAATGCTGCGTCGAGCGCATCCACGATTTCCTGCAATCCATTCCACAGTGGCTGGCTCAGGTTGATCGAGCGTACGGACACGGGCTCAATTGAAGAGCCCAGTGCGCTGGTCAATACCAGCAGGGTGGGGCCAGCGCTAGATGGCGGAGGTGATTGTTCGCTTGGTGAATTCGGTTTGTAGCGACCCACTGGCCCTGAAAGTGAAAGTGCACGAGCAGCTTCGAATGCAACGCTGGTTTGCCGGGCCAGATCCATTGCGAGCGCGGAATGCACGGAAAAAACAGCTTGCGTATCGTCCCAGGCATTCACCTCGCCCGTTTGCACCTGGTAGGTATTTGCCAGCTGGCCGCGTTCGATGCACCAGGCAGGTATGTCGTTGACTTGCATGACGTTGCGGCCAATTCGGCTGTTTGGATGTGTCGCATTCCACAGCAATGCGCCGCAAGGACGCAGTTCCTCGGCAACGATCTGGTAGAACCATTCGCATTTTGCCGTTGCGCGCGCCCAGCTGTCCGCGTGCGCCGCGCACCCGGTCCAGGCCCGCTCCGAAGCGGATATCGGCTCAATCGCATGAAATGGGGTGAGGTTGGGAAGTTGGATCAACTTGTCGTATGCAAGCGAGGCATACGGAATTTGAAGTTGGGGGAATTCGAGATCCGGCACATCGCGGGTGGCGAGCACGACGAGTTGGACGTTGCGCTCGACCAGGGCTTCGCCAAGGTGATTGAAAAACCTCACGCATCGCGGGTCACTGAATGCAAAGCAGCTTGCCACGCAAATCTGGCCATTGTCGTAATCGCTCATGCATCGCTCTCCATGGGCCGGCTTGGCAAACGATCGAGAATTGGGCGATAGACGATCTCCATTACAAGCTGGCCGGATACAGGGACGCATCCAGCGGGAAGCATCACGAAGCCAGCCTCGCCAAGGCACTCGATGACGCCGTCGCCATGGTTCGTGATGCCATCCAGAAGCAGGTAGGGGCGCACGTCGATGCCTGCATCGTATTCGGCCTGCAGGTGGAGTTCCCCGGCGCGCAGGACACGGGCCTCGATCAACTGCAGCCAGCGGAAGCGTTCGCCCAGCAACAAGCCCACGTCCGCATCGCCCTCGCCGATCGGGACATGCAGGCGATAGCAGCCGTCATACGTGGCGTATGCCGCCAGACTCAGGCGGCCGGCCTCCTTCCCCCTCAGGAGCAGAGCCGATACCGGCTCCTCGCGGAATGACCAGTCCCGCGCGCTGAAAGCCAAGCCGAAGCGATAGGTGGACATCATCGCCAGGGTCAGCTCGATCCCGGCATGCCGCAATTCATGCGGGGTGTTGATGCGAGACCCTTCGCCTTGGCGGGAGGAATAGAAGATTCCATGGCGGCGAAGTTCCTGCAGGCTGCGATCGGTGTCGTGCAGGCGGATGATCCGGTCGGTCCCGAGGTTGAGTTCCAGGGCGAACTGGTCGTAATGGGCCAGTTCCTGCCTGTCCGGGAAAAACACCATGCGTGAGAATTCGGCCAGCGCGGCGTCGCGAAGGGCATCGACCGCAGGGCGAGCCCCGCCCGCCTCGTAGTGGGCTTCTGCCTGGCGGATGAAGTCCAGCGCATGCGCCTGGATCCGCCGGACGCGTTCTGTCTGGTGCTTGGCGGTCGCGCCCTTGGACAGGATGGGGCTGCCGTCTTCGTCGTAGTCGACCACCGACCCTGCGCTGGTCGTGCACAGGTTTTCCAGCAACGAGACGAACGGGAGCAGGGTATCGATGGTGCGGGCATCGAACTTCGATGCGTCGATCATGCCGCAGCGTCCGCCATTGGCGTGGCCCGCCTGGGGCGTGCACATGAAATACCAGCCGAGGAGTTCGACGCCCCATTCGTCGCGCATGACCGGCGCGAGAACCCGCTGCGCGGTCCCGACGTAGCCAAGGTCCACGAATGCGAGGGTATCGCCTCGTTCCAGCCCCCCCAATTCGCGATCCAGGTACTTGCGCAGCCTCGCGCGATAGCGCGCGGAGCGCTCGGTGATCTTCGCCACCATGCGCGGATGCAGCACGCGCCTGTTGAATTCCGACTGCGGCGACGGACTTTCCTGCAGGGCTTCGAGAATGCGATCGCCTTCCTCGCCTTGCAGGCCAAGCTGCTTCAGCATTGCCGCATACTCGCCGGAAGTGGCGAACAGGGCGAGATAGCGCTCGATGTCGCCTGCGTCGCGGAACGAGGCGGCAAATGCGGCGAAGCGGGAAACGTAGACAGGGCGGCCATCCGTTTGGCCGGAAAATGCTTCGTAGGCGGCATGCGGCAGGTACCCGTCGCGCAGCAGGAACGCCAGCTTGACGCGCTTTCCGTTCGATTGTTGTGCATCCCGGTGGGCCTGGACCCAACTTGCGAAGGCATGCATCAACGGGCCAAGGGTGGCGATGCCGATGCTTCGGTCCGCGTCGTCCCCGTCCAGGGCAAGGCCTGCGATCACCGGATGGTAGCCAGCGGGGGTGCCCCGCTCGGAGCGGACGTCCGGCTCGAGCAGACGAAGCGCAGTCGCGGCGAACTGCCTGCGCGACTCGAGCATTTCCGGGAGGTGTTGCAGGTGGAGGCAGGCAATCCCGGCGGCCCGCGCCGGGAACACATCCGCAAGCGGGTTGTCGCCAACGTGGAGCATGCGGACCACGGGCAGGTTCAGGCGACTGGCCAACAGCGGGAAAAGGCCACCTGCCTTCGGCTTCCCGTATTCACACGAAGCACAGACCCGGTGGATCGCGGCATAGGCATCCGCGGGCAGGCAAGCAGCGAGCAGCCTGCGCAGCAAGGGCTCTGGCAGATAAGTGTCTGACACGACCATGACCTGCACGCCGCGTGCCGCTGCCGCACGCAACAGGGCAACAGCCTGGGGCATGGCATAGCACGCCCTTTCCTCCGCCTCCAGTTCGACTTCCTGGAGCGACTCCAGGGTCTCTTGCTCCAGGTCGTCGCAGGCGGCCCGGTAGATTTCCTCAAGCGTGACTTCGTGGCTGCCCCGTCGCAACTGGGCCAGGCTGCGTGCCTGCATCTCCGCCCGGATCCGGAGCCTGGCATCCAGGCCGACAGCTTTCCATGCCGGTTGCTGCTGCATGTCATAGAACACGTCTGCCGGATGTCCTGCCCTCCGCCACAGGATGGTGTCGAAGCAATCCAGGGACAGGAGTTTCACGCGCGGGAATCGATCCAGCACGGAGCCGAGATCACTGATGCGGATGGTGTCCTCGGGAGCAAGGCCTGCGGGTGCTGTAGTCGTCATGTCGGCTCGCTGGAAAGACGTGATCGTCCTTCTGCAAACCATATGCCAATGTCGTGCCCGCAGGCGTGCGACATGCGCCGTCGGGAACCTCAGAGCTTGTCGAACAGCGAGCTGCTCTGCAGGCGGGCCATCATCTGCTGGGCGGCGTCCAGTGCGGTCATGTTGAATTGCAGTTTGCTGATCGCGTCGGCCAGGTCGGTGTCGCGCAGGCCGGAGAGCATTTCGGTCATGGCCACGCCATTGGCGCCACGCATGTCGTCGCTGCTGTCGAGGTTGGCGCGGCGGATGCCGGTCTCCGAGCGGATGTCCAGCAGGTGCTGTTGGGCGGCCACCAGGTCTTCGTGCCCGGCGTGCAGGGCATTGTTGCGGTTGGCCACGTCAACGGCGCTGCTGCCGGGCATGTCCAGCGCATCGGCCAACTGCTGCATGGTGGCGAAGATGTCTTGCTTGGGTGCGCGTTCCAGCTTGAAGCTGTCGCCTGCGGCAGGGGTGCCGCTGACGACGAATTGCGCGCCTTGCGCGGTGATGGCTTGCCCCGGCGTCCACGCGCCGGCGACGGGTGGCGCCAGCGGATTGCCGCTGCCGTCCACGACCTCGTACGTGCTTGCGGTGGGAAAGCGCAGCTGCAGGGTTGCGCCATTCCAGGTCGCTGCATTGTTGATCTGCGCGGAGTCGAGCTGGCCAGTGCCGGTGTTTGCAGCGTTGGCGCGGGTGCGGCTGATGCCATCGCCGGTGGGCACCGCCATGAACACGCGGCTGCCGGGGTCGGTGTCGGCCAGCGCCACGTCGGCGGCCACATCAACCAGGTTCTGGCCGTCGTTGCCGGAATAGCTGACGCTGCCGGAGGTGTCGGTGAAAGGCTTGATGCCGTCCCGGGTGCCGGCGAACAGCTGGCGACCGCGACCATCGTCGCGATTGGCGATCTGCAGCATGCTGGCCCGCAGGCCGCGCATTTCCAGCGCCAGCGTATGCCGATCGCCGTCGCTCAATGCGCCGTTGCCCGCCTGGATGGCGATTTCGTTGGCGCGTTGCAGCAAGTCGCCTGCGTCGGCCGTGGCGGCTTCTTGCTGGCGCAGGCGATCGCCCAACACGGTGCTGTTCTTGTCGAATTGATCGAGGCTGGCCAGTGCATGCTGCAACTGCTGCACGTTGGCGATGCCGGTGGGATCGTCGGCGCCGCGGGTGAGCTTCACGCCGGATGCGATCTGCTGGCGCAAGGTGTCGATTTCGCCCTGCCGCAGCCGCATCGTGCTGAGCGCGTTGTAGTGCATCTGGGCGGTGGAAATGCGCATCGTCATGGCGGTTTCCTATCGACGCACGACGGACAAAAGCGTCTGGAACATGGTGTCGGCGGTGCCGATCAGCTGTGCGGCGGCCTGATAGGCCTGCTGGTAGCGCAGCATGTCGGCGGCTTCTTCGTCGAGGTTGACGCCGCTGACCGATTCGCGCTCGGCGTTCACCTGATCGTCGATGGCCTGCTGGGCGTCCAGCGAAAGCTTGGCGTTGTTGGCCGCGCCGCCGGCGCGACTGGCCATGCGGGTCATTCCGGTGGTCAGGTCGGTGGTGCCGCCATCGAGAACGCGTCGGGTGTCGAGCGCCGCCAATTGGCGCGCGTTGGCATTGTCGGACGAACGTGCAGGCGTGCGCCCGAGGGTGAAGCTGTCGCCCGCCGCCGGCGTGCCTTGCAGCGTCAACGTCCAGCCGCCATCGGCGATGGCGCCGCCCGGCGAATAGGCGTACGGGCCGTTGCCATCGATGGTGTAGTGGGTGGCATCGATGAAATCGACGGTCGCCCCGCTGAACGAAGCGAACTGGCTCGCATCGGTAATCGCGGACGAGGCAACCTTGGCATCGCCCAGATTGGTCGGATCCAGCTGACTGGTCAGCGGTGCGGCGGCGGCAATCCCGGAGGCATCATGGATAGCCACGTTCAGGCTGCCAGCGCTTCCTGCGGTGGGGGTCAGCAGGAAGCGGTCGCCTGCGGCGGCGCCTGTGCCCACGGTGACTGCCACGCCACCGACCTTGAACGGATCGACGGAGGTGCCGGTGCCGGTCATCGCTACCGACTCGCCGCTGTCGGCGCGGGTGGCGCTCCAATTGGTGCCATCGAAGCGCAAGACCAGATTTTGACCCGTCAACGCGCCTGCATCATCCAGTACGGCGGTCGGTACCGCCGTGCCGGTGTTGGCAGCGTGCGCGGCCACCTGTGGCGCGGGAATGGAGAACAGGTCCGCGCCCGGGTTGCCGTTGTAGTCGATGCCTGCGTTCTGGGTGGCATTGGTCGATTGCGCAAACACGGTGGCCATGCGGCCGAGTTCGGCGCGCATCGGATCCAGCACCTGGCTGCGAAATTCCAGCAGCCCACCCAGCTCGCCGCTGACCGTGCCTTCCGGCAGGCGCATCGCGCCGGTCGGCGTGTTCAGCGCCAGTTGCATGCGGTCTGGACGGTAAGGGTCGGGCGTGGTCGCCAGGCTGGAAGCGCGTACGCCCAACACCAATGGCTGGCCGCCGGGGGTGAAGACGTTCATCGAACCGTCGTCCTGCATCACCGTTTCCGCACCCACCAGCTTCGACAGGTCGCGAACGCGCTGGTCGCGCGCATCGAGCAGATCCGAAGAGACATTGCCGCCAGCGGCAATGATGTTGCGATTGAGGTCGGCAAGCTCGCTGGCCAGACGATTGGCGTCAGTGATCTTGTTGGCCATGCTGCGATCGACGTCGTCGTCCATTTTCGCCAGCTGGGTGTCCATGCTGCGAAAGCGGGTAGCCAACTGGTCGCTGGAGGCAAGCATCTGGTTGCGTGCGGGAACCGAGGCCGGGTCGGCCACCACGCCTTTGGCGGCGTTGAAATAGCTCGACCACGGCGCCACCAGCGAGGTGGCGGAATCCGACATCAAACCATCCACGCGCGAAGCCAGCTGGGACAGCTGATCCAGGCGCCCCAGCTCGCCCGAACTGTCGTTCTGGCGGGCGAACACCAGGCCGTCGGCAAGCCGGGTCAATTGTTTGACGTCCACCCCCTGGCCGATGCTGAGCATGGCGGACTGCCCTGGACGCGCCTGCATTTCCACGCGCTGCCGGGTATAGCCGGGGGTCGCCGCATTGGCGACGTTGTGGCTGACGGTCGCCAGTGCGCGCTGGAAGGCGAGCAGGGCGGAAGTGCCGGTACCAAGAACGCCAGATGACATGGTTATCCCTCCAGCCCGGCCAGCGCGCGGCGCATGGTGGAGCCGCCGGCAATGGCCACGACCTTGGCCGCGTAGGCCGGATCGGTGGCGTAACCGGCGCGTTGCAGCGCCGTTGCGAACTGATGGACGTCGCCGCCGGCACTGCGGGCTTCGGCATAGCGCGGGTTGTGCAGCAGCCGGGCGTAGTCGGCAAAGCTGTCGGCGGCGCTGCCATAGCTGCGGAACGCGGCCTGCGCGCTGACGCGGGTGCCATCCACGTATTCATGGGTGGCTGCATTGACTTTCGCACCGCGCCAGTTGCCGCCGGCCTTGATGCCAAACAGATTGTGCGATGTGGTCTGCCCATCGCGCCCCGCCAAACGGCGGCCCCAGCCGGTTTCCAAGGCGGCCTGCGCCACCAGGGCCTTGGCCGGCACGCCCAGTTCCGCGGCCGCCTTTTGTGCATGCGGCCATACCGAACGCACGAATGCTTCAGGGCTGCTGCAATCCAGCGGGGCATTTTCGCCGCAGGTCTTCGCAGCAAGTGCTGGCGGGTGCGGCAATGCCAGCCCCGGCAATGAGGTTCCACCGCTTGCCGGGGTCAGCGTCAGCGAGTCGCCGCGCAGTCCGGCAGGCAGCGGCAGGCCCGAAGGCGTGTCGCCAAGAGGGAGTTGCATCGGCGCGCCCGGCGCTCGCAGCGGCAGGAACCCGGCCGGCGCGGTGGGCGTGTCCTGCCCCAGGGTGCGATCAAGCTGGCGAACGATCATCGACTGCAGACCCAGGCCGCGGCCCTTGGTCAGCTCTTTCGCCAGCGTCTGGTCGTACATGTCGCGATAGCTGGTGTCGCCGCCAAGCGGATCACCGGGCGAGGTGCTGCGCAGGCTCTTGATCAGCATCTGCGCAAACTGGCTTTCCAGCCCGCGCGCCGCCTCTTCCACACGCGCACGCTCCGGCGTCTGTGAACGCTGGAGCGAGATCGCGGTGGCGGCAGGTAGGCGCATGTCAGTCTGGATGCAAGCGGTATGCCATGGTCAGATCACTTCAAGCTCGGCGCGCAGCGCGCCGGCTTGCTTGAGGGCTTCCAGAATGGCGACGATGTCGCCCGGTGCCGCGCCAACCGCGTTCACCGCGCGCACGATGTCTTCCAGCGAGGTGCCGCCCCGGAACAACACCATGTGGTTGCCCTCGGTGGTGGCGCTGACCGTGGACTGCGGCACCGCAACGGTTTGCCCCTTGCCGCCAAACGGCCCCGGCTGGCTGACCTGGGTGGCCTCGCTGATGGTGACGGTCAATGAGCCGTGAGCCACTGCGGCCGGCAGGACAGTGACCTGGCCACCCATCACCACGGTGCCGGAGCGGGCATTGACGATGACCTTGGCAGCCGCCGTGCCCGGATCCACGTCCAGCGCTTCCAGCGCGGCCAGGAAGGCGATGCGGTCGCCCGGCGGCGGGTTGATTTCGATGGTGACGCCGTCCAGCGCATGCGCACGGCCACTGCCAAACGCGCTGTTCACCGCCGAAACGATGCGCGACGCGGTGGTGAAATCGGCCTCGTGCAGGTTGAGGGTCACGTTGCCTGAATTGGCTGCCGCCGGCACCGCGCGTTCCACGATGGCACCCGACGGAATGCGCCCGCCGTTGGGCGCATTCACCGAAATCTTGGAGCCGTCACGTCCCGATGCGCCGAATCCGCTGACGACCAGATTGCCCTGGGCGATGGCGTATACCTCGCCGTCGGCGCCCTTGAGCGGCGTCATCAGCAGGCTGCCGCCGCGCAGCGAACCGGCGTTGCCGATCGAGGACACGGTGATGTCGATCGGCTGGCCGGGCTTGGCGAACGGAGGCAATTCCGCGTGTACCGCGACGGCGGCCACATTCTTCAACTGCGGGTTCACGCCGGGGGGAATGGTGGCGCCCAGCTGCTCCAGCATGGACTTCAGGCTTTGCACGGTGAATGGGGTTTGGCTGGTGCGGTCGCCACTGCCGTCCAGGCCCACCACCAATCCATACCCGATCAGCGGATTGCCGCGCACCCCGGCCACCTGCGCCAAATCCTTGACGCGTTCGGCGTGGGCTGGCGCAAGCAGAAGCGTGCAGAACAGAGCGGCCAGCGTTGTCAGGGTGCGTTTCATCATCGCCGACCTCAGAACGGGTAGAGCGCGGAATTGAAGAACCGGCCAAGCCAACCCATTGCGTTGGAACGTGCGAGGGTGCCACGGCCGCCATAAACGATGCGGGCATCGGCCACGCGGTCGGAGGTCACCCGGTTGTCAGGGTCGATATCGGCACGGCGCACGATCCCTTGAACCTGAACCAGCTCATCGCCCTGATTCAGGCGCAACTGCTTGTCGCCGCGAATCAGCAGGTTGCCATTGCCGAGATCCTGCACCACGCGCACGGTGACCGAACCCGCCAGCTTGTTGCTCTGCGCGCTGTTGCCGTCGCCCTGGAAATCGCGGGAGCCCGCAATGGATGCGCCAAGCGCGGTGACTTGCTTGCCCGCGATGCTGGGAACGCCCACATCAATGCCGCTTTTCTTGGTGACCGCGGTTTTGGCCTGGGTGGTGGCGGTGGTGCTTTCCACCAGCAGGATGGTCAACAAGTCGCCGACTTCGCTGGCTTTGTTGTCCTGGAACAGCCGCAAGCCCTTGCCGGTGTGGCCGGCGTAAATCGAGCCGCCGCCGTCCCCGGGCTGTGGTGCGGCGGGCTGTGCCGGCGCCACAGCAGGCAGCGCGGCATAAGGCGGCGCTTCGGCAAATGGCCGCACATCGCCCTGCAGGCGGCCGACGCTGGCGCAGGCAGACAGCCCGAGCGCGACAACCAGCAGGACGGCAACGCGGGCGAGGGAAGGGGCGCGGCTCATGGCGATACTCATACGTTGTTGTTGAGGAAACCCAGCATCTGGTCGGTGGTTGAAATCGCCTTGGCGTTGGTTTCGTAGGCGCGCTGGGTCTCGATCATGGTGACCAGTTCTTCCACCACGTTGACGTTGGATGCCTCCAGCGAGCCCTGGATCAAGCGGCCCAAGCCCCCGGTGCCGGGGGCGCCGGTCTGCGCCGGGCCGCTGGCGCCGGTTTCGGCGAACAGGTTCTCGCCCAGGGATTGCAGGCCTGCGGGATTGACGAAGTCGGCCAGCGTCAGTGCGCCGACCTGCACCGGCGCGGGCTGCCCGGAAATCTGCACGCTCACCGTGCCATCGGCGCCGATGGTCACGCTCTGGGCGCCTTCGGGCAATTGAAGGCCAGGCTGCACCGGATAGCCTTCGTTGGTCACCACTTCGCCTTGGGCGTTGATCTGGAAGCTGCCGTCGCGCGTGTAGGCGGAGCTTCCGTCCGGCATCAACACCTCGAAAAATCCGCGTCCGTTGATGGCCGCATCCAGCGCGTTGCCGGTCTGGTTCAACGAGCCTTGCACGAACTGCTTGGCGGTGGCCGCAACGCGCACGCCGGTGCCCAACTGCAGGCCCGTGGGAAGCTGGGTCTGTTCGGAAGTGGCGCCGCCGGGCTGGCGGATGGTCTGGTAGAGCAGGTCTTCGAAGCTGGCGCGGTCGCGCTTGAAGCCCGTCGTGTTGACGTTGGCCAGATTGTTGGAGATCACCGACATCTTCGTCTGCTGGGCATCGAGGCCGGTTTTGGCGATCCACAGGGCCTGGGTCATGGCGGCGTTCCTCTCGGGGTATCAATCGGGCAAATACGGGTGGATCAACTCAGCGACACGATGGAGCTGGTGGCGCGGGCGTTCTCATCGGCTTTCTGCAAGAGCTGTACCTGCATTTCAAACTGGCGCGACAGTTCGATCATCGACACCAGCGCATCGGCCGTGTTCACGTTGCTTTCCTCCAGCGTGCCGGCGCTCATCGACGCGCCAGTCGCAGGCGGCGGCTGGACGCCCGGGCGCGGGCGCATCAGTCCGTCGTCGCCGCGTTCCAACTCCGTGGTCCTGGCGGCCACCACCTGCAGGGTTCCCGCTTCGGTGATGGTGGAGGCGGGCTGCCCCTGCGGAACGATGGAGATCGTGCCGTCACTGCCGATGCCGATGCTTTGGTAGGCGGGGATGGACAACGGCGCGCCGTCGTTGCCCAACACGGCCTGGCCGCGCGAGGTCATCAACATGCCGTTGGCATTGATGCTGAGGTCGCCAGCGCGGGTATAGGCGGTGCCGCCGCTGGAATCCTGCACGGCCAGCCAGCGCTCCGGCTTCAGCGCGACATCCAGCGGATTGCCGGTCTGGTTGATGGCGCCGGCGCGCGCGTCCACGCCCAGCGTGCGTTCGCTGGTTGCCACCCGGGAAGCAAACCCGGCGCCCTGCACCGGTGCGGCAACCGTGGCATCCAGCGCGGCCTGGAAACCGGTGCTGTCGGCATTGGCCAGATTGTTCGCCACGGTGGCCTGGCCGCGCAGCATGGCACTGGCGCCGGTCATGGCAATGTAAATGGCACGGTCTGTCATCGTTGCCTCCCTCCGCCCCCGCATGCGCAGGGGCGGACTGCCTCATCAGCGGATGTTGATCACGGTCTGCGCGATCTGATCCTGGGTCTGGATCATTTGCGCATTGGCCTGGAAGTTGCGCTGCGCCGTGATCATGTTGACCAACTGCTCAGTGAGGTTGACGTTGGATGCCTCCAGCGCGCCGCCCTGGACCAGGCCGAAGTTGGACGACCCTGCCTGCCCGTGCAGCGGCTGGCCGGAGCGATAGGTCTCGCCCCAGGAATTGCTGCCCAGCGACTGCAGGCCCTGCGGGTTGGCGAAATTGGTCAGCGCCACCTGCCCCAGCTGCTGCACCGCGCCGTTGGTGTAGCGCGCCGACACGGCGCCCTCGGGCGAGATGTCGATGCCGGTGATGCGCCCGGTGGCGTGGCCATCCTGGGTCTGCGTCTGGATGCCGAAAGAGGTGCCGTACTGGGTGGACTTGCCCAGATCCAGGGTGATGCTCAACGCCGCCGAACCGTTGGTCGGGGTGTAGGCGGGCAGGGCAATTTGCGCAGGGGACGGGGAGGTCAGGGTGCCGGCGCTGTCGTACTGCAGGGTTTGCGCCGGGCCAACGGCAGCGCCGTCGACATAGGTGTTCAACTCCCATTCGTTCGGGTTGGCGGTCTTGACGTAATACATCGACTGCGTATGCGGCGCACCCAGCGAGTCGTAAATCGTCAGCGAGGTGGTCTGGTTGTAGGTGGTGGGGTCGTTCGGATCGAACGGGGTCACCGTGGGCGGAGTCGCCGCTGCCGGCAGGTTGGTTTCCAGCGTGACCTTGGTGGTCGCTGCCGGCGGCGAATCGCCGTTGGGCAGGCGCAGATCACCCAGGCGGCCGGTATCGAAGCCGCCGGCGACATTGGGTTCGTACACCTGCAGGCGCTGGCCCGCCGGGTTGACCACATAGCCATCCGAATCGGTGCCGAAGTTGCCGGCGCGCGAATACACGGTCGCCCCCTTGTCGGACAGGGTGAAGAAGCCCTCGCCGGAAATCGCCAGGTCCAGCGCGCGGCCGGTGAAGTCCACGTTGCCCTGGCTAAACTGCTGGGCCACTGCAGCCAGCCGCACGCCGGCACCAATCGCCTGCTGCGACAGGCCATAGGCGGAAACGGCGAACACGTCGGCGAACTCGGCGCGGGACCCCTTGAAACCACTGGTGTTCACGTTGGCGATGTTGTGCGCGGTAACGTCGAGATCGGAACTGGCGGCATTCATGCCGCTGACGGAGATGCGAAAGCTCATGGTGCGCTCCTGGAGTAGGGAAGTCGGCTGCGATCAGCCAATGCGACGGATGGAAGACAAGGGATAGCCGCCGAGACCGGCGAGGTTGAGGACCAATCCTTGGGATTCGATGGAAACGCTGTCGATATGCGCCGCCAGGCGCACCGACAGGGCTTCGGTGTCCGTACCGGTGCCGCTGCTGGCGCGGAAGCTGTATTGACCCGCGGGCACGGCGTCACCGTTTTCATCGGTGCCGTCCCAGTGGAATGCCACCGGGCCGTCACTGGCGGCATCCACGCTGACGCGGCTCACCACTTTCCCGCTGGCATCGACCACCTCCAGCTGGATCGGGCCGCCGCGATTGGCGACGATTTCGCCGCTGGCCCCGGCACCTGCGGCCAACTGCACGCTGTCAACCTCCACCAGCGCGTCGTGGCCCACCAGCGCCGCCGCGCGCAGCGACTGGTCGTTTTCCATCACGCTGGCCATCGAATTCATCGCCTGCTGCATGTTCTCGATGCCTTGCACGGTGGAGAACTGCGCCAACTGGCCAAGGAACTCCGCGCCCTTCATCGGGTTGAGCGGGTCCTGGTTTTTCAGTTGCTGGGTCATCAGTTGCAGGAAGTCGGCCTGCCCCATCGCCCCGGTGGACTGTTTGGTCGCCCCCGGGAGCGAGTACTGCGCATACGCGCTGTCGGAACTGGAAGAAGCGGGATTGACGGTACTCATGTTCAGCGGCCCATGTTGAGAGTGGCAACGGCCAAATCCTTGGCGCTTTTGAAGACATCCACGTTGGCCTGATAGCTGCGCGAAGCGGAGATCATGTCCACCATCTGCGCCACCGGATCCACGTCGGGCGCATACACATAACCTTGTGCATCCGCCAACGGATGGCCGGGCTCGTAGCGTTTCACCGGTGCGGCAGTGCTGTCGCGCACTTCGGTGACCTGGACCCCGGCCAGTGCCGGATTCCCCGCAATCGGGTCGGCCGAAAACACCGGCTGCTTGGCGCGATACGCGCCCTCGGCGGTACCTGCAACGGTGTTGGCATTGGCCAGGTTGCTGGCGATGGTGCTCAGGCGCACCGATTGCGCCTGCATCGCGGATCCGGCCACATCAAAAATCGGGAGGTTGCTCACGGCGTACTCCTCATTCACCAGTAATGGCGGTGAGCATGGTTCTCACCTTGGATTCGATGAATGTCATCGAGGCCCGGTACTCCAGCGCCGCCTGGGAAAACGTGGCCTGCTCGCGCGCGCTGTCCACCGTATTGCCGTCCAGGCTGGGCTGCGAGCTTGGCCGGGCATGGCGCGCACCGGCTGCAGCAGCCTGGTAGGGATCGCTGCCGCCGGCCCCTGTCGCCGGCGACAACGCGGCCTGCAGGGCGGAATTGAAGTCCAGGTCCTGGGCTTGGAAGCCGGGGGTGTCGGCGTTGGCCAAATTGGTGGAAAGCACCTGCAGTCGCTGCTCTCGCAAGATCAGCGCGGCGCCGTGGATGCCAAGGAAATCGCTCATACGCCCCTCCAACGGGGTTGCTCGCATGAGAGAAAGCAAATGGTGTGCCAAAGACGCAAGCGCTGCGTTGCAGGCCTGGCGAACGCGCGCGGTCAGATCAGGGCGTGGGCAACGTGCAGCCTCGCGCAAGGCGCTTGGTGGCCCTCAAGCATCGGCATGCCCGGGCGGGCATGCACTGCCGCATGCATCGGGACGCCGCTTGGATATATCTCGTAAATTCCATCAAGATCATTGCCTTGCAGAACTTTTCTTTGCCACGACATCAAGTCTTGCGGTGATCCTGTCGGCCAATTCCTGCTGCGAGTATTTCGGAACGAAGTCATCCGCCCCAACGCGCTCCACCATCGCCTGGTTGAACACCCCCGACAGCGATGTATGCAACAGCACGTACAGATCATTGAGCATCAGGTCGCGACGGATTTCCGACGTCAGCGTGTAGCCGTCCATCGCGGGCATCTCGATATCGGAGATGACCATCGCATAGCGATCCGCTGGCCGCTGCCCGCCCGCCGCCAGCTGTTTGAGATGGTCCAGCGCCTGACGCCCGTCGGACAACTGCGTGCATGTCAGACCCAACTGGTCCAGAACCTGCCGGATCTGGTTGCGGGCCACGCGCGAGTCGTCCACCACCAGTACCTCGCGCCCGCCGGCGCCGATCACCGGGGCAATCGTCGCGGCGCTGGCGGGCGGCGGCAAGGCTTCTGCCAGCACGCTTTCCACGTCCACCAGCTGGATCAGCTCATCGTGGTAGCGGGTCACGCCAGTCAGGTAGTGCGGGTCGCCACCCAGCTCGGGCGGCGGCTGCACATCTTCCACCGCGATGTTGACGATGCGATCCACCGCCGAGACCAAAAACCCCTGCACGGAGCGGTTGAACTCGGTCACGACCAGATAATTGGCGGGCCCGTCGGTGGGCTGGCCGATGGCGCTGGCCAAGTCCAGAACCGGCACGGTTCGCCCACGAATGTCGGCAGCCCCTAGGAAGCCACCGGGAAGTTGCGGCATGGTGAACAGCTGCGGACGCGGCAGCACTTCCTGCACTTTGAACACGTTCACGCCAAAAAGCTGACGCCCGCCCAGCCGAAATAGCAGCAGGGCCAGCCGGTTGTGGCCGGCCAGGCGGATACGTTGATCAATGCGGTCTAGTAATTGGTTACGGGCCATGCGGGTATTGTCGGCCTGGGAGGCGCCAGCTTGAGCCCGGCATGCTTATTGCTTTGTAGAGCCTGATCAGCAACCCGAATCCTGCTGGCTACGAAGAGCGTGCGATGCAATTTTCATGGAACATCCTGTCCGGCCTGTTGCTTGCGAGCGCCTGCGGTTGCGCAGCGGCGCAAGCGCAGCAGGACCTGCAGCCGATTCGCGCAGCCGCGCTGGCCGCGCTGCAGGCGGATGCCACGGCCCAGGCCATGATTGCGCCCGGGTTGCGGCTGACCGCCTGCAGCCAACCGCTGGTGGCGGTTCCAAGTACCCCCGCCGTTGCCGAAGTGCAGTGCCCGGATACACCGGGTTGGCGGCTGTATGTCCCGGTGCGCAAGCCGGGCACCCGCATCGTTCGCGCCCTGCCGGACCATTCAGATTCCGTCGCGGATGCCGTCACCGTGAAACGAGGCGACCCGGTGGTGCTGCGCGTCAGCATCGGCGGGACCGAGGTCCGGATGGGCGGCAAGGCGCTTGGCCAGGCAAGCGCCGGCGGCATCGTGAACGTGGAAAATGACAGCTCGCATCGGATCATCCGGGGCCGGCTGGCCGCCGACGGGACGGTGGAGATACTCAATTGAACCCGGCAAGCGCTTGCCCTAAAGTTCGCTTCCGGCCGGCCGTTACTGCAATCGACCCAACCCGATCTGGAGTACCGACATGACCACGAAAATCGAAGGCGGCCTGCCGGCGAAGCCCGTGGAGACTCCTGTCGTCACCGAGTCCACCAGCGCCCGCGCCGGATCCACCCGCGAATCCGTTGCCGCCACGCCGCCCGTGGACAGCCTGCGCCTGACCGGCGAGGCCGTGGGCCTGAAGGCGATGGCAAAGGAACTGGGCACGCCTGCGAAGCTGGACATGGCGCGCATCAAAGAGCTGCGCAATTCCATCGACTCGGGCAATTATGAAATCGACCCGCAGGAAGTGGCCAAGCGGCTGTTGGCACTGGAACGCGAATTGCTGAAATGACCACGACCGTGGCTCCACTCGACGCACTCGAACTGGCCCTGCAGGCCGAACGGCGTGCGCTGCTGGAACACGATGTCGATGCGCTGCTGCAGTCCACCCAAGCCAAGCTGGATGCGCTGGCCGCCGCCGAACGCACCGCCGGGCCCGACGACATGGCGCGTGTCGGCGAACTGCACGAACTCAATCGCGCCAATGCCGTCCTGCTGGCACGCCGTCGCCGCGAGGTTGCGTGGACCTTGCGCCATCTGGGCAGGGTGGAGGCAAGCAGCACCTATAACGGTTCCGGATACGCCACTGGCGCACGCGTCAATTCCCGCTGGCTGGGCTGTGGATGAACGAGCGCGACACGGCGTCAAGTCCGCTGTGGAGCGATGACGCGACCTGGGCTGCCAGTGCCATCGAATTCCCCATTCTTTTCCTCGATGGCAACCATCGCCTGCATGTCGCCAACCCGGCGGCACGCGCGCTGGCGGACAAGCTCCAGCCCGGCAGCGGGCCGGAGTCGCTGCTGCAACTGGTCTCCGAGCAGGACTGGGCCGCTGCAGCCCGCAAGGGCACGTGGCGGGCGATTGCACGCCCAACGCCGTCGTCGCCGTTGGCGCTGGAAATCCACTTCGGACATGCGCCCGATGCCCTCCGCTGCATCATGGTGCTGGTGGATATCAGCGATCGCGGCGAACGCCAACGCCAGTTCGAGCAGTTGCAGCGCACGGTGGACCGCCTGGCCAGTACGCAGGAACAATTGCTGCAATCGGAAAAAATGGCCTCCATCGGCCAGCTTGCCGCTGGCGTGGCGCACGAGATCAACAACCCGATCGGCTATGTCGGCTCCAACCTCGGCACATTGCAGGACTACTCCAGCGCGCTGCTGACGTTGTTGGACAAGTACCAGGAAGCATTGCTCTCCGATGATCCTTCCGCACACCGCGAGGCGGTGCAGCAGGCGCGTCAGGTGCTGGACGTGGACTACATCATCGGCGACCTGCCCAATCTCCTGAACGAATCGCGTGAAGGCATCGAGCGCGTCACCAAGATCGTGCAGGACCTCAAGGATTTCTCGCGGGTCGGCCGCGACCAGCAGATGCAACCGGCCGATCTGCTGCAGGGGCTGGATTCCACGCTCAACATCGTCTGGAACGACCTGAAATACAAAGTCCGGCTGGAAAAACACTACACCAGCCTGCCGCAGGTAGACTGCCTGGCATCGGAAATCAACCAGGTGTTCCTGAACCTGCTGCTCAATGCCGGACAGGCCATCGAACAGCGCGGCACCATCGTGCTCGCCAGCGGCTGCGACGAGCGCGAGGTCTGGATCAGCATTGCCGACAGCGGCTGCGGCATCCCCCCCGAAGCCATGCAATACCTGTTCGACCCGTTCTACACCACCAAGCCCATTGGCCGCGGCACCGGTTTGGGACTTGCCATTTCGTATGGCATCGTGAGCAAGCACCACGGGCGCATCGACGTGACCAGCCGCGTGGGGCAGGGCACCACGTTCCGCGTCGTGCTGCCGATCAAACAGCCGGTTCCGGACAATGCACCGGAAGTGTCCGGCTAGGCGTCGTCCACCGCCTGCTCGGCGCCGCTGCGGCGCTGCTCGGCCAATCGAAAAGCCGCGCGAATGTGTCCACGCAGCTCCGCATCGTTCCAGGGCTTGATCAGGAAACGATAGGCCGCCCCTTGGTTGATGGCATCGCTGATCGTGGCCACGTCGGTGTAGCCTGACAGCGCCAGTCGCACGGTGTCAGGGTACATATCGCGAACCCGCCCCAGAAACTCGGTGCCGCTCATGTCCGGCATGCGCTGGTCGGACACGATCACCTGGACATCGTTGCGTGCTAGCAGGTCGAACGCCTCGCTGACGCTGCTTGCGGTCAGCAGCCGATAGCCGTCGCGCCGCAGCAGGCGCACCAATGCGCGCAGCACATTGTCTTCGTCATCCAGCAGCAGCAGGGTGCGCGCGGGCTGCTGGATCGCGCTTTCCTGGAACACGTGCGGGAGCAGGAAGCGGCGGCGCAGCAGTTCGTCGATGTCGGTGCCGGGCAGCGGTGGACTGAACAGATAGCCCTGGAAGAAATCACACTGGTTGCGCCGCAGGAACCCGAGTTCGGCATCGGTTTCCACGCCTTTGCCCACCACGGTCATTCCCAGCCGGTGGCCCATGGCGATGATGCCGCGCACCAGTGCGGCACGGCGCGGGTTGCTGGTGATGTTGCGCAGGAAGCTGCGGTCGATCTTCAAACGATCCAGCGGGTGCAGCGCCAGGGCGCCCAGACTGAGCCCGCGCATGCCGAAATCCGCCAAGGTCAGCGTTGCTCCCATTGCGCGCAGGCCAACGAGGTTGTCGGCCACGTGTGGCCCATCCATCGCCAGGACGCTTTCGGATATCTCGAACTCGATGGCGCTCCCTGCCACATCGTGCCGATGCAGCAGTTCACCCACCATGTCCAGACACTCCCTGCGGTTGAGCAGCGAGCTTTCCAATGGCACGGACGCGGACAGGTAATCAATGCCCATGTCGCGCCAGCGGTGGACCTGGCGGATGGCGGTTTCGATGGTCCACAGTCCCACCGCACCGGCCAGTCCAGCACGTTCCACCGCAGGCAGGATGCGATTGGCGCGCAGCACGCCCTCTTGCGTGTTGTGCCAGCGCAGCAGCGAGCTGCAGGCCACGATGCTGCCGTCCTGCGCGCTGACCACGGGCTGGTAGTAGAGCCTGAATTCGCTTTGCGCAATGGCATCCACGAATCGATGCCCGGGATTTTCGCGGGCGGGATCGGTTTGCGTGTCTGCTGCCGGCTCTGCTCCATACACGACCTGCCCGCCGGGGCCGCTGCGCTTGGCACGGCGCATCGCTTGTTCTGCCGCCACCAACAGGCCCGCAGCATCCAGCGCGTGGTCCGGATAGATCGCGATACCGAGGGACAAGGTGACGTCAAGAACGAACGGGGGCACCTGGACCGGCGTATCGAACGCATCGCGCAGGCATTCGGCCAGCGCCTCGCCGTCGGGCTCGCCGTCCCTGTAGGCCACCGCAGCAATGAATTCCTCGCTGCCCAACCGCCACAGCCAGCCGCCTGCCGGCGTGGCCATCAGCAGGCGCCGGGCCACGACCACCAGCGCCTGTTCGACGGTGCTTTCGCCCAAGGTGGCGTTGATGGCGCCGATGCCATCGACATCGATATGCAACAGGGCCAGCCGGCGTTGCCCGCCGCCCACCGCGGCAATCACCGAATTGAGGGTGGGCCCGCTGGCGCCCAGCCGGTGGATCTCGGCCTGCGCCTCGGGACGAGGCGTGTACGTGTCGTTGGCTGGCGCCATGGCTGGATTCTTGTTGCCGCGCGGGTCGGGACAAGCTTACACCGCAGGCCGGGCGCACTTTTCCCGCGAAGCCGTGGCATGGGTACAGGCTTTGGATAATAACGATTCCCATTTACATCAAAAACAACTACACTTCGATGACCAGTTGCGAGCAGGCAGGCACCATGTTCCCGGGAGGTTGGCGATGGCTGATGGTATTGGCCCTGTTGCTGGTGGGGCAGGGGCCAGTGGTGGCTGCGTCACCGCCGCAGGATGAGGTTCGCCAGGCGTGGCAGCTGCTCGACTATATCGCCGCCGACTATTCCGGAGCCGTTCGCGACGGCAAGGTGTTGAACGCGAGCGAATATGCGGAAATGCGGGAATTTGCCGCAACCGCACGCGAACACATCCACACGCTGCCCGACACCTCCCGCCATGCCGCGCTGCTGGCGGCTGCCGACGCGCTGGTCCAGCGGATTGCCACGCGGGCGCCCGCGCCGGACGTTGCCAATGCGGCGCATGCACTGGCCAACGACCTGCTGGCGACATATGGGGTGCCCGCCGTCCTTGCAAAGGTGCCGGACCTGCAACGCGGCGCGCAGCTCTACACGGAGCAATGCGCCGCCTGCCACGGCCGCAGCGGGAACGGGGATGGCGCCGCTGCTGCGTCGATGGATCCGCCGCCGGTGGCGTTTTCCAACGCGGAGCGCGCGGCACGACGCAGCCCGTTGGCCTTGTACGAAGCGATCACCCACGGCGTGCCGAGGACTGCGATGCCGGCCTTTGCGCGTTTGTCCGACGCGGATCGCTGGGCGCTTGCATTCCACGTCGGCAGCCTTGCCTATGGGCAGGGTGATCGCGCATCAGGCGAGGAGATATGGCGCAACACGCCCAGGTTGCATGACGCATTGCCGTCGCTGGAGGCGCTGTCGCGCAGCAGCCAGGTGCAGCTGGAGCAATGGCTGGATGCCAAGCAGGCACGCGCAATCACGGCCTACCTGCGCGCCCATCCGCAGGCGATCAGCGCCGATGCAGGCAAGGGTGGCTCGCTGGCATATGCCAAGGCGCGCCTGCAGGCGAGCCTCCAGGCCTACCGTGAAGGCGACCATGGGCGTGCCGGGAGCCTGGCCTTGTCGGCCTATCTGGATGGCGTGGAACCGGTTGAACCGATGCTGGCCGCGCGCGACCCGGCGCTGCTGCACGCGATCGAGGCCGCGATGGCAAGCGTGCGTGCGGGCATCGGCGAGGGCGCGGCGCTTGCACAGGTCACCGCCGCCGCCGACCGTGCCGACGCGTTGTTCGATCAGGCCGATGTGCTTTTGCAAGACTCACGCAGCGACGCCGCCGCGGATTTTCTGGGCAGCTTCACCATCCTGGTTCGTGAAGGGCTGGAGGCGCTGTTGATCGTGATCGGCATGATCGCGTTCCTGCGCCGCGCCGAACGCCGTGATGCATTGCCATGGGTGCATGCTGGTTGGTCGGGCGCGTTGCTGGCTGGCGCGGCGACATGGGTCGCCGCCACCTGGCTGGTCAGCATCAGTGGCGCCCACCGCGAGTTGACCGAAGGCCTGTCGTCCCTGTTCGCCGCACTGGTGCTGCTCAGTGTCGGCATCTGGATGCACCGGAAAAGCATGGCGGGCCGCTGGCAGCAGTATCTGCATGCCAAGGTCTCGGCTGCGGCCGGGCGCCGCTCGATGTGGTTCCTGTTCCTGTTCGCGTTCGTGGCTGTCTATCGCGAAGTCTTCGAAACCATTCTGTTCTATGCGGCCATGTGGAACCCGGACTCGGCCAGCGCAATTCTGGCTGGATTGCTGGCGGGCGCAGCCGTGCTCGCGCTGGTGGCCTTCGCACTGCTGCGGCTGGGGATGCAGTTGCCCATCGGCAAGTTTTTCGCCGCCAGTTCGCTGCTGATCGCGCTGCTGGCAGTCGTGCTGGCCGGCAAGGGCGTCACCGCGCTGCAGGAAGCCGGCTGGATCGGCCTGGGCCTGGTGCGGGCGCCACATATCGATTGGCTGGGCATCTCCCCCACGTGGCAATCGCTGCTGGCGCAACTGGTGGTACTGCTGGTTGCGGTGTACGGTTACCTCGCAAATGCACGCGGTACGCGGGCGCATGACGCGCCCGCCTGACAGGCGATAGCGCGAGATCCTGACCATGAACGGGCAACCGACTTCGGACGATTCCAGGCACGGCGCCCCGGGCGAATCATTCGCCACCCATGCGCCGCACAATCTCCCGCAGCCGTTGGGCGCCTATGACGCGTTCTCCACCGATAGTGCCTTGCGCGAGTCGCTGCACCGCCATGGTGCCGGCTGGGCTGACTCCGACGTGGCCGCGTATGGGCGGGTTGCCGGCGGCGAATTGATGGAACTGGGCGCACTGGCCAACCAGCATCGGCCGCAGCTGCGGCTGTTCGATGTGCAGGGCCGGCGGTTGGATCAGGTCGAATTCCATCCGGCCTACCATCGCATCATGGGGCTGGCGTTCGCCCACGGCGTGCCCAACTTCGCCTGGCGCAACGAAACCAAGCCCGGCGCCCACGTTGCCCGAGCCGCGCTTGTGTATCTGCACGCGCAGGCCGAGCAGGGCAGCGAATGCCCGCTGACCATGACCTATGCCAGCGTTCCGGCGCTGCGCCAGCAGCCGCAGGTTGCCGACGAATGGCTGCCGCGCGTGCTGTCAGCCGAGTACGACCCCCGCTTCCTGCCGGCTGCGCACAAGGCCGCCGCCACCATCGGCATGGGCATGACCGAGAAGCAGGGCGGCTCCGACGTGCGCAGCAATACCACCCGCGCGACGGCGGTATCGGGGCGCGGGCCGGGCGCATGGTACGAATTGGTGGGCCACAAATGGTTCGTATCCGCGCCGATGAGCGATGCGTTCCTGGTGCTGGCGCAATCTGCGGGTGGCCTGTCCTGCTTCCTGCTGCCGCGATTCGCGCCGGACGGAACGGTCAACGCCATCCGCATCCAGCAGTTGAAAGACAAACTGGGCGACTGGAGCAACGCCAGCGCGGAGGTCGAACTGCAAGGCGCGCTTGCCATGATGGTGGGCGGGGAAGGGCGCGGCGTGGCCACCATTCTGGAAATGGTGGCGCTGACCCGGCTGGATTGCATGTTGGGTTCTGCCGCGCTGATGCGCCAATCACTGGTGCAGGCACTGCATTACACCCCGCAACGCATGGCCTTCGGCAAGCGACTTGGCACCCAGCCGTTGATGCAAAACGTGCTGGCCGACCTGGCGCTGGAATCCGAGGCTGCGCTGGCACTGGCGCTGCGCGTGGCACGCGCGGTGGACGCGGCGCCACGCGACCCGCGGGAAGCGGCATTCGCGCGCTTGGCCACGGCCATCGGTAAGTACTGGGTCTGCAAGCGATGCACGCCATTCGTCAACGAAGCGCAGGAGACCTTTGGCGGGATCGGTTATATCGAAGGCACGATGATGCCCAGGCTGTATCGCCAAGCACCGCTGAACTCGATCTGGGAAGGCAGCGGCAACATCCAGTGCCTGGACGTGCTACGCACGCTGGCCCGCGAGCCATTAGCTCGCGAAGTCCTGTTCGACGAGCTGGAGCTCGCACGCGGCGGGCACCCGGACTTCGACCACGCCTGCGATCGCTTGCGGCGCGAACTTGGCAGCGCTGAACCCATGGAACTGCGGGCGCGGGCACTCACCGAGCAAATGGCGCTTGCCCTGCAGGCAGCGCAGCTGATTCAAGCCGGCCAGGCGGAAGTGACCGAAGCGTTCTGCCAGAGCCGTCTTGGCAGGGAACATGGGCTGGCATTTGGCACGCTGCCAGCGCAGATGCCAATGGCAAGTGATTGACGCGGAGCATTCGCCCTGAAGCTAACTGGCTGATATCAAAAGAGAAGCGCGAACTAGCTGGGCGTTTCGTCGGAGATTTTCTTGCCAACAACACGCCCGGAACTCACAGAACTACCAGTAACCGCCCATAATTTCCTCGAACTGCCGACGATCTGCCCGCTATTTCTTCTGTCGTACTTTGCGAGCTCGGCGCGCCAGTCGGTTCCGGGTCCGCAGCTGCGTTGCCGACGGCTTGGATCCAGTCTTGTGCTTTGGCGCGGGTGAAATGGACGTCGGGATATCGACTGTACGCCTGGAAGGGGGTGGACGTGTTGGCGTCCAGCATACCCTGACCGAACGAACCACCTCGTTCCCGATTACGATCTCTGCGGTGGGCAAGACCCAGCGTTGTCGCGCAGGCGCCTTCCCGCCGGTCATCATAGACCTGAGTACATTCTCCAAACCTTGGGAATACGCCCGGGCAAGGATGGCTTCCAGCGCTCTAGTCACGTGGCGTCGCCCCGAGACCCCATCCAACGCATGGGATCGGGCAGCCTGAAGGGATCGGCTACATCCATCGTCGCGCACATCCAGACCTGAGATCACCCTGTCCAGCAACTCGCCGCAGAAACTGGCTGCCGTTGGGTCGACTGCAGAGAGGTTGAGCCAAGTGTTCTGGTCGCTGGACAACCCATGCGGAGCGATCAGGTATTCGGGGCGGTTGACGAGGTTCTGTTGGAGGGTCTGTGGACCGACCAGCTTTTCATAGACATCCGGACGCCATAATTGATGGCAATGACCGAGGTGTTTATGGGCAACAGCAAGCAGTACACGAATGAGTTCCGGGCGGAAGCGGTGAAGCAGGTGCTGGAGCGCGGCTTTACGGTGGTGGACGTCGCCTCCCGGATCGGGATCCCCAAGCACACGCTGTATGGCTGGGTGCAGGTGGCCAGGAAGACGGTACCGGTGTCCGGCGCGACAGCGGCGCCAAGCGACTCGGCCGAGATCCGCCGGCTGAAGGCCGAGCTGCGGCGCGTGACCGAGGAGCGCGACATCCTAAAAAAAGCCGCCGCGTACTTTGCCAAGGGGTAAGGGCGAAGTACGCGTTCATGCGCGCGCACATCCGCGAGTTCCGCCTGGTCGCCATGTGCCGGGTGCTGGGCGTGCACCGCAGCGGCTACTACGCTTGGCTGCGCCAGGGAGCCTGTGCCCGCGAGCGCGAGGACCAGCGTTTGCTCGGGCTGATCAGGCACCACTGGCTGGCTAGCGGTGCGGTGTACGGCTATCGCAAGATCGCGCTGGATCTGCGGGAAGCTGGCGAGCGATGCAGCCGGCATCGCGTCTGGCGGCTGATGAAGGCGGAGGGCCTGCGGGCGCAGGTGGGCTACGGCGGCAAGCCGCGCCACCGCGGCGGTCCGGTCGGTGCCGTGGCAAACGTGCTCAACCGGGACTTCTCGCCGCACGCCCCGAACAAGGTCTGGGTCACGGACATCACCTACATCCGCACCTACGAAGGCTGGCTGTTCCTGGCGGCAGTGATGGACCTGTACTCGCGCCAGATCGTCGGATGGGCGACGGCGCCGACGATGACCAGCGACCTGGTGCTGCAGGCGCTGATGGCAGCGGCATGGCGGCGCAAGCCCGGCCCGGGCGTGATGGTCCACTCCGACCAAGGCTGCCAGTTCACCAGCAGCGACTGGCAGTCGTTCCTGAAGGCACACCGGATGGTGCAGAGCATGAGCCGTCGCGGGAACTGCCACGACAACGCCGTGGCCGAGAGCTTCTTCAGCGTCCTGAAGAAGGAGCGGATCAAGCGGCGGATCTACCCGACGCGAGCCACTGCTGCTTCGGACGTGTTCGACTACATCGAGATGTTCTACAACCCGATCCGCCGGCATGGTTCCGCTGGCGGCATGTCACCGGTAGAGTTCGAAAAGCGCTACGCGCAGAGCGGCGAATGAGTGTCTACGGAACTCTGGTCGGTCCACCTTGGATGCGCCCCGTATCCACAAGAGCGCGGTGCAAAACTCGGAAACCCAATGAGTGCGGTGTACATCAGGGCAATTTTTCATCGAGTTCAGAAAGCGAGAGGGCATATTGTTAGCCAGCACCAGCAGCGGCTGCCCATCGGCCAAGACCTTACGACGTCCGGGTGCACAATTCGGCAGCTGCGATCCACCAGTCGCGAGAGCATCAAGGGCATGTTGTGAGCGGTTGTTCCTTCGTCCGGGCGTGTTCTTGGACGAGATACGAAAAGCGGGTGATTGTGGGTCAGAAAAAGGGCGTTTATCGGCTGGCGCCGGGGCGTTTCTTTTGTCTGCCGCACAGAAGGGTGCAAATTCTAACTAACTGAAAACCCTAGGAAGGTAGATCCCATCAAGGTCAAGTATGTGCGCCTCCCGGCGCATAAATCCATGCCGCATGCGCCTCGGCCCCAGAAATCTCTGCCTCAGGAACGGCACCCGGCAGGAAACTATGCAGCACCCTCGCTGATCAGGGGATTGTTCCTACCCGGGCGCCGGCCCCTGGCCGCTTAGAAGGTTCCGCGCTGGCGCGTCCAGCCAATTCGAGCGGACGGCAGCTCGCCCTCCGGGAGGTCCAACAATACCCAAGGCAGGCGCCGAACCGGCCGGTTATGTTGAGCGTCATACAGCGCCGGGACATGGCGCCCGAGGGCTACCCGCAACCCGTCGGCGTAGCCCCGCGTCAAGATCCGGCGTACCAGCGCATCCACCAAGCGAAGCCCGTGGGTGTTGTCCCAGATACGCTGCCTGAGACCGGGCTGGACGAAGGTGCGACGCCCCGCGGAGTTCGCCACGATCGCCGCGAGCAGGCCTGCGCACCTCAGCACGGATCGATCCAGGACCTCTGTGGACAAGTACATCTCGCGGCTGCCCGGGAAGGCGGGCAGTTGGCCGAAAGCCCGCCGCATGTCGCTGGCTGGCCCTACCAACGTGGGCAGGTGCTCGCGAGGCACCATTGCGAGTAGCTGTGCGCCGATGCGCTGAAAAGCGACAAACCACTCTAACGGCAGGGCGGCCAAGCTCGGCTGAGCGCTTTCCAGTCCACTTTTAGGTCCCACTCGACCCGAGGTGAACCGCACGCTGTGATCCAGCCCCACCCGTTCCGACAACAAGGCCCCGGTTTTCGGAGCGCCATTGCCGAACCAGTGCAAGGCGGTCCACGCTCGATCGTCGAACTCTTCGGGGGCGATCAGCCAGGTGCGGCCACGACTCGATGCCGCGCGTCGCAGATAGACTTCGATCGCAGTGTGTTTGTGTCCCCGCACCGATGCCTCGCCCTCGACGCTGGCCACGTAGTGGACCAAATCGTGTCCGCAACGACACCGGCCCACCGGCAGGTCGCGCTGAATATCCACCGCCAAGGGTCTCTCGCACTTGAGACAGGTATCGATCAACGCCACGCCGTGCCACGGGCAGCAAACCACGCCGGGCATCTGGAATAGCAGGCAATGGTAGCAAGAGCGAGCACAGACAGGGCACACCCGCAGCCGCCACGACATCTGCTCGAAGGGCATCGGTCCCCCGAATGGCCACCACTCTTCCGGCCGCCAATAGCTCTTCTCGATGAACTCCGATTCTGGAAAGCTGAAACGCAACGCGGCCTGCTGGGGGATGCCGCGCGTCAGCCGGGCGAAGGCATCATCGCCGGCGCGCAGGCTTAAGTGAAGGAAGCTGCGTAGGTCGCGTCGGTGCAGATGATTGAGTCGGGTGGCGCGCCAGAACACGCCGAAGCTGGAAGTGCCTTCGTAGTTTTCCCAATGTTCCCCTAGTAAGCGCGGGTCAAGCATCGGCAGGACCGTCGCGGTGTTCATCGGCACCCCTGCGGCTGGTAGGTGTGGCGCGACTTCTCCAATTCAACCAGGCCGGCGGCCCTCAGCGCAGCGATGAGCTGCTCGTCATCGAAGGACTCGAAACTCGGTGTGCAGGGTATGGTTGCCGTCAGGAGGTACACGACCGTGGCTTCGAAGCTCTTCATGGGCCAAGTCCACTCAGTTGGCAGTCTCGCTTCGGCGCGCAGGTGGCTGGCGCAATCCCACAAACGCTGCGCGTAATTGGCCAGACGAAAGCCATTGGCGAACGCATCCGGGGCGAAGTGCTGCGTGTAGCTGATACCGGTGCCTGGCGGCCACTCGGTCCCTTCGTCGTAGCGTGTGAGAGCGTAGGCAACCTCATCCACACCGACCAGACCAGTGAATTCGTGCTTGCGCACTAGGAAGCGGCCGGTTACGTGCGGCGGATGATCGTTGCTGGGCAGCACTTCATTGCTGAACCCGGTGATGTCTCGCTGGTGGAAGAGTACTACGAAGAAGTAATAGCCAGCCCGCGTCATGCGGTTGTCGAGCGTGACCAGGTGCTCGTAGTCGGCCGGCAGCAGGCGCTGGGCTTCGTCCAGAAACAGGATGATCAAATGAGTTCTTGAGTTCTGAGCCACTTCGATGAGGCGCCCCATCAGCTGCGTGCAAAGTTCGTCCGGGTTGGCTCGCGAGGGAACACGCACGCCCAGCAGTGTCAGCAGGCTCCGGAAGAAGCTGCTGTCTGTGCGCTTGTGCGTGTCGGGAGCATCCACGCGCAACATCGCTGCCGGGCGCTGTGCGAGCCAGAAGGGATGATCGATGAGGTAAGTGATCGATTCGGTCTTGCCGAAGCGAGCAAAGCCAAACACACCCAAGCCCCGATAGCCCATGTCGATAGCTGCGTTGATCGCATCCGCGACGCGTTCGATCGAGTGGGTGGCGATCAGTGGACGAAACAGCTGCAGTAACGGGTGCAACAGGAAGTCGATAATCGCATTCATGGGCATCAGTCCTTGTGCAGAGCGAAAGAGGCTTTGCCCGCGCGCGGTTGCACGACGGGCGGCGGGTCGGCAGGTCCAGCGTTCCCGTTGGCGTTGGCCGCGACGCCGTGCTGGATCTGCAGACGGGCGAATTGGTCGGCGACCGTACGGGCCTTGAGCGCCTCTTCGTGGGCGAAGGCGTGGTACGCCTTGACCGCGTCGCTGGCACCGGCAATCTCGATCAGACCGCGGTGGCGCGCGTTATTGATTAACTGGCGCAGATGCAAGTCATGGGGACTTTGCTGCCATGGGGGCAATGCTGCCAGCCTTGACCAAGGCGTGTGGTCCGTCGGGTCGAGCAAGACCAAGTGCCGCAGGTCCTCGATGCTCACCTCGGCTGGGAAGGATTCGCCAATTCGACCCCACTGTCCATTTAGCCGCTGGCTGCGATAGATCGCATCCTTGTATTGGACGAAGGGTTGGCGACGTGCAGCTTCATCGCCGCGGATGCGGACGTTGAGACGAATCGTCGCCACACGAAGAGCATCGCGCGCCGCTTCAGTCGCCTGCCAGGTCCAGCCAGAAGCTAGGTGCGTGTGCAGAACCGTCTTTGGCAAGCGATTGTGCAGGCCGCTGTGCGGGGTTACGTTGTGACCGGATGCGATCACGTCCATCAAGTCCAACATGCCTTCCCAATGCAGCGGATGATCTTCCGAACGCAGGTACGAGGTGGGGACCTTCTTTTCGTTGGCTCGCGATTGCGGGTGGAAGCCGCCAGCGATACCTCGCAGCGCGCCTTGCTCCAAGCGGCGGAAGAAGGCTTCAATGATCGGCCGGCCCTCAGGAACGTGTGCGCGACCGAAGTTGAACACCCCCCGGAAGTGATCCACCAGATTGTCGACGGGCAACTTCGCCAGGTGCGACATCGCGTTGTCACCTGCTGATACGATCGGACGGCCACAGCAGTCGTGCTCGTCGAAAGGCAAGCCCAGCACTGCCCCTTCGGCGTAGTGCATGTTCGGGACGATGAGCTCTCTTGGCGACCATGGTTTGAGCGCGTTACTAAACAGCCGCAAGACATGGAACTGGTTGTATTCGCCTAGTACCAGCAGGTGAGAGAGCAGGTAGCGACTGGCGGCACACACCAGTGCGAGCAAAGTGACCTTGGTGATGCGTCGCTGCACAAGCTGGCCGTCGGGATGCGGAATGTCGAGCACCCAGTCGACGTCCTGCTTGTGCGCATCGAACTCGCACCGGTCCAAGGGTGCGAGGGTGAACAGCTGATTGAAACGCTTGGTCGTCGGCGGCGTCGCGTCAACTTCAGCGCCGCCGGCCTCGCGACGCTGCTTGCGCACGCGCTTGTGATAGTTGTGCAGCGCGCGGCGTCCTTCGTCGGGTTCACACAGTGGATACGTGCCCTTGTCCAACAGCGTGCGGGCCTTCGCCTTGAAGCTGCCGAAGTGCCGATCGAAGGCGCGCGTCTTCGCCTTGCCGGATGGCAACGGCCCGTTGTAGGCCAACACGAGATCCTTCAAGTCCGAATAGGCGTCGAGCAGGCGCGAGAACGAGTAGGCCACGCCCTTGGTCGGCGGCGCCACCGGAACCGCCTCGTCGGACAGCGGCTTGGACAAACGATGCCGGAACGGAATACAAGCTCGAAAGCCCAACGGTTTCTTGTCGGTATGCAGCTGCGGCGCTTTTTCCGCATCGTTCGCGACGGTGCGCGGATCGACGCCATAGCGGGCCGCGGCCGCCCGGAATGACATGCCGCCGGCCACCGCCTGCAATGCATTGCAACGTGACAAGTAGGACGCCTGATATTCCTCTTTGATACCGTCCACCGGAGGCCGCGGCCACGTGCGTAAGTCAACACCGACGATCGCGGTAAGATCATGCTTGGCCATGGGCGCTTCTCCGTTCGAGCACGCTAAAGCGCGTCAGATGCGCCGAATCGACCAGTGCCAGTTGGCCGGTGCACACAAGGTCAACGGTGATCGCGCGCACATCCGCGGCATGGAAGCCCCGCAGCGCGCTCTCAATCTGGTCGAAGCTCGCCCGCGTGAGCGTGTCGAATTGCGCCATCACCTGAGTGCGCAAGGCCTCGCGGTTGGGCAAGGTCAGGGCGGTTTGCGCGTACGGCAGGAGGCGATACCAGGTCCCCAGCGAAGCGGCGTCCTTCTGGAGGTCTTCCTCGTAGCAGAACTCCAACGACAGCTGCGCGAGCTGCGCCGCTTCCATCAGCGCGCGCGCACGCCGGTACTCACGCCGGGGAGAGCGCGGGCTCAAGGTGTCGTCGATCGCCACGACCAACCAGAAGCGCTCGCGGCCCCGCGGCTCGCGGGTCCAGAAGTCCAGTTCCACCGGATCGCCCTGCACATCCAGGGTGCGCGGTCGTTCGACGTAGGCCAAGGTGAGCGGATTGAACTCGAAGCGTAGTGCTACGGCCATGCGCACGCACTCGATGAGCTCCACGCGACGACCCAGCTTCGGGGAGTTGAACGCATACAAGTCGCCGCGGCGGCGTTCCGACTTGGTCAGCACGCGCGGCTCAAAGGGCAGCGGGTTACTCGGCATGAGCCACCCCCTGTGGCACCGACACGGGACATACCGTGTACGCGGCGACTTTGTGATTGCATTCCAGTGAGCGCGCGACCGCGATAGGGGTGATGCCATCTACCTCAACGTGACGTGCTTCTTTGAGCGAAAGGAAGCCATGAACGTCGCAGCCTTCGAACTCGCGTCGTTCGAATTGGCATTCCACGATCGGCCGTGGTCCAGGCCTGTGCAGCGAAGTGGTGATGTCAGTGGGTAGCGGCAACACCAAGGGCGCGAGAGTCGCCCTTGAAAGGTAGGAAACGAGGGACATGATGGCTCCTGAATCTCCAAACACACCTGCTGGTGTGCAACGCCGTGAGGCAAGGCAAGACAGGGAGCGTATTCAAGGGAAGAATTACCTTGAAAAAGGACGCACCTGCCCAGCCATCCACCTCGGACGGCTTGACTTCATGGGAGAAATGCGGGAGCCTACTTACGCATCAAGTGCTCCACCGCCGCTCGCTCCGACGAGAGGCAAATGCCCCCGCGCCAACGGGGGCATTTTCATTTCCGTAGTTCGGAGTGCTTATCTCAGCTGGTCATGCAATGACTCTCCGTGAAGAGGGCGCGGTTATCCTTCGACGCTGGACTGCTGGGAGGTCATCCAGGCTGCGATATCTACCGTATTCGCGAATAGGCCGCGTCGATGCGGCAGCGCGAACATCTTGATCGGCAGTTGGCCGCGAGAGCGTGCTTTGGCTAGTGCCGCGGTGCTCCGGTAACCCAGCACCTGAGCGGTCTGAGCTGCAGACAATACCGCACCAAAGGCGCGGAGGTACTGCGTTTCCAACGCGTCTTGCTGCGCCACGATACCGCTCCCAAGTCAAGCCTGGTCCTCGACTCTACCCCTCACGCCTACGTCCTGCAAGTCATTGATTTAAAAGAATATATTGGGTTAGTTTAAAACCAATTTAAAACTTCGAATGTATTTGCCGGCTCAGGTTATAGTGGGCCTAACCGGTATCCAAATAATTGACCTTAGGTCAATTATTTGGCCGCGCGAGGGCCTGCCCATCAGTGAGCATCTGTGGCAAGGGTGGCCACTGACCGTGCCACAAACCAGTCCGTGAGCGATTAGCCCAAGTTATCGGGTGTAAACAGTGTGGGGCGCCACGGCGTCATGATGTTGCCGCGCTCGAACGCGCAGTGGCGATCAGGTAAGACGTACACCTATGCGCCGGGACCGGTGGAGCTACCGCTACTTCCCTCGGTTTGTATTACAAAATGTATTACAAAGATGTCCAGCTGGGAGCTGTGGCGACACGTGAGGGGCGTACTTTAGGCACCGTCAGAGGCTGCAGGCCAGCTGCTATGCGGGGGGTGTCACCGGCGCGTTGGGGCTTGCCTCCCAGAGCCGAAGAGGTACCGCTGATTCCCTCGGCTTTGTATTACAAATTGTATTACAAGGTTACGGTTCTTAGGCCTTGATGATCGGCTATCCTCCGGCTTCGATAATCATCGAAGCCAGGAGCGACAACGTCTATGCCGATCTCGATTCGGGCATAGGTTCGCTGGCACCGCCGGACAGACGTCGGAACTCAAGGCAATGACTGACTACATCATTCTTTCCCTGCTGCTGGCGGTTGCGTTGGGGGGCGGGCTGTACTTGAAACGCGAGGCAATCCACGAGCGCGACCGCTTACGCGCCTCACGCGCGGCCGACGAAGCTACCCGGCTTCAGGCGGTGGCCGAAGCGGCGGCGTCCGGCCAGGTGGTGGCTACACGCGCAGTCGCTGTCTTCGAGGATGCGAACGCGGCTTGGCGATGGTTGGCTGCTTCCAGTCCGGTGTTAGGCGCCCGTCCGCTGGACTTGCTGGGCACCACGGCGGGCGTCGCGGCGGTTCTGGACGAACTGCATAGGATCGAGGCAGGTGACCTCGCACGAGCGCCTTCGTAGTTTTCGTCTTGCTTGTTTCGGTGGTGTCGAACTACTTGCGCCATATGTCAATGACAGCCCTCGCATGGCAGGCTAACGCCTAAGGTGTCCGCTAGGTGATCAGGCCCATCCGATTAGCTTGAGGACGTGAGGCGGGATGTTTGCCGGGGATAGGTAGGGTGCACTCTTGGCCCACCCGGAGCGGAGCGGCAGGGCTTAAGCTTCGATGGTGATGAGCCCGACAGCCTCGTCAACGATCGCATGGGGCACGAACCGCGCCGAGTCACGCGTAATCGGGCTGGAGTCTTCGCGAATGCCGATGCCACTAGCCGCGTCTCCTATCACCCAACTGCCGATCAAGGGATAGCGTCCCGAAAAAGACGGCAGCAAATGCAACTGCTGCCGAATAGCCATACCGGTGTATGGCCCGGCTTCGTGCAGGAACCGCCCATTGGCCAAGTGCATCTCCACGTTCGCGCCCTCGCGTGAGAACAGCGGTTTGCGCACCCATCCCGGCCTGAGCGGGGCGCCATCGTCGAAGTAGGCCTCAAGCAGGTTGGGGTGGCCGCGATGGCGTTCCCACAACAACGGCAGCACGCCCTTGTTGCTCAACACCAGCTTCCACGCAGGCTCCAGTAACTGGAGGTTTGACCGTAGCAGCTCAAGGCCAAACGGATCCGAAAACAGGTCTTCCAGCGGATAGAGCTTGAACAGCGAGCCGATGGCGATATCGTCGAGGTCCGTAAATCGTCCGTCCGAAGCAACGCCAATGTCTTCGAGTGCTATCGCGCCGGCAGACAGCCCACCTTGGGTGGCGCAGTCACGCAGGTAAGCCACCGTGCCCTGATCCTCCGCGCTGAGACCCACCGCGGCAAAGTAAAGCGGTGGATTCAGTCGCATCGCGAGTTCGGCGAAACGTCCCACAAGAGCTTCGTGCAGGCTGTTGAACTGATCCGCCTGCGGGGGCAGGGCGCCACGCTTGCGCTGGTTCTCCAGCCACTCCCACTGGAAGAGCGCGGCCTCGTAGAGCGAGGTAGGGGTGTCATAGTTGAGTTCGTACAGCTTCGCGGGCCCATGACCGTCGTAGGCGAAATCCATGCGTCCGTACAGGTGCGGATCCCGGCGGCGCCAGCTCTGCGCAACGTAGTCACGGAACGCGTCCGGTATGGCCAAGTGCTCCATCAGGGCGTCGCTGGCCACTACTTCGTCCACCAGCGCGAGTGCCATCTGGTGCAACTCGATCGTGGGTGATTCGAGGTGCTGTTCGATCTGCTCTAAGGTAAACGCGTAATACGCGCTTTCGTCCCAATAGGGCGCCCCGTCGATGGTGTGGAACTGGAAGCCGCAGGCCTCCGCGCGTCGTCGCCAGTCCGGCCGCGGGGCGATAGGAACGCGGCGCATCAGCCGCCGAAGCTGCCGGAGCGACGAGCAGCGGTGGTGCCAAAGCCACCACGGCGCACCGTCATGGCACGGTCGGGCCGGGCATCGACCCGGGTAAGCGCAGCCGCCCCGGCACCGCCCGTCGATGGACCTGGCTTCAGCCAGTCGTTGTGCGCGGTGCGAAACGCGGGTTCGCCTTTGATCGTTCCCGGCGGCGGTGCGGAGCCAGCGGTCTGTGCCAAGCCTGCGCTGCGTCCGTTGAGCATCTGCGAGAGAAAGAAGCCGGTCATGAGCGGGCCGATGAACGACTGGCCGCCCGTCGTCTGCTGCGTGCCGCACTGTCCGTGCCCGAACTGGTTTTCGCATTCGAGCACGGACGAGAACTGAGGGGCCGCTCTTGCAGCCTGCTGTTGGGCCTGGGTGAAGGCCTGGTTGCACATGTAGGGGTTCTGGGTCTTGTCGATGCACGCCTCGACCGAGGTGAATAAGCCTTCCGCGGTCTGAAGCTGCGGCTCCTGCGAGCAGGCAGTCAGAAGCAGGGGCGCGGCACCCATTAGCACAAGCGCCGTATGGCGGGAGCGTTTCATGGGGGGAACTGGGCGGCGTGTCATGGGGTCAAGGATAATCGATGCGGGAAGGGTGCGCGCGAACACGCAGAGGGGTACACCGTGCTTCCGAGCTGGCGCTGGCGATCGATGCACAACACTCATAGGTGGGGTGGCACGATGGGCTTCCTCTAGCCGACGCACCCTTGAAGAAACCGTCGCGTGCGACCAAAACTAGGTGATCCCCGTCAAATTCGAACCCCGGTCAGGGCCCAATGCGTGGGGCTAAATCCTGGCCGCGGCGTTTACCTACTGCTCGTGAGCGGACGCCTACCTCACCGCCAACAAGTCTCCCCACTTCGTGGTGTAACTGGGCGACAAGGCCTGCAACGTAGGGCGCCACTGAGCATCCTTTGACCCCATACGCCGCTCGCCAGCCATCGCGCCACCTACGCGCCAGCCCACGGTGCCAACACCTAAGGTGCCGCGGCCGAACTTGGCGTTGATCTTATCCAGCACTGCCATCCCTCTCTCGGCCTTTTCGTTGGGCCTGAAGAACAAGTCCGCTTGCCGGTCCTCGGCCCCGACGAGATCGGTCAGGCCGACACCGCCGCGTTTGTATGCTTGAACGCCACGGCTTTTGCCTGTCTGGCGCATGATGGACATGGCAAGGAACCGCACGGCACGCAACACCTCGGCCGTGTCCTGCGTGGGAATGGGGAACGGCGCTGCACGGCTTGCATGGAAGCTATCGCCTTTGAACGGGTTGCCGTCCAGCCACACCCATAGCGCGCCGGCGGCCAGGCCGCGTTTGCGCAGCTTCTCGCAGGCAACCGTGGCAAAGGTCGCCAAGGCCTCCATCGGGTCCACCACGTCTCGTCCGAAAGTACGGCTCACCACCAACTGCTTGCGATCCGGCTCTTCGAGTTCCAGATCACCACAGGGCACGCCACGAAGTTCCATATGCGTGCGCGCCAGTACCACACCGTAGCTGGCACGCACATGGTCAGCAGGGAGCGCGACGAGCTCTGCGGCGGTCTTCACCCCTTCGGCATTCAGGCGGGCGGCGTAGCGTCGCCCAACACCCCATACGTCCTCTACTGCCAAGGCGTCCAGTTTGTGTGGAGTGGCATGGAACACTGACAGCGCACCGGCATTGACCGCGCGCTTGGATTGATCCTTCGCCAGCTTGTTGCCGGCTTTCGCCAAGGTTCTGGTCGCACCGAGTCCAGCACAGCAAGGGATACCAATCCACTTCAGGATCCGTTCGCGCGCTTCCAGCGCGGCACCCACTGGATCTTTCATGCCCGCCACATCCACGAAGTTCTCGTCGATCGAGTACACCTCGACCCGCGGAAACAGGTCATGCAGGATCGACACGATCCGGGCCGACAGATCCCCATACAGCGCGAAGTTGGCGGAGCGCACCTGCACCTGGTTGCGGATGTCCTTCGGCACCTGGAAGATGGGCACGCCGATCTTCAAGCCCAGCGCCTTGGCCTCGGGGGACAGGGCGATGCAACAGCCATCCCCGTTGCCCAGCACGACCGTGGGCTTGCCACGCAATCGGGGATCGAACACCCGCTCGCAGGACACGTAGAACGTGTTTCCGTCGATCAGGCCAAAGCGTGGAGGTTCAATCTCTGAAGGGCGCGACACCATGGCCGGGCTCAGAGGTGGAAGTGGATATTACTCCGCACCACGCCCCAGATATCGAGTTCGATGTCCTCGGGGACGATGATGGGCGGGTAGCCAGCGCTTGAAGCTAGCACGATCCTGTTGCCGCGGACATAGAGCTTCTTGCACACGAAGCCCCCTTCCCACAGGGCCACCACCGTGTGCCCTGGGCGCGGGGAAACGGACCGGTCGACAACGAGCAGATCGCCGTCCTGGATCCCGTAGTCGACCATGGAGCCGCCACAGTCTGCCTTCATGAGGAAGGTGGCTGGCGGGTTGGAGATCAGCCGCTCGTTGAGGTCCAGCCGGTCGTCCTCCTGGAAGAAGTCTTCGGCCGGGCTGGGGAACCCGCAGGCTGCGCGCGTAAGCAGCAGCGGCAGCGCAGGGGTGGTGAGCGATTGCGCTGGACCCAGCAGAGTGGGCGGAGCGGGAAGGGGGCGAGAGGAGACGGGGATCAACATGGGTGCGAGCTTCAGGGGTCGGTGACTCACCCGATGAGATCGCAGCCCCTCAGCTGGAATGGTGGGGGCGCGCACCGGGGACACAGGATAGCCTCGCAGGTAGTAAAAATACTAACGGCAGTTCCTGAACAGAGGTATCGACCAGCCGGGGCCCAGACTGGCGATGGCGCCGCACCAAGCGGAGAGGTCCGAAATAGGCCGAAATCCGGCTTCGGGTGCGCGACCGCATGTGCCGGCTACCCGTCACGCGCGTGTTATAGGCTTCTCCAGGATCGCGTCGGGATGCGACATCGCGCACTGTTCGCACCCAGCGCCAATAGAGTTGAGGAAGATCGAATGTGCTACAGCGCAGAAGCCTGGACCCTCTACGACGGCTACGTGAAACGTTTCGGTGCCGACATCGACATCAAAGCGTTCTGGGAGTTGTACCTGGGCCGAGAAGAGCGGTATAGAGTCAGGAACAAGTTGTCGGACGGCACCAAGATCCCCAAAGGGATGGATCTGAACTTCCTGCGCCCGAAGACTGCCTTGGAGCGCGCGATCCAGGATCTGGTCGCCACTTGGAACGGCCTTAAGTTGGGAGAAAGCGAGACAGAGCTGGAAAAGCAGCGGGTACGGTTGGCTGCGGCCGAGGCCAAGCTGGCCACCAAGCCGACGAAGACCGCGGCCAACGAACAACGGATCGCTACCAACAAGATCAAGCAGATGGAGCGCTGGATTGCCGAGGCCAAGCGCACCAGCCACAAGCCAACGCAAGACGATCGTATCTTCCCTCTGTGGTATGCCCCGGTCCTCCTGGTGGAGGACGGCAAGCCCATCGTTCGGCCGATGCGCTACCTGTGTCGGCCCCAAGGCATGGATCCCAGGACCGACTACACGAAGACGGGGCAGGTGTCGGGCAAGTACAACGCCCGACGGGACAATCTTCAGAAATTCTGGCGTCCACAGTTCGGGCACACCCATGCCCTCATGCTCGCCGAAACTTTCTACGAGAATGTGGATGACGGGCAAGGCGGGTCGAAGGAGATCCACTTCCAGCCCAGTACCGGCGAGACGATGTTCATCGCCTGTCTGTACTCCCACTGGACTGATCCCAGCGGGAAAGAACCTGACTTGTGGTCGTTCGCCGCCATTACCGACGAGCCTGAGCCCGAAGTGGCCGCGCAGGGCCACGACCGCACCGTCATCAACATCAAGCCAGAGCATGCAATCGCGTGGCTGACGCCTCAGGGTCGTTCAGACGAAGAGTTGTTCGCCATCTTCGACGACAAGCGTCATCCGTACTACGAACTGGTCCAGGAGGCCGCATGATCGATCCACGTCTTAAAGCGTTGTCCGACTACATGGCTCATACAGAGGCATCGACCTCGCATATCGACTTTTGGACCGGTTGGGACGAGGTAGCGGGAGACCTGGCCTCACATGCTTGGGCCGATGGCGCATCGCCCGATCTTCGTGAGGCGTACACGGAACTGTTGGCCGAAGCAGATGATCGAGGCTGGGCGGTGCCGTTAGATCAGTGTCAGCCCTGAGCTACCAGCGGAATTGGGGCAAGCTCGCGCCTTAGACCTGCCGGATGGAATTTTGAAACCAGGCCAGCGCGGCCGGCAGCCCCGTCCTCCCAGACGGGGCGCGCAACGGGTGGATGTCCTGGCCAGATGGCTGGTCCCGTGCGTTACCGACAGGGCCAGACTACGCAATGAGCCTTCTGCTCGCGATCAGGCAACCTCGTACCGTCGAGTCAGAAAATTCCGATCCTTAAGGTTCGGACTGTAATTCTGGATTCGGAGTTGCAGAGTGATCCTGCGTAGATCTCAGCCCGCGCGACAGCCTCGACTATCATCCGGGTTTGCTCCAGAAACAGGGGAACCCGCGTCGCATGAATCAGGCTGCTCTTTCGTCCTTCATCTGGTCCGTCGCCGACCTGCTGCGTGGCAACTACAAGCCGCACGAATACGGGCGCTTCATCCTGCCGTTTACCGTGCTGCGCCGGCTGGACTGCGTGCTGGCCCCGACCAAGGGCAAGGTGTTGGCCGAGCATGCCAAGAAGACCGAGGCGGGCGTCAATCCCGACCCCTTCCTCCGCCGGATCGTGGGCGAAGCGCGGTTCTACAACACCTCTCCCATGGATCTGCCCAAGCTGTTGGGCGATCAGGATCACATCCGCCAGAACCTCTACAGCTATGTGCAGGCGTTCTCTCCCGAGGCGCGCGACATCTTCGAGCGGTTTGACTTCTATACCCAGATCGAGCGGTTGGCCAAGGACAAGCTGCTGTACCTGGTCACCGAGAAGTTCGCAAACATCGACCTGCACCCGGACCGGGTGGACAACGCCCAGATGGGTCTGGTCTTCGAGGAGCTGATCCGCAAGTTCGCCGAGCTCTCCAATGAGACGGCTGGTGAGCACTTCACCCCGCGCGAAGTGATCCGGCTGATGGTCAACCTGATCTTCATCGAGGACAACGACGTGCTGACCCCCGGCAATGCCGTGGTGCGCACCATCTACGACCCCACCGCCGGCACGGGCGGCATGCTCTCGGTCGCGGCCGAGCACCTGATAGAGCACAACCCGGCGGCCCGCCTGACCCTGTACGGGCAGGAGCTCAACGACGAGTCCTACGCCATCTGCAAGGCCGACATGCTGATCCGCGGTCAGGACGTGGGCAACATCGTGCCGGGCAATACGCTCAGCGAAGACGGCTTCACCCACCGCAAGTTCGACTACATGCTCGCCAATCCGCCCTTCGGCGTGGAATGGAAGAAAGTGCAGAAGGTGGTCACGGATGAGCACGAGCAGAAGGGCTTCGACGGTCGCTTCGGACCGGGCCTGCCGCGCGTGTCCGACGGCTCGATGCTGTTCCTGCTGCACTTGGTGTCGAAGATGGCGCCGGTGGTCAACGGCGAGGGCGGTTGCCGCTTCGGCATTGTGCTCAATGGCTCGCCGTTGTTTACCGGCGGCGCCGGCAGTGGCGAAAGCGAGATCCGCCGCTATCTGCTGGAAAACGATCTGGTCGAGGCCATCATCGGTTTGCCCACCGACATGTTCTACAACACCGGCATCGCCACCTATGTCTGGATCGTCAGCAACAAGAAGCCTGCGGACCGCCGCGGGCAGGTGCAGCTGATCGATGCCAGCAGCTTCTGGCGCAAGATGCGCAAGAGCCTGGGCAGCAAGCGCAAGGAAATGGGCGAGGAGGACATCGCCACTGTCACCCGGCTGTTCGGCGACTTCACCGAGGCCGAGCGCGTCACCGTGCTGGATGCTGCGGGTAACGAAGTCGAGCAGTGCATCGTCACTGGCACCGACAACCTGCCGGTGCCGCCCGAAGGTGGCAAGCTCAAGCGCGTGCCGATTTCTCGCATCTTCGACAATCAGGCCTTCGGCTACACCACCATCACCGTGGAGCGCCCGCTGCGCGACGAAGCCGGCAACGTGGTCTCGTTCGAAAAGGGCAAGCAGAAGGGCAAGCCCCAGCCCGACAGCAGCCTGCGCGACACCGAAAACGTGCCGCTGGGCGAGGACATCCAGGCCTACTTCCGGCGCGAGGTCCTGCCGCACGCGCCTGATGCGTGGATCGACGAGGCCAAGACCAAGGTCGGCTACGAGATTCCGTTCAATCGCCACTTCTACGTGTTCGAGCCGCCGCGACCGCTCGAGGAGATCGACGCTGAGCTGAAGCAGGTGGCCGGCAATATCATGCGGATGCTGGGGGGGGTGGCGGAATGAGCCTGCCGAGGTATCCGGAGTACAAGCCCAGTGGCGTTGAATGGATAGGAGATATCCCATCCCACTGGGCGGTTACCCCAATCAGCGTGCTGGCAACGTTGAACGATGAGACGCTCCCGGAATCCACCGACCCGGAGCTAGAGATCGAGTACGTCGATATCGGAAGCGTGAGCCTCACCCGAGGGATCGAACGCAGCGAACCCATGACGTTTTCCAATGCACCATCGCGGGCACGGCGTATTGTTCGCGATGGTGACGTGCTGGTATCTACAGTTCGAACGTATCTCAAGGCGATCGCTCCGGTGGCTTTGCCAGCACCGAACCTCATCGCCTCCACAGGTTTTGCAGTGGTGCGCCCAAAGTCGGGCCAGTACTCCGGGTATTTGAAGTACGGACTTCAATGCGAAGCATTCGTTCATCAGGTCATCGCGCGATCTACTGGGGTCAGCTATCCAGCGATCAACGCTTCTGAACTTGCTCGCATTCCCCTGTGGACTCCTTCGTTCGGCGAGCAATATGCGATTGCAAGTTTTCTCGACCGGGAAACCGCCAAGATCGACGCGCTCATCACCGAGCAGGAAAAGCTGCTGGCGCTGCTGGCCGAAAAGCGCCAGGCCACCATCTCCCATTCGGTCACGCGCGGCCTTGACCCCAACGCCCCGATGAAGGACTCAGGCATCCCCTGGCTGGGCGAGGTGCCGGCGCAATGGGATTTGCCCCCTCTGTACTTACGGTATTCGTCGGAGCTAGGAAAGATGCTCGACACGGATCGCATAACTGGTCGGTACTTGGTGTCTTACCTCCGTAACGTCGACGTCCAATGGGATGCCATCAACTACGAAAACCTGCCCGCAATGGATATTAAGCCGGACGAGATTGCGCGATACACGGTTCGGGATGGTGATCTTCTAGTCTGCGAGGGTGGTGAAGTCGGACGGACAGCTGTGGTGAATGTTGGCGACTCGGTCATCGGCTATCAAAAGGCCTTGCATCGCCTCAGAGCGCTTTCCGAGTCCGAGTGTCCGAGATATATGTTCTACATCTTTTCGTGGGCATCGAAGGCAGGGGCGTTCGCCGGCGAGGGGCAAGCAACGATTGCCCATCTGACCGGCGAACAGCTTCGTAGATATCGTTTTCCAAGGCCGTCTAAAGTGGAACAGGAGGCAATTTCAGAGTTTCTGGACGATGCACTTGCCAAGTTAGCCAAGCTGAGCGAGGAGGCCGAAAATGGAATTGCTTTGCTCAAGGAGCGTCGCAGTGCCCTGATCGCCGCCGCCGTCACCGGCCAGATCGACGTGCGCGGCGCAGTGGAGTCGCAAGCGGCATGACCGATCCCTGGCTCCGCGACGTCCCCGCGGTCTTCCGCGCGCTGGCCGACTCCCGGCTGGAAAGCGCGATCCCGCGTCCGACAACCGGGCCATTCGAGCAGGCCTGCGCCCACTGGGGCGCGCTGCACTACACACTGTCCAGCCTGCTGGGTTGGGCCGATGTCGGTCGTGGGCTTGCGTGGTGGTACGCCGCCGGCAAGCCTGTGGAGGATTCGCCCGTGCTGGCGCTGGTGCAACGGGTGTGGGCCGCCGACGACCTCATCGACTACTACGCCGCGTGGTCGTGGTTGCCTGCCGGTGTCGGCTACGAATTGCCTCAGTCGGCCCTGATCGACGGCGGCCCGTCGCCGACCTGGCTCGCGCAGCATTCGCGCTGGCCGGACGAGGACTGGTGGCGCAGCTTTGCCCGGCGCGGCCAGGTCCATCACCACGATCCGTTCTACGGCGGCAGCGATCCGCTGCACCTTGCAGCGCATGCCGGCCCGCCCACGGTCGAGCCGTCTGCGAACCCGCTGGTACATCTGGTCCCGCAGCAGCGCCGCGCTGTGCTGGTCACAGAGGGGCTGGACCACTGGCTGGCCGACCTGCATGCGCTGGAAGCAAACCTGCCACCGCTGGGCGAGCGATCGTGGCGGGCGGAGCTCTTTGATCGTCGCATCGGTTATCTGGGCGAATACCGCCGCAGCCGCGTGACGGGACGTTGGTTCTTGGGCAAGCATTCCGTCCACATGAGGGGACATCCGGGACATGAGTGATATCCAGTTGTTCCGCCTGAGCGAAGGACAGGCGATTGAGCTGCCCGGCCGCGCAGTGGCCGTGGAGCGCCAGTTGCAGGCGCTGATCGAGTCCCAGATGCCGGCATTCCTCGGGGTCCGCTTTCTCGCCAGCGAGTACGCCACGGGCAAGACCCACAAGGGACGTATCGATTCGCTGGGGCTGGACGAGAACGGTTGCCCGGTCATCGTGGAGTACAAGCGCCACAGCAACGAGAACGTCATCAACCAGGGCCTGTTCTACCTGGACTGGCTGCTGGACCATCAGGCCGAGTTCCGCTGGCTCGTCATGGAGCGCTTGGGCAAAGTAGTCGCGGATGCCATCGACTGGGCCGGTACGCGCCTGCTGTGCATCGCAGCCGATTTCACCCGCTACGACCAGCACGCCGTGCAGCAGATTCCCCGCAACATCGAGCTGATCCGCTACAAGCTGTTCGGCGATGACCTGTTGCTGCTGGAGCTGGTTAATGCGGTCAGCGTGAGCGACGCCACGGCCGGCAAGACCCAGGCGTCTGCAGCCACGACCGGTGCCCCCAAGCCAGGCGGGAAGGACAAGACGGCCGCGGAGCAGCTTGCGCAGGCACAGCCGGGGATCCGACAACTCTACGAATCCCTTGCCAGCTATCTCAATGCATTGGGCGATGACGTGCAGGAAAAACACCTGAAGCTCTACACCGCCTTTCGGCGGCTGAAGAACTTCGCCTGCGTCATTCCCTACCGGGACAAGCTGCTGGTGATGCTGAAGCTGGATCCGGACACGGTTACGCTGGAGGACGGGTTCAGTCGGGATACCCGCAACATCGGCACATGGGGGACGGGCGATCTGGAGCTGACGCTCCGCACCCAGGCAGACATGGACAAGGCCAAACCGCTGCTGGATCGCAGCTACCAGGAAGGTTGAGCCTGGGCATCAGGGGGAAACAATGAATTTGCATCAGGAGCAGCACTTCGAGCGCGAGATCTGCGAGCAGCTGTCCGCCAAGGGCTGGCTGTATGGCGAAGGAGATGCCGCCCACTACCACCGCCAATCCGGCCTGTTCCTTCCGGACCTTCTGGCGTGGATCGAGGCGACCCAGCCGGAGAGCTGGCAGCGACTGCAGAAGACCCACGGCCCGCAGCTGGCCGAACGTTTGGCAGAACGGATTCGCAAGAACCTCGACGAGCGCGGCACGCTGGACGTGCTGCGCCGTGGCGTGGAGATGCTGGGGCTCAAGCAGCCGTTGACGCTGGTGCAATTCAAGCCGGCATTGGCCATGAACCCTGTGACCCAGCAGCACTACGCGGCCAATCGCCTGCGGGTGGTGCGGCAGGTCAAGCACTCGCCCAATCGCCCCAACGATTGCCTGGACCTGGTGTTGTTCGTCAACGGTATTGCGGTGGCAACGGCAGAGCTGAAGTCGGAGTTCACCCAGAGCGTGGGCGATGCGGTGGACCAGTACAGGTTCGACCGGCATCCGCACCCCAAGGGCGGGCTCCGCGAGCCGCTACTGGCCTTCCCCGGTGGTGCACTGGTGCACTTTGCAGTCAGCCAGGCCGAGGTGATGATGACCACCCGGCTGGCCGGAGAGCAAACCCGGTTCCTGCCGTTCAACCGCGGCAACGAAGGTGGAGCGGGGAATGCCCCCGATCCGGAGGGCATTGCCACTCGCTACTTGTGGGAGGAGGTCTGGGCACCTGACAGCTGGCTGGAGATCCTGGGCCGATACCTGATCGGCAAGCGCGATGAGAAGAAACAGCTGCAGTCGGTGATCTTCCCGCGCTACCACCAGCTGGACGCCAGCCGGAAGCTGGTGGCCGACGTGCAGGCGCACGGTGCTGGCCAGCGCTACCTGATCCAGCACTCAGCCGGCTCCGGCAAGACCAACTCGATTGCGTGGACGGCCCACTTCTTGGCCGATCTGCACCGTGACAACGTGAAGGTGTTCGACAGCGTGCTGGTGGTCTCAGACCGCAATGTGCTGGACAGCCAGCTGCAGGAAGCCATCTTCGACTTCGAGCGCACCACTGGCGTGGTCGCAACGATCACCGGCGAGCAGGGCAGCAAGAGCGCCCAGCTGGGGCAGGCGCTGAAGGACGGCAAGAAGATCATCGTCTGCACCATCCAGACCTTCCCCTTTGCGCTACAGGCCGTGCAGGAGCTGGCCGCGACAGAGGGCAAGCGGTTCGCCGTGATTGCCGACGAGGCGCACAGTTCGCAGACAGGACAGGCGGCAGCCAAGCTGAAGCAGCTGCTGAGTGCGCAGGAGTGGGCCGACCTGCAAGACGGTGGAGAAATCGACACGGAGGCCCTGCTGGCTGCCCAGATGGGGGCCCGCAGCACGGAATCCGGACTGACCTACATCGCCTTCACCGCCACGCCCAAGGGCAAGACGCTGGAACTGTTCGGTCGCCCCGGTCCGGACGGGCTGCCGCAGCCGTTCCATGTGTACTCCATGCGGCAGGCCATCGAGGAGGGCTTCATCCTCGATGTCCTACTCAACTACACGCCCTACGACCTGGCCTTCCGTCTAGCGCATGACGGCAAGGGGATCAACCAGACCCAGGTCGAGCGCAGCACGGCAATGAAGGGGATCATGCAGTGGGTTCGCCTGCACCCTTACAACATCGCTGCCAAGGTGCAGATCGTGGTGGAGCACTACCGCGAGAACGTGCAGCCGCTGCTGGACGGGCAGGCCAAGGCGATGGTGGTGGTGTCGTCCCGGCAGGAGGCGGTGCGCTGGCAGAAGGCAATCCGCGAGTACATCGAGCGGCAGCACTATCCGCTGGGCGTCCTGGTGGCGTTCTCCGGCGAGGTCAATGATCAGGAGTCCTATCCCGAGCCGGTCACCGAATCCAGCAAGCTGCTCAATCCCGGGCTGAAGAACCGGGACATTCGCGAAGCCTTCGCGCAGCAGGAGTTCCATCTGCTGCTGGTGGCCAACAAGTTCCAGACGGGCTTCGACCAGCCGCTGCTGTGCGGCATGTACGTGGACAAGAAGCTGGGCGGCATCCAGGCAGTACAGACGCTGTCGCGCCTGAATCGCGCGCACCCCGGCAAGACGACCACGTACGTGCTGGACTTCGTCAATGATGCCGCGGACGTGCTGCATGCCTTCAAGACCTACTACGAGACCGCCGAGCTCGAAGCCACGACCGATCCGAACCTGATCTTCGACCTCCGCGCCAAGTTGGATGCTGCCGGCCATTACGACGACTTCGAGGTGGAGCGGCTGGTGAAGGTGGAGATGGATCCGAGAGCCACCCAGGCGCAGCTGGTGGCCGCCATCCATCCCGTCGCCGACAGGCTGCTGAAACGCTACCGGGCGGCGCAGCAGTCACGCACGGCTGCCATTGCCGCAGAGGACGGCCAAGCGGAAAAGACCACCAAGGACGAGCTGGATGCGTTGGTCCTCTTCAAGGGGGACATGGCGTCGTTCAACCGGCTGTATGCCTTCCTGTCGCAGATGTTCGATTACGGCAACACCGACATCGAGAAGCGGTTCCTGTTCTACAAGCGCCTGCTGCCACTGCTGGAGTTCGGGCGCGAGCGCGCGACCGTGGACCTCTCCAAGGTGGTGCTAACACATCACACCCTGCGCAGCGGCGGCAAGCAGCCGCTGAACCTCAATGCGGATGGCGCCTACAAACTGCAACCGATGGAAGCGGTTGGCAGTGGTCACGTTCAAGACAAGCAGCAGGCCTACCTCAACGAGATCATCGAGAAGGTCAACGGGCTATTCGAGGGTCAGCTTTCCGACGGCGATCAGCTCGTTTACGTGAACGGCGTCATCAAGGGCAAGCTGTTGGAGAACGAAACGCTGATCCAGCAGGCGACCGACAACAGCAAGGAACAATTCGCCAACTCCCCGGACCTGAAGCACGCTCTCCTGCACGCGATCATGGATGCTCTGGACGCGCACACGACGATGAGCAGTCAGGCGCTGGAGTCGGAACGGGTGCGGGATGGATTGAAGGACATCCTGCTCGGGCCGGCGCAGCTGTACGAGGCGCTTCGGGCGCGGGCTGGGGATGGAAGACCGAGGGTGTAGCGAAGAGCCCGGGTTAGTCAGAGAGGTTTTATGTGGCTCCTTGCGACCCTAACCAGACGTTCGCTGCATCGTGATGTCGAATGCCAAAGGCAACACCACCGATAGTCATTCGGAAGTTGCAGTAGCTGGCGTTACAGTTCCCGTAAGCGGCGAAGTGAGTCTTGCACTGAGTAGTATGTACGACAAATGTCGGCACATCTTGGGGGATGTGGTGGATTGGAAACACGTTCAAGAATTGCGCAAGCAGGGAAACATTGTCGAAGGCAAAAAACTCGCCTACGACTTGCTCGAGACTGACCCTCGCGATTTCCGAACGCGGTCAATGCTCGAGTGGCTGATCTATGATCAGGCCAAGCCGGCGTTAAGGAATGCGGCCGAGGCAGTCAAGGCAGACAAGCGACCTCAGCAAGTAGACCTGCATCGTATCGACCAAGCGCTGACGGAGCTTACCAAGCTACCTGCACAGTGCCCAGGGATGGCCTGCTCGGTGGTACTTCAACAGCTATGTCGCATTGGCCCCGAGTTCCCCCGGTTCGCTGCGTTCGTCAAGTGGGTTGGAATCGAAGGCCTCCGGGAGGAAGACTGGATATCCCAGTCTTCCAACGATGGGACATGGCCGGCCCTAGTTGTATCGGTTGCCCGCGCGCTGACGAAATGGACGAAAGCCCGCGACACCTCTGTCGAGCGTTTGGAAGAGGCGATGCAATGGCTAGACGCTGCGGCTCCCGTCGCGAGGGGGGACGACAGCTTATGGCTGCAGTGGGACAGGGCCGGCATGCTGCGGCGGCTGGAGCGGTACGAAGAAGCGGCCCTTGCTCTATCAGCCGTGATCAAGGCCAAGCGGAACGAGTTCTGGGTCTGGGCCGAAGCAGGTCGGCTATACATAACGGATGACCCCGATTTGGCACAGGCTTGCTTTTGCCAAGCTCTATTGTGCCCTTCATCTCCAGAGTTTGTGGCCAAGGCACACCGGGAGCTGGCAGAGATGCTGGCTGAGCGTGCTGAGTTCGCGCAAGCCTCCGTCGAAATCAGGATCGCAGCGGCCAGTCGGGAGGAGCAGGGGTGGCGCTTGGGAGACGAGCTGGAAAATCTCATGCGCGAGCCTTGGTACAATCCCGAAACGACGGATGCTCAGGATCCGAAGCGCTACTACGCCGAGCATGCCCCGCCGGCGCTGGCCCTTTGCTTCGATGAAGTCGAAACGCGACCGGCAACGTTCCTTGGCGTGCTGAACCTTCCGCCTCCGCGGGACGCCAAGCCGGGATGGAAACCGCGACCTCGCACGCGATTCGCAGTTATGCGCGAAGAAGGCCAGTCGGTCAGCATCCTTGGCCCGCATCTTCGCAAGGTTCCATGGAGGCAGGGGGAGCCGGTGGCTTTGGTGCTTGGCCGGCAAGCGGGCGAGATCGAGGAAACGGTTGTTCAAATCATTCGTCGCCCGGACGGAGAGGCTTGGGATCGGACGGCCATTGGCCATGGGGTTGTTGTTCAGGAGGCCGCCGACGGGAAGCCCATGCGGATCTTTGCCGGCCGTGATCTCGGTGATTTCCCTGTCGACAATGATTCCGCTTCGGGCAACAAGATGGGCGCTGGTGACGGAGTGTCGTTCCGAATGACCACGAATCCGAGGAACGGTCGCATCGATCTGTTTGCCGCAAGTCCCGCTCAATTGCCTGATACGGATGTGAAGCAAATTCAGGGAAGACTGCGGCGCCAAGAGTCCTCGGCGCATGCCTTCGTGGAAGATGTCTTCGTGCCACCCAATGTGGTCAAGACCGTCCCAGAGCACGTTGATGAGGTCGGCGTTGTGGCGGTCTACGCCCGTCACCCCAAAAAGGAAGGGTATGGCTGGCGGGCGGTGCGGATCTCGACGACGAGCTAAGCCGGTTCCTTAGTGGGTCAGAGGTTGGCCATGGTTGCGTCCAGCGCCTGTTGCAGGGACGGATCTTGCGGCGGACGACCAATCCAGGCGTGCTTGTTGATGCGCTCTCTGCCATCGCAGTAGATTGCCAATTCACCTCTTGCTGTGCCGCTGGCCAGCACGAGGCGCAGGTTCCAAGCCTCCTCGGTGACCCCGATGATCTGCAGGCCGTTCGAGACGGCTGCCTTGGAGAACACTGGGAAGAACTCATTGAAAACATCGCGCGTGAACCGCGATTCGTGGGCCTTGTGTGGCTTTCGATCGGGGAACTGACGGCCTTTCACCCCTGAAAGTCGATCGGCGATCTCCAGACCGAACTCGTCCCTTGGGACAGGCATGATGCTGGCGGCGATGCCCTTGCCGTTGTACGCAATGTTGATTCTGGTGAAGCGCGTTCCGTCGGAGATGTAGTAGGCCTCCTGCCACGCATGGTGATCGATCCTTTCGATTCTTACCCCCTCCATGCCTTCAAGTCTGTTGGACACTGCGTGGTAGATGCCATCCAGGATGGGATCGCCAGTACGTAAAGAGGAAGTGCTTTCGTCAGCTTCATCTGAACGAGCGAGCTCAGGCTCGGATGGCGGCGCGCGATGAGGAGCGGGGTCATCAGTCACCGGTGCGCCAAGGTCCGGTTTTGAGGGGAGAGTCGCAGGTCGCGGCGGGCCAGGGTTGCCGGCGCCACCCAAGCCCTGCCAAGGGCGGAAGTGAGGCGGGTTGAGGAGGTGGACTCGCTTGCTTGCGCGGGTAATGGCCGTGTACAGCCAGCGGAAGTATTCCTCGGTGCGGGGATTCGCGTGGTGAGTCTTGCACTGGACGAAGACGTCCGCCCACTCGCTTCCCTGGGACTTGTGGCAAGTGAGCGCATAGCCGAACTTCACACGCAACGCATTGAAGTACGAATCATCTCGAAGCGCATCACGCAGTTCCTTCCCGCGCTTGGGCAGGTGAGGATTGCGACGCTTGAAGTCGATGTACAGGGCTTTAGTCTCATCGGAGCTCAGGTTCGGATGACCGCTGTACAGCAGGCTCTCGACGATCTTGACGTTCGCACGCACGACTTCGCCGCTGGGTAGCCGGAAGCCGATCTGCACGTCCCTGAATTTGAGGGTCACCTCCGTCTCTTCCACTTTCCCTGTTGACTTGTTCTTGTTCCGGAGCGTGACCGACCTCGATTCCGGTGCGTCTCCAACGCGCGTAACGTAAACAAGATCGCCGTTGTTGAGGGCGTTTCCATCCACGAGGCAGTTCATTACCACAACAAGCTTGTCGCCTTGGGTGACATCTTTCTTATCAGGGAAAAGCCGGCGGCGTACCTGTTCATTGAACGACGCTACGTCAGCATTCGAACTGGCAATGATCATGGCTAAGTCAGCGACCTTGTTGCCGCTCGCCGTCAGATAGCCCGTAACCATGTCGTCTGCCTCGGAGCATGTCTGCACGTCCGGCGCATCTGTAGACAAGGAGAGTTTGTTGAAGACCTTCTTTGAGAGCGAATCCCGCAGCGCGTTGGCGGATGAAAGTATCCCGCTGTCAGCATCTTGCCGAACGACTTCTGACAGCTCGAATCGGCGGATAGTGGTCACGCCGAAAGTCTTGGCGAGATACCGCTGATCAAGCGCCGGAGAGCAGTTCATTCCGACCGGCGGAAGTTGGGCGGCGTCCCCGATAAAAATGACCTTTTTCGTGTGGTCATTGTGGTCGAGATTCACATACTTCATCAGGTCGCTGAGCAGCCTTCCCGAGCCGAAGCGGAAGAACTCGCCTTCCGAGTAAACATCTGAAACCATTGAGGATTCATCAACGACGTAGACGGCATTGTCTGCGTCATCGTTGACTTCGATTTCTGCATACAGCTTGTATGTTTCGGAACCATCCAGCTCATCGACCTTGTACTCCCGGATGTCATCCATGGAGTAGATCTTCTTATGGATCGTGGTCGCCGCACGCCCCGCCTTCTGCGTTATGACTCGCGCAGCCTTCCCGGTTGGAGCAGTCAGGACGCACTGTCGACCCGCGGCGGCGAGAAACTCGGAAAGGCCCTTGGTGATGAATGTCTTGCCGGTGCCGGCATGGCCGGACAGGATGAAGACGTGCTCGTTCTTGGCAGCCAGGAACGCCTCGAGGTCAAGGACTAGGCTCTCCTGGTTGGCGGTGAGCTGGTGTCCGTCGAACGCGTCTCGCAGCCGGAGGTCCGGCGCCCACTCCGCTTGGACGTGCTCGCCTGCCTCCTTGGATCTCTCCGAAATGGTCGCCGCAGCGTCGTCGTCCACGTTCGTCCGGCTCGCGATCTCAGCCAAGCGTCCTTCGTACTCTGCCACGAGCAATTTTAGTTTCGTTTCCTGCTCCTCAGCCAAGGCGAGCGAGGCCTCGGCATCCAATGTGCGCTCGTTGACGACGGCGTGCAGGCGGTCTTTCTGCTCTGTGAGACTTCTGACGAGTTCGCTGTTCTTTTCGGAGTCCTTACGTTCTTTCTCGAGTTCAGCCTCAAGGCGGAAGATTTCTGCTCGAAGATCCACTTCCTCTTGCTTCCAGTCGCGCGGCTGCACAAAAGGACCAGGTTTGAAGCCAGGATGAGGACGGCAGAACGTGCGGTAGTACCAGATGCAAGCCTCGCGCGCTGAGCGTAGTGCTCGTCCGGCTTCGGCCTTGTCTTGCCTGTATTCATGCACAGCATCGTTTCCGCTTTTGCGGAGGTGGTGTAGAAGTCGTATGACCTTCTCGTCGACGTCGATCCGCGACTTGACCGAGGCAATCAAGCCAAAAAAATTGTCGCCCGCCTCAGAGGCGATACCAAGCTGCGCTGCGGCATTCCTCGTCAGGTGTTCCGCCAGTTGGCGAAGCTTGACTAGCGTAGCGTTTGAGTCTGAGTAGAAAGAGGCTTCCGCAGCAGTGGCAATCTGATACAGGAGTGGCTCTTGGTCGAAGAGGAAGGAGAAGTTGCTCGACACGGTCGCTGACATGCCTTCTCGTTCCCCTGACCAATAAAGATTTGGCTTGATTCTAGCGAATGATAAGTTGCTGATGTCTGCCCGCAGAACTATTTCTCAGCGTAGTCCCTTGAGAACGGTTTCTGGCCCCCGGCTTTGAGTCGCTTCTGGCCGCTCCCCGACCCTCTGCGGTCGAGGAGCGAGCCTTATGGCTTCAGACATCCGTCTGCTCGGCGATCTCCAGGGCGTCATCGACCTCTATACCTAGGTAACGCACGGTGCTCTCTAGCTTCGTATGCCCAAGCAATAGCTGAACCGCCCTGAGGTTTCGCGTCCGGCGGTAGATCAACGAAGCTTTGGTCCTGCGCATCGTGTGCGTGCCGTAGGAACCCGACTCGAGGCCAGCATCTTCTACCCAGCGATGGACGATGCGGGCGTACTGCCTCCGACGTCGACAGGTGGGGCGAGTCCGAAATACGGCTTCTAAATAGAAAATCCGACTGCTTGAGCTCAGCGTGGGTGATCCAAGCCTGCACGGCCTCGCGAGTCGATTGGGTGATCTCGAACTGGACGGGTCGGCCGGTCTTCTGCTGCATCACGATGGCGCGGGATGCCATTTGACCGCTATGGGAAACATCCGATACCCGCAGCTTCACCAAGTCGCAGGCGCGTAGCTTGGAATCGATCGCCAGGTTGAAGAGGGCGAGGTCACGGACCTTGTGGCCGAGCTGAAGGCGAATGCGAATAGCCCAGATGTCTTTCAGCTTGAGCGGTGCCTTCTGCCCGATCAGCTTGCCCTTGTTCCAGGGCTCGTGGTGCTGAGATGTGTGAAGAATTGCCATGCCCAACTCCTGATGAAGGGTTGGTCAGGCTTCTCCTACACCCAGAAGCAAAGCGTGATGCGACCCAAAGCGGACTCACACAATCAAAGCGCCCAAGGAATGAGTTGGTGCGGAGACAACAGACAGAATGTCCGCTTCTGGCCGTTAGCGGACGTCTGGCACGGCAACGGATTAGATGGATTTATCGAGGGTAGGGAAGGGTGACGCTCGATCCAAACCGGACGTCGTAGTGTGCAGTAGGTTCGTTGACCCTAGCGAGACCGTGACAGACCCTCAATATTCCGCAGGTGCGGGACTGTCTCAAGGTATGAGACCGGGGCTACGGAAACTGGTCTGACCCGTCCTGGTCGCATAGTCACTGCTCAAGCTTTCCCATGTCCAAGCGCGCGCCTCGGAAACTGACCGTCCCCTTCGGCATGAAGGACGGTCGGCCTGTCTTCGTATCCGACGTCGCCTTGGGCTTGGAGTGCGGATGCAGGTGCCCGGAGTGTGGAGAAGCACTCGTGGCCCGAAACCGGGATTTCGCCGGTCGGCGGCGCGTTCGGCACTTCCAGCACGCGCGGACGTCGTCGTGCCCCGGCGGCTTCGAATCGGCAGTGCACCGGATGGCGAAAGACGTGCTGGCCACAGCAGACGCGGTTCTGCTGCCGCGTTGGGCGAGCGGAGATATCGTCATCGAACCGGAGTCGTTGGCGATCGTGAACGCCCGAGTCGAGGTGCCCCTGCTCGACGGGGCCGCCCGGCCCGACGTACTTGTGCATGGAATGGCCTCAGACATCGAGTTTGACTTGCTCTGCGTCGAGATCCGTGTTCATCACGAGGTCGACGAGCCCAAGCGTGATCTGCTGGCCACTAACGGCCTCGACACGATTGAGATCGATCTCTCGGGGTTAAGCGACGAAGCGGTGGCAGACCCCATCACGTTTCGACGCGAAGTGCTGGAGAACCTAGCGAACCGGCACTGGATCCATTTATCACGTGCATCCTATGTCGCACTGCGCGCAGACAAGGCGTTGATCGAAGTCGAGGACCTAACCGTTTCCGAGCGCGTGATCAACACGAAGGCGGGGCGGCCGTTCACCATTCGGGAGCAGTGGGGGTTTCTGGTGAAGCCTGGGTCCCGCGAACGAGTACGGATTCAGATCCCGGACGAGACGGTCGGTGAGGACGCCCAGCCCTATCCGCGCGGCATGCACACAATCTCGGGCCGCTCCATCACGGTCGACCAGTGGGGCCGCTTACGCTTGCGTTACAAGATGTATCTCGACCAGATCCAGATGAATCCACCGGAACCCGATGGCCCGCAACGCGGTCTGTTTGATGCGGCCGAGGGGAGCAGGGGGCCGGGCTTCAACGTTCGGGTGCGTGACTGGAAGGGGTATCCGGGCTATTGATCACTTACGGATTCGGGCTGACCGCTCCGCTAAATTTGACTAAAGGGATGGTCGCTTCCCAGCCAAAGAGGCGTTCGGCGTCGCTGCCAACTGACCGAACGCCCCTTCTTTCCCGACACCGGCGCCATCCAACGGTCGTGGTGGTCTTCGTCGCTGCGCTATATTTCGCCGCCGCTCGAAGCCGAGGCTACGGACCCGTAGCGAATCTGTTATTTGGATAGGAGGCGCAACAAACGCGTCCTTCTCCCTACCCCCTTGAACCGTGTTCCCGCGGCTCCCATGTCGGATCAAGCAGCCGGCGCTCCGGCTGGAGCGCAACTACACCATGACGTTGGATGCCGAAGACTTCGAACTGGAGCTGCCGCAGACCTGGCCCGCCGCGGTGCGCGTTCTCGTGGAAGAAAATCGCGAGGATCTGATCGCTTACCAGCGAGAGCGAGGGCGCATTGATCGGCTCGGATGCACGGAGGTCCGGGTGCGAATGGATCCACCGATCAACCCTCATCGCGCTGGCTACGACACTGTGCTTGCGCGCACCGAGGCGCTGCTGAGCGGCCATCGCCTGGTGGGCTACCACTGCACGCGCCTGACGCGCGCGGAAGTCTGCCGGGTTCGTCGTGATGGCTTGCGCACACTGTCGCCGGAGCTGATGCGCGAGCGACTCGAGTCGCTGGTCGACGACAGGGAGATCAGCGCGGCGCAGTGCCGCTTCTTCCTTGACCATCCCATACTGCATACGCACCTGTCCAATCGCCACGGCACACGCACTGGCTTAGTATGGCTGTGCCCCAATCGCTCAACGTTGCGCGAACCGACGGGCGTGTATCGACTTTTTCGTTCTTGGGGCGGCGAGGCCTTGTATGCCGGCTTCGAAGACGACCCCTCGGTTGTCGCGGTGCTGACGGCGCTCGGCCGGCCGGCAATCGTGAAGTGTGCCGTGCCCTTGCCCGTCGACGACTTGCACGGATGCCGCGCGGCACACCTGCTGTCGAATGCGGTGAGCGAGCAGATCGAGCACCCCGAGCCGTCACCGACCTTCGACTGGAGCGTGCGACGGGATCTGGCACCGTCGGAAGTGCTCGACATCATCACAATCGACGACCCGCGCTTCGAAGCGTTGACCGGTTACCGCGCCTGGACACCGGAGCATCGCATTGGCTGACGACCTGGCACCGTTCCGCACACGACCTCGCGGCCGGGCGACCTCGCTCAGAGAAGCTGACGGGCTCGGGTGCAGCAGTGCCCACGGCCGCCAAGGAAGCCAATCCGGCGCCAGTGGCGGCGGCCTGTCAGGAAGGTGTTGCTCCCGTGCGTGTGAGGGCTGCTGTGATGCGGCGATTTAACGAACAGTCCCTGCGAAGCTTGATGTGGCCGCCCGCCGACGATCCTGCTGAGTGGCTGCTTGGCGCCGAGACTGCGGTCGACTTCCTGCGGGACAACGTCGCACGCGATGAGCTGGTGCTCTACGCCAGCGGCGGCGCAGTACTGCTACACGGGGTGCTTGCACCCACGGCGCAAGTGACTCCGGCCGATGAGGGTGACTTGTTGCGCGCCTACGTGATGCCGGACGACGCCTGGCGCATCCAGATGGCCTGGGGTGGCGGGGAAGGGCATCGCATGTACCTCGAGCCGCCGCTGAGCAACTCGGGCTGCAACTCGCTGGTCGGTGGCGAGAAGCTAATCTACCGTCGGTCGTTCAAAGGTGTGGCCAAAGGCCCGCCGCCGGTGGAGCTGAGCCAGAAGCTGGTGCACAGCCTGGGCTTGTACTGGCTCGACGAACGTAGAGCGTACTGCCGACTCGATCAGCGCGGCGATATCGAGGACGTCATTCGCGTTACCTGCGTTAAGGGGCCCGCCAACGAACCGGACGCCGTCGTGGTCACTATCCTGATCAAGGAGCTGGCGATATACATGGCCCTGGCCGACATGACGCTGGTGTTCAAGTTCGACTTCACCCGCTACCAGCCAAAGAACTTCGGAGGCTGGGATCAACAGCGCCAATCGAGCAAGAAGGCCGCGCCGGACCTGTTCTACAACCAAGGGCGTTCTGTGAATGCCAGCTACGCCAACGGCATCATGATTCTGCGTCCCAACATCACCGTCGAGCAGCTCGTCCAGGATTGGAAGGATGAGGATGACGACTCGAAAAAACAGTACGCCACCTTCAAGATCATCGACTGGAAGAATCAACGCCAATTCGAAACCTCGTGCGCACCGGGGCATTTGTCGAACTACTTCGAGAAGTCCGAAAACCCGTATGAGCTCTCGCCGGCGTTCTTCCGGCCGGAGGTGCTCACCCGGTTCAAGAACGACCCGGAAAAATACGACCTGAACGATCGGACAATTGGCTGTCGCAACGCCTGGCACCTCAAGTCGTACGACATCAATGAAGCCGGGCAGGTCCACGCCTACATCGGCGACCTTGCCAATTTGCCGTACGAAGAGCAGGTGTACTGGCAGTCGTTCAACGAGTGGCCCAAAGGTTCCATCTCCAAGCGCGCGTTCGAGAGCGACTTTGAGGGGAAATGGAGCAGCGAGTACGACCCGCTGCACATGCTCAAGTACAAAGTCCGCCAGCTCGACGAGACCCCGCCGACGTGGTGGAAGACGCGCGGCGACGAACTGATGGACGCCGCCCGGCATCCCGCCACTGACTCGATCTCGGAGTGGGGTGATGAGATCTTGGCGCTGGATCAGCTGCTGGTTGAAGGCTTCCTGCAAAAGCCGCTGCAAAAGCTCGCTGCCGATGCCGGCCGCACGGTCGACAAGCAATGGCAGTCTTTGCGCTTGCTGCAGGACTACCTTGAGGCTCAAGGCCATACGGCGGAGGAGGCGAGGGCGGTGATCGACCCGCTGTACCGGCTGCACAAGCTGCGCAGCCTGCTCAAGGGTCACGGGGCGCCGTCGGAACGCACGGCGGAAGCCAAGAATGCGCGAGCCGAGCACGGCACCTTGCGCGCCCACTTCAAAGCTTTGGCGGGGGCGTGCGACGCTTCGTTCATCACGGTGCTCAAGGCCTTGGGCGTTGCAATCAAGATCGATTGATGCCCAAGAGTAGAGTGGTCTTCCATAAGCCACTCGAGGGGCCGCCGCCAGGGTCAATACACGGGACGGGCGTGGCGACAACACGGATGCGACGACCGCTGCAGGCGCTCCATGCCAGGAAGCGATCTGGGGCATCGTTAACGAGCAATGACGGTGGCTCCAGGCGCAGTCAAAATCCTTCGAAGTCGGCTATCGGCCCACGCGCTCGCTCATTCCCGGCCTGTGATCAGATCGGCAGATGCCAGGCCAGCGCCAACCCGCTATGGCGAGGGTGGGGGAGGCGCCGACGTCGGTGTTGCGTCGATGCAATCACACAGTTCGTCGATGAGCACGGCGAGGGCGGCCATGGTCTTCTGAGCTTTGACATATTCGGCCAGATTTGCGGCAAGCGTTGCTTCCAGCGGCAGCGGCTGTATCGAGCTCATGCCGTACTGCACCATCTTGCGCGTCGCGTGCGGAACGTCGACGAACGTGCCATCTGATTGCTCAACGAGGTCGGTCCACGGCACAATCTTTCGAATGGCGCGGGATATCTCGCCGATCATCAGTCGCGGTGCGAACGAGTGCGCGGACAGGTCGCGGAAGTTGCGCGTGAGCTGGCGGTACGTCGGCCCATCCATGTCCGCCAACGCGGTGCCAAAGACGGGATACGCCATCCAGGGCTGCCCCAGTCGATTGAGCTGGGCCCGACGGTCCTTTCGCCGAAACAACCCACCCCTATCCTGGTCAAGTCGATCCTTGTAGCCTGGGCTCACCGCGATGTTGGCCTGGTGCAGCAGGGCTTCCGCCACGACAGCGATGCGGTCGGCAAGGCAGCTTGGCTGCAGCATGCAAAAGAACGCGAGAGGTTCGATCTGGTCGCTGAGGATCGTCCAGCGGTCGTCCAGATCCCCATATGAAGCTACTACCCGATTCCAAGCCTTCCACGAGTGCAGGGCGCCACCCCAAGCGTTCATCGAATTGATTGTCTCGCACAGCTCGCCTTCTGCGCTCCACACCCATGGCATCGTTCCTTTCGTGGCACCCGCGCGCTTGGATGCCGCGTAGTCGGTCATGCCCGGGTATTCGGAGCGAATCGCCAGCAGCTCATCGAGATAGCGCCTGTGCGCCTCGATCGATAGTTGCCGCCTGCGCTCCCATCCGCCGTCGTCGGATGTGGGTTCTGTTGAGTCGGCCATGGCGTTCTTCCGGAAGACGTTCGGCATACTACCCTCGCACCAGCAGCATTCTCCGCGGGCGCGCGTGCTCGTCCCGAATGAGCGATCCCAAGCGACGAAGCCCATGTCAAAGCGTAAGCCCAAGAGACCACATCGACGCACCTTTCAGGCGCCGAAGCGTTCAGTCAGCGAAAGCATCAAGGCATTGAGTCGCAGCATCGAGGCCGTTCGCGCTCACCTGACTTCGGTGTGCTCTATCGACGCGTACCTTGCGCTGCTCATTTCTGAACTGTGGTTGCCCAACTTGTCGGCGCAGACCCGACAAGCCTTGGCGCTGTCGGTTTTCGTCTCCCTCAAGGCGCCCGCCTTTGGCGAGGGCAGCCTCGCCACGTACGCGCAGTTCAGCCAGTTCGTCAGCCGCTTGCACGAGCTGTTGCCTACGTTTCCCATGACGGACGACTACGTGCCGGAGTTGGACTGGGGCCAGGTGCGTGTCGTCTTCGAGGGCAAGACCTATCGCCTGATGTACGGCGGCGCGTTCGAGCGCCTGCCCGATTTCATCGAAGCTTTTCGTCAGGCAAGAACCGGCGGTGGAGCGGGGCGCGCAGACATGCGCGCCGCGCTGAGCGTGCACGAGCATTTGTTGAGTAACATTGCACAGCCCGGGGAGGTCTGCGGCCTGGACTCGGGTCACCTTGAGGTGCCGCCGGAAGACTTCTGGGCTCAGGCGCGGCAAGTGCTGCAGGCGATGCCGCAGGTGACGTCCACCCTGGCCGTGAGTCCGGCGCTCATTGCTCGCCCCGGCGCGATCCCTGCGCTGGACGCGACGACGTTCACGACCAAATTCATGACGGGCAAGCTGCTGCCTTTCGCCTGGCTGGAGTTGGACGGCCAGCGCTTCCCGCTCAGCCCACGATGCCTGTGCGCCGCGGTGATCCAGCACTGGGAAGAACGCGACCCCCGACCCAGTGCGCAACTGGAACGCGACACCGCGACGCGGACCGCCCAGTTCCTCGAGGCGCGCTTCCGACCGGCGGACATTATTCCGGGTCCGCTGCGCGTGTCGCTTCGCCACCCGAAGCTGGCAGATCTGCAGGTCGCAGCATTGCTCAGCACGCGGACGACGCTGTGGGTGGTGGTCTTGGTCGATGTCCGGCGTACGAAAGATCTGCCGGCCGCTGGGCAGCAGCTTCGCGCCTTGATCGAGGAATACGATGGATTGGTGGCCCAGGAACTGGCCACCGGCCAGATCGTGCACATACCGCTTCAGGGACGCTCGCCCGATGTCGTGCGCGTTCTCGCGGTCGTCATCGCGCCGATCGCCGGAGGCTTCTCCGTGGCGATCCCGCATGAGTCCACGCTCCGGACCCTATTTCTGATGGATCTGGTATCGCTCGTGGAGTCGGTGGAGCGATCGCAGGACGTTGACGACTATTTCGCCTTCGTCGATGCCAACGAGGAGTCGGCCTCACCCTTCACCGGTCCGATGGATCACTTCGCCGCGTATCGACAGTCACACGGCGTGCTCATTGGCGGCGCGATTCGACCGACCATGATCATGCTCGACCCACACGGCGGATCTAATTTTCGGTTTGAAGCACTTCGAGATTTCTGGTCTTCGGCGCCGCGCCGGTTTCCCGACGACGACCCCACCGCGTGGTCGGTGAAACCCACCGACAAGACCTTGCGTCAGCTGACCCATCGCGGCCATCCGCGGCTGTCGTGGTGCGCCGATGGAGTCGTGCCCACCTTGCATTTCATGCTTGATGTCGACGCGCAAGACCTTGAGGCTCGGCATGGAGGCTTGTTGGAGTTGTTCATCCATTGCGTGGCGGACGCGTGGAATGAGCGGGCGGCGTTGTTTCCTGCGAACCTTTTCGCGCATCAGCGCATCGTGACCCATTGCCACGCCAACCTGGACCGCTTGCCAGACGAGAGGGGCGGCGAGTCGTCGACCGGGCCGCTCCTCACCGCGTGGAGGATCCGCGAACGTAACGCCGACTCTCTGGTACTGGAAGTCGAGGTTGATCTGTCTCAGGTCGCCGCGGACCTGGAGGATGCTTCGGATGCCCGGTTCGAGGCTTTCTGTGCCGGCGAGTGGCTTCGGGGCGCATGCGCGGCGATGGGCGTTGCGCTGGACGAGCAGGTTCTTCGGACATTGGCGGCGACGGCCGACCGAACGCCGCGTTTCACCCTCTCGCATCGGGAGCGCACAGTAGACGTGCCTGATCACCCCGATCCGACGTTGCCGGAACTCGAGCACTTCAAGCTGGCCCGGCGCGATCTGGCGATGGAGTTTCGCGCCGAAGACATCGCACCGGGTCGGTACGAGCTCAAGCCGGCCAAGGTGGTGATCGACAAGATTCGAGATCGCTACCGCGCGCTGGTGCACGAACACGTCCGGCAGTTTGATCGGCAGGCATTCGTTCGCCTGGCGGTCGAGCAGTTCGATCATCTGGTCGCCGAGTACGACCGCGAGAATACGCGGCTTCGCATGAGCCTGACGCACGACGTCGACTTCGACCGCATTGAGCAACAGGCTAAGGTGCATGAAGAATTCATCCAGATGACGCGAAATGTTCGCTACCTGCTGGAGTTGGCATACAGCCGAGGCGAAGCAGGGGGCAGGGTGCCCACGGTGGAGGAGTGGCAACTACTGGTTGCGCAGGCAGATTGGCTGCTGGTGCTGTATGGCGCCAGCGACACTTTGCATAACGAACTGGAAGTCGGTGGCGTCAACGTGGACAGCGACTTCATCCCCGAAGTTTTCTACGACGGCGACGATGACAAGGCTTACCAGCAAGAAGCCGCCAACAAGCTACTAGAGCGCGGCGCTGACGAAGACAGTGTCGCGTCAATGGACGAGGCGCAGCACAAGCAACTCGATGCCGCCTTCCTGAACAGCGTTGGCTTCTCAATGTCCACCCTGTTGCCCGTGTTGGCGGTATTGAGTCGGTGGGTGAGCGCCAAGCAAGGGGCGGTGCCGCTGGCGTGGTCGTACGAGGGGTCGAAGGCGGACGTGTTGGCGACCATCGTCGCGCACGTTCCGAAATCGGTGCCTCCGACCGAGATCGAGGCGGCGTTGGACTTTCTGACGCTGGACCCTAGCCGTGTGTGTCTGCTCGCCGGTGTCGAAATGGAAACAAGCGATGTGCCGATCTGGGAGCACCGCAAGCGCGTGCACCGCTACGGTATCCGCCCTGTACTGCGCGTCGGGCAGGACAGGCTGTTGTGGGGAGCCGCGGCGGCGCATCGCGCCTTCGGCATCTGGAGTGGCACGTTTTCGGACGGCTACCCGCCGGCCGACCTTGGGTATCCGGAGATCGAGGCCGTCGCCGAGGCGATCAAGAAGCACATCGAACAGGACCTGGAACGGCGCGCCGTCGAAGTGCTCGGCCGCCACCTGACGTACGTCGAACATGGCGTTGATTTCCATCGGCGATTCAAGAAAGAAGGCTTCGAGGACGTCGGCGATTTCGACGTGCTGGCGTACCAGCCGGAAGGCAACCGGTGGTTCATGGTCGAGTGCAAGTACAACAAGCCGGCGTTTTGCATCAAGGACATGCGGCGCCTTCGCGAAGACGTCTTCGGCAAGACGCCGACGACCGGCCAGTTGGCGAAGATCGCACGTCGACACGCGTTCCTGGAAACCCACGCGGCTCGATTGCTGGAGTTATTGAAGTGGCCCGCGGGTGCCGCCGTCGAGCAGCGGATCGAGGACCTGTACGTATGCCCGCGCATCTTTCCGTTCATGCGCCGCATGCCGCGTCTAGTGCCGACGCAGTTCGTCCGATTGGGGAAGCTCGATGAGCTGGCGCGCAGTCGCCTTGGCGGCGGAGCGGTTCCAGATAAGTAGGGTCGATGGTGATCCCGCCTGAGCGTGGAATCAGCAGTCTAGCTAAGGGCGCGAGGGCACCGGGGAGGTGCATGCGACACTGCTTTCAGCACGGTGGGCACGAGAGCAGGGGCTGGTGCTACGACGTCTGGCATGATTGCTGCCCGCGCGCGACTCCGGGCCTACGTGCATGGCTTGTTAGCCTAGTCTGCCAGTGAAGGTGCATGATCTGGCCGCCTGGGCGAATCACTTCTTAGGAAGCCAGAATTGACGGGCAAGTTCTAGGCAGGAGTTGCGAGCAAATAAGTTGAAATGGCCGCTATTGGCCCATTCGTCGACGAGTTCATATCACTTCAGCAGGCGAGCTGCAGGGTTATCTTCCGCTGCTCCGGCTTGGAAGTAGCCAATCACGCTCGCCACAGAACGGTGTTCGGTCATGGCCATCACCGCAGGGAGCGGAACGCCTTGCTTGCCTGCTTCCGTGACAAATCCCGACCGCAGGCTATGCGCCCCAAAATCTCCCTCTAGACCAGCGAGCTTGGCACGACGTTTCACAATCGACGCCACGGAGCCCGGGAGTAGGGCAGGGCCAACACGTCCTTTCCAGATCCGGCGGAAGATCGCCCCTTCGCGTATCTCCGCCGCATCGAGCCAGACCGTCAGCGCTTCGGCACTACGTCCCAGGATCGGCTTGTCCGGCGTCGAATCCGCCTTCACCCCCGATTGCTGGGTCTTCGAATACTCCAGTCGGTAGATGTAGCCGTCGTCACCGACCTTGCGTAGGTCCCGCATGTCGGCGGCAGCGATCTCGCTACGACGACGTCCACCGCTGGCAAACCCAAAGCAGAGCAGGGCGCGATCGCGCAGGCCCTCCAGGCTGGCATCGCAAGTCGCGAGCATGGCCTCGAGCTCAGGCCGAGTAATTGCGGTCTTCTTAGTCGGGCGCTCACCGCGTTTGACCGCAGCACGTCGGGCGCGACTGAGCAGCGTTCTCACGCTAGGCAACTCACAGGGGTTGGCCAGACGCTTGAGCTTATGTGCGGTGGACAGTACGGCCACGCGCTGCACCACGGTCGAGAGCTTGAGCGGCCCAACCCGGGCCTTGAGGCCGGCGGCCACCAGCGCCTGATCCAACGCGGGCGGTAATTCGCTGACGAGACCAGTCTTGTTTTTGCGCTGGATATGGTCGACCAGGAACTGGATCACCACGGCTTCGCTGACCGGCAAACTCAGGTCGATACCGTAGCGACTCTGGTGCCAGCCGGCCCAGTAGCGCAGGGCGGTGGCATAGCTGCGCGTGGTGTTGGCCGCAGCCGCTTCCGCGAGCAATTCCCGCACTGCATCTGCGGCTTGCTGTGCTAACTGCTCGGGCAGCACCAAGTGGGTGGCCGTCGCGGGGCTGGTCAGCGATGTGCTATTTCGTTTCATACTATGTAATGTACGTTATGAAATAGGGTGTCTACTAGCGATAATCATCACTTATCGTGAGTACGGAAACAGCAGAGTAGGGCGGCCACATAGGAGGCACAAGCCATGGCCAAGGGCATCACCGAAACCGACGTCCATACGGCCGCAGACGAGATCGTCGCCGCCGGAGAACGCCCGACCGTCGAGCGCATCCGCGCGCACTTGGGGACCGGTTCGCCCAACACCGTCACACGGTGGCTGGATACTTGGTGGAAGCAGTTGGGTGAGCGGTTGCAGAAGCAACAATCGCATCGTGCGTTGCCGAAAGCCCCAGATGCGGTGGCTTCTCTGGCAGGAGAGTGGTGGTCCCTTGCGATGGAACATGCCCGCGCCAATGCAGAGATCGCGATTTCTCAAAGAAGTGAGGCGCTGCAGGCCGAACAAGCCGCGTTGAACACCGCTAAAGAGGAGTTCCGTGACGAAGCAGCCCTCCTGCGCCAACAGGCCGCGGATGCTACCCAACTGCGGGAACTCGCCCAGGCTCGTGCAGTGGAGCTGGAGCGCCTTGTTCATCAACTGCAGGGGCAGAATAAGGAACTTGCTCGTCAGTGCGAGGCTGCTCATGCTCGCGTGACGGAAGCCGAAAGCCAGCGTCAGGTTGCAGAGGCACGCCTGCAGACACAGCAGGATCAAGCAGCTTCAGAGCGAGACGACCTCATCCGACATGTCCGCGCTGTCGAAGATCGGGCTCATGCTGAGGTGGATCGTGGTCGGCAGGAGGTACTGGAACTGAAACAACGATTGGCGTCAGTCACCCGAGAGCATGACGCGGCGCGTAAATCTCAGCTCGAGGACATCGAGGCCGCCCGGACTGAAGCAGCGGACGCTTGTCGTGATGCCGCGGCTCAGCGTGCACGAGCGGAAGTTCTTGATGCTCAGTTGGCACGCCTTCAGCGCCTGCCGTCCGCCGTGGAAAAAGCACTCAAGCAGGCGACGTCAAGCACAAAGTTGAAGCGTACGCCCAAAAGATCACAACGTTCCGCATGATCCGTACACCTATCGTTGCGTACTTTACTTTGAGCATCAGTCCACCTGCGTCGGCGCTGATGCATGATTTTCTGACGTGCGCAGGGTTGCAGCATGCTTTTCTGAACTGGCGTGGCATCAACAGTGCGGATGCATAGCAAGGAAGGCCTCTGCAGACATCTTTGGAGGCAATCACCAGATCAGTGACATTGCGCCGCGCAAGCTCTTGACTTCGCATAATGCATATTATGTCATTAGTAATACGGGACTCCTGCTGATCGGTGCATCGGATTTCCGTTGGCTTGCGTATAAGCATTCGTTGCCTCCCTGCAGGAATGGGTCTTGATGAGTACGGCTCTGGTGCTGTTCCGGCGCGATTTGCGTGTGGCGGATCATCCCGCCCTGTTCGCGGCATGCGCAGAGCATGATCGGGTGTTGCCGGTGTATATCCATGCGCCGCAGGACGATGCACCGTGGGCGCCGGGTGCAGCCAGTCGCTGGTGGCTGCATCACGGGCTCGAGAGTTTGCAGAGCGCGCTGGCAACCCAAGGCGCCAGCCTGCATGTCGCCAGTGGGAATGCGCTGGAATCCTTGCGGTCACTCATTCAAGCCTCAGGCGCCAGCGCGGTGTACTGGTGCCGCCATTACGAGCCCGCCAGCATTGCACGTGACACCCGGCTGAAGGCCGCGCTGCGCGAAGACGGGATTGCGGTGCACAGTCATGCCGGCAATGTGTGGAGTGAGCCGTGGGCACTGGCGACCGGTGAGGGCAAGCCCTATCGGGTGTTCACGCCGTTCTGGCGCAAGCTGCGCACGCAGTTGCCGGTGGCGGCGCCGTTGCCCGTGGCACGCGCAAGGCACTGGCTGGCCCTGCCCGGCAGTTTGCCGCTGCAGGCACTGCACTTGCTGCCCACGCGCCCCTGGGCCGGTGGATTGGCCGCTGCATGGCAACCCGGCGAGGCCGGTGCGCAGGAATTGCTTGAGATCTTTGCCGACGATGCGCTGGCGGGTTATGCCAACGGGCGCGACCTGCCGGCGCGGCACGGCACGTCACGCCTGTCGCCGCATCTGCATTTCGGCGAGATCACGCCCGCGCAAATCCATCATGCGCTGATCCAGCGAACCGAACGCATGAGCGTGCAGCGGCGCCCCGACCTTGAGCCGTTCCTGCGTGAACTGGGTTGGCGCGACTTCGCGCATCACCTGCTCTACCACTTCCCCGACACGCCGCATGCGAATTTCAATCCGCGCTTTGACGCGTTCCACTGGGCCCGCCAAGACGCCACTGCAGTCGCGCGTTGGCAGCGCGGGCGCACCGGCATTCCGCTGGTGGACGCCGGCATGCGCGAGCTTTGGCATACCGGCTGGATGCACAACCGCGTGCGCATGGTGGCCGCCAGCTTTCTGACCAAGAACCTTCGCCAGCATTGGCACCATGGCGCGCGCTGGTTCTGGGACACGCTGGTCGATGCCGATCTGGCCAGCAACACCCTGGGCTGGCAATGGGTTGCAGGATGTGGCGCCGATGCCGCGCCCTATTTCCGCGTGTTCAACCCGTATGTGCAGGCCGCCAAGTTCGATCCCGAGGCCACCTATCTCAAGCGATGGTTGCCGGAACTGACCGGCCTGCCGGCAAAGACCATCCATGAGGGATGGCGGCATGCGTCCACGTTGTCCGCCTGCGGCTACCCTGCCCCCATGGTGGACATGGCCCGATCACGCGAAGCGGCTCTGGCTGCATGGTCGCAGCTGGCCGCGCGCTAGGCAGCGCTGCGGGATGTCCGGGTGCGCACGATGTGCAGGTTCTCGACGATGCGGGGTGGGTCGTCGTTCTTCAACGCCAGGCACAGCATGCAATCGCCAATTGCCTGGGTGGTGGTGAACACCGATGGCAGAAATCTCGATCCGAACGCCAGCAACGGGGCACCCGCGACATAGACGATGCGCCGCCACGCGTGTGGCGAGCGTTCCGCGAGGACGGGCCGGATCACGCCGGGACGCAGGCAGGCATGAGCAATGCCTGCGGATGCCAGCATCTGCTCCGCCTGCCCCTTGACACGCAGCGGCATCAATCGGCTCCGTGGGTTGGCGCCGAGTCCGGAGACATAGGCGACGAAGCCGGCGGGATTCACCGCGGCATACGCCTCTACCACGTGCTGCAGCGCGCCCACGGTCGCGTCTCTGTAATCCGCTTCGGACATCCCCACCGGCAGCGGGCCAGCGCAGTAAAAGCAGGCATCCAGACCCGCCAGGTCCAGCGCCGACAATGATGCGCCGGTGAATTCCGCCACCTGCAGCACGCGAACCTTGTCATGCGCCGCGGGGAATGGACGCCGAACCAATACGGTCACGGCGCTCACTTCCGGCGCCCGCAGCAGCACATCCAGCACGCCCTGCCCTACCAGGCCTGTCGCGCCCACCAGAAGAACATGTTGCTTCGTCATCGTCGTTCCCACCATCGTTTCGTGCATCGTCTTGGGCATTCCGAAAGGGTTACGCACTGAGGCGTGCCGCGGATGCGCGCCACCGGCTGCATCCAGAATGGGTCACGCTGCGTAAGTTCAGGCAATCCCGCAACGTGTGCCTCCCATGCGCAGCCTCATGACATCCACCCGTTCGCTGGTACTGGCGGCACTGCTGTCTGGTTGCGCACAGGCCAATGCGCCCATTCGCCCGGTGGACTCGGTGGATCTCCCGCGCTTCATGGGGCGCTGGTATGTCATCGCCACCATCCCGACGCGCTTCGAGCGGGGCGGCCACAATGCAGTGGAAACCTACCGGCTTGATCGCAACGGCCATGTGTGCACCTGGTTCCGCCATCGCCCGGGCGGCTTCGATGTGCCAGTCAAGCTGATCCATTCCGATGCCACGGTGGTGCCGGGCACGCGCAATGCCGAGTGGAAGGTGCGCTTCTTCGGCGTGTTCAAGGCGCAGTACCTGGTGGGATGGTTGGCGCCGGATTACAGCCAGGTGATGGTCGTGCGCGATGCCCGCGATTATTTCTGGTACATGGCGCGCACCCCGACGGTGTCCGAGGACGACTATCAAGCGATGCTGGCGCGCGCGGCCAAGCTGGGTTACGACGCCAGCCGAATCGAACGGGTGCCGCAACGCTGGCCAGAGCACGACGCCGGCCGCGACACGTTCCACGGCGAGTGCAGGTAATGCCTCCCGGGCGGTGGCGCTTGCACGGGCTTGCGATTCAGCCAGTACCGGGACGACCCGCAGCGCATCCAATTCCCGGCAACCCGCGTAGATGAACCTGACAGGTTGCGCAACCTGCCCGTCGCGATCGGGTGGTACCGCTACCACACGCTGTTCCCTCCCCGCCTCCGAGGTCATGCCATGTCGCACCCACTGCGCGAACCTGCAACCATCCAGCGCCTTGCCACTTGCCCCGGCTCGCAGCGCGTGCGCGAGCGCCTGCGTTCGGCCGGGGCCCGCTTCCATGCCAACGACAACATCGCCGCATACCTGCAGGATGACGACCTGGCCGCCATCGAGCATGAGGTCGCTGCGAAGGCGCAGGAGATGCTGCGCGCGCTGGTCATCGATGTGGACAACGACCACAACACGCACGACACCGGCAAGCGCCTGGCGAAGATGTTCGTGCGCGAATTATTCGCGGGACGTTATCAGGCAGCACCCGCAGTCACCGAATTCCCCAATGCCGAGCGTTTGAACGAGCTGATGATCGTCGGCCCGATGCGCGTGCGCAGTGCCTGCTCGCACCACCTGTGCCCGATCATGGGCCGGGTCTGGGTTGGCGTGCTGCCCAATGCCGACTCCAACCTGATTGGCCTGTCCAAGTACGCACGGTTGATCGACTGGCTCATGAGCCGTCCGCAGATCCAGGAGGAAGCGGTCAGCCAGATCGCCAACCTGCTGGAAGAACGCCTCAAGCCGGACGGAATTGCGGTGGTGATGGAAGCCGACCACTACTGCATGCACTGGCGTGGCGTGAAGGACGACCAGTCGAAGATGCTCAATAGCGTGATGCGCGGGCGATTCCTGTCGGATGCTTCGCTGCGCAAGGAATTCCTGTCGTTACGCCATCGCGGCGACTGAGCCAACGCGATGCGCTCGTGATCGAGCCGGGCCAGGCAAACCTGGCGCCGGCTTCTCCGTGTTCAGAGCCCCACCATCGGTTGCAGCTTGCGCGCCAGCCAGCCCCGGAAGCGCAGGGGGCCATCGAGGGCCGCCACGCAAATGCAGGGCACGCCTGGCGAGGTGACCGGCTGGTGTTCCACGTCGGCATCCAGATCCGCAATGTCACCCGGCCCGAAGTGACCCAGGGCATCGTCGTAGGCCCCGCGCAGGATCTGGGTCAGCTCGCTGCCCTGGTGGCTGTGCACGGGCATGCTCTTGCCTGGCGCGATCTTCAGCAGGATCAACGTGTCGCCGCTGGTGCGGGCGGCGCGAATCATGTGCACGCCCGGCGCCATCCAGCGCCAGCGCAGGTCTTTCCAGGCCTTGCCGAAGTACGGCTGCAGCGGGCGTGGCAACTGATCCGCCGCGTGCTGCGTCGTTGGCTTCGGCGCGGCATCGCTGCTGGCCGGCAGCGGCGCCTGCATGCGCGCCAGCATGTCCTGACGCAACCGGCTGGCACTGCCGGAATCCTGAGTGGCCGGCTGTTGCTGTTGCAGTAGGGCACCGCCAACACGCTCGGCGTCGGCCAGCAAGCGACGGCAATGCGCGCACACGCCAAGATGGGTTGCCGCCACCGCAGCCAATTCCGGCGACAACGCGCCTGCGGCATGGCTGACCAGCGTGGCGGAATCCAGATGATGGATGGGCATCATGCGGCCCCCTGCACGCTGGATTGCAGGCGCTGGAAGGCGCGGCGAATGGATGACTTGACCGTGCCCAGCGGCATGCCCAGTTCATCGGCAATCTGCTGGTGCGATTTTGCTTCGAAATACGACATGCGAATCAACCTTGCCTGGATCGCGGGCAGTCGCTCGATCCGTTCGTTCAAATCTGCGTGGGCGGTGAAGCTTTCAGCCGACGAAAAATCCGGGCTGTCGGTTTCTTCCTCTTCCAGCTCCAGCGCCCCGTCCACCGGCATCCAGTTGCTCTCGCGGCGCAGGCGGTCGATGTGCAGGTTGCGGGCGATGCGGAACAGCCATGTGGCGACCGTGCTGCGCGCGGCGTCGTAACTGTCGGCGCGTTGCCAGAGACGGAACAGGGCCTCCTGCGACAACTCCTCCGCCACCGGCGCCGGCGCACCCAGCCCGCGCAGGTAGAGGCGCACGCGCGGCGCGAAATGATCGTAGATGCGCATGAAGCTGGCCTGGTCGCGTGCGTGCGACACCGCCCGCATTTGCGCGGCCCAATAGCCGGGGTCGCCGGGTTTGGTATCGCTGATCGACATGACTCTGGCCGCCTCGAAGGGCGACAGGGTTCCATGGGTGGGTTCAGGTCGCATGTTAGGGCAATCACCAGCGGTGCAGGGGGTGTCTGCCGGCTCTTACGTGGATTCGGGCGAAATGGATGCTGCGGGACATGGATCGCGCACTGCATCCGTTCGGCTCCCGGCCGCGTACTACCTGAAAACCGCACTGGATGCCCGCAATGCCCCGGAACTCGGCAATCGCTCCCCCCGCTTCCCGCGCCATGGGCCGCAGCCTGCGCCAATGGTTCGATACCGCGGCGGCCGCGCCTGCCCCGGACGGCGCGGATGGCAGCCGTATCGACTGGCTCCGCGCCGCGCCTTTCGTCCTGTTGCACCTGGGCTGTGCAGGCCTCCTTTGGGTCGGCGTGTCGCCGCTGGCGGTGCTGGTGGCTGGCCTGCTGTATGCCGTCAGGATGTTCGCCATCACCGGGTTCTATCACCGCTATTTCTCGCACAAGACGTTCCGTACATCGCGCGCCCTGCAATTCGCGTTCGCCGTGATCGGCGCGGCCAGCGTGCAGCGCGGCCCGCTGTGGTGGGCGGCCCATCATCGGCACCATCACCGCAACGCCGACTCGCCGCTCGACCTGCACTCGCCTGCCGTGCATGGCTTCTGGCAAAGCCATGTCGGCTGGTTCCTCACCCGTCGCGCGTTTGCCACCGACCTGGCACGCGTGCCCGATCTGGCACGCTATCCCGAACTGCGCTGGCTGGATCGATTTGACGTGGTGGTGCCGCTGGCGATGGCGGCAGGGCTGTATGCGCTGGGCGAATGGCTGCAATCGGCATGGCCAGGGTTGCGCACCAGTGGCGCGCAGTTGCTGGTGTGGGGGTTTTTCGTCTCCACCGTGGTGCTGTTCCACGCGACCGTGACCATCAATTCGCTGGCGCATCGGTTTGGCTCGCGTCGCTTCCAGACCAACGACAACAGCCGGAACAGCCTGTGGCTGGCCCTGCTCACCTTCGGCGAGGGCTGGCACAACAATCATCACTTCTATTCCAGCAGCGCCCGCCAGGGCTTCCGCTGGTGGGAAATCGACCTGACCTGGTACGGCCTGATGCTGCTGTCGATGCTTGGCCTGGTGCGCGACCTGAAGCCGGTTCCGGCGTGGGTGCTGGCGAAGGCGGAGCACTGACATGCGAATCGCTGTCGTCGGATCCGGCATCTCGGGCATGGCTGCCGCATGGCTGTTGTCGCGCCAGCACGAGGTGGTGCTGTTTGAAGCCAATGACTACATCGGCGGCCATACCCACACCCACAACGTCACCCTGCGCGGGCAGCGCCATGCGGTGGATACAGGTTTCATCGTCCACAACCCGGTGCACTATCCGCTGCTGACCCGCCTGTTTCACGAACATGGCGTGGCCAGCCAGCCCACCACCATGAGCTTTGCGGCGCACGACGCGCGCAGCGGGCTGGAATACAACGCCACCTCGCTGGACACGCTGTTCTGCCAGCGTCGGAACCTGGTTTCGCCGCGTTTCATCGGCATGGTCCGTGATCTGTTTCGCTTCTACCGGCAAGCCCCTTCCCTGCTGGAAGGCACGGCGCACGGTCCGTCGCTGGGGGAATGGCTGGCCGAGCATCGCTACGGCGATGCCTTTCGTGACCAGCATCTGGTGCCAATGGCGTCTGCGCTGTGGTCGTCTCCGCCAACCAGGATCCTGCAGTTTCCGGCACGCTATCTGGTGCAGTTCATGGCCAACCACCAGATGTTGCAGGTCAGCGGGCGGCCGCAATGGCGCGTGGTGCGCGGTGGATCGTCGGCGTATGTCGCGGCGCTGCGTGCGCGCTGGCGGGTGCAGGAGCGCGTGCGCTGTCCCGTCCACGCAGTGACGCGTTCGGCAGACGGCGTGACGGTCAGCAGTGCGACTGGGGTTGAGCGTTATGACGCCATCGTGATGGCTTGCCACAGCGACCAGGCGCTGGCCTTGCTGGCCGATGCCAGCGCGAACGAGCGCGACATCCTCGGCGCCATTGCCTACCAGGCCAATGACGTCGTCCTGCACACCGACGCCTCCCTGTTGCCGCGCAACCGCAAAGCGTGGGCGGCGTGGAATGCCTACATTCCCGAGGCGCCGGAGGCGCCCTGCACGGTCAGCTATTGCATGAACCTGTTGCAAGGGATGACATCGCCCGAACCCTTCGTCGTCACCCTAAACCGCAGCGATGCCATCGACCCGGCCAAGGTGTTGCGGACGATGCGCTACGACCATCCCGTTTATACCCGCGTTTCGGTGACGGCGCAGGGTCGCAAGGCGGAAATCCAGGGCGTCAATCGCACCTGGTTTGCCGGCGCGTACTGGGGCTGGGGCTTCCATGAAGACGGCATGCGCAGTGCGGTGGATGTCAGTGCGGCGCTGGGCGTTGCGTGGCCCGAGGCAGGTGCAGCACCGCTCGCCTCGCCGGGGTTCGGGTCATGAGCGGGCCGCCGCACAGCGCGGTGTACGAAGGCAGCGTGCGGCATCGGCGCATGCATCCGCGGGCGCATGCGTTTTCCTATCGCATGGCCCAGTTGTACCTGGACCTGGATGAGCTGGATGAAGTGTTCCGCGGGCGTTGGCTGTGGTCGGCGGATCGGCGCAACCTGGCGGAATTCCGGCGATCCGATTATCTGGACCCTGCGCAGCCTTCGCTGAAGGACGCCGTGAAGGATTGCGTTGAACGCGCCACCGGCAAGCGTCCCGCGGGGCCGGTGCGGTTGCTCACCCATCTCCGCTACGGCGGGCTCATCTTCAATCCGGTCAGCTTCTACTACTGCCATGCGGCCGACGGGCTCACCCTCGATTGCATCGTGGCTGAAATCACCAACACCCCGTGGCTGCATCGCCATGCCTACGTGCTGCCCTGCGATGGCGCATCGCGGCATGGCCGTGTACTGGGCTGGGAGTTCGACAAGACCTTCCATGTGTCGCCCTTCGTCGGCATGGATCGCCGTTACAACTGGCGCTTCAGCGCGCCCGGCGATGACCTGCTGGTGCACATGGATGTCCTGCGCGACGGGCGACGCGAGTTCGATGCCCATCTGCAACTGCAACGACGGCCTTTGAACGCGGCATCGCTGGCCCGCGTGCTGTATCGCTACCCGCTGATGACGGCGCAAGTCGTAGGTGCGATCTATTGGCAGGCGCTGCGCCTGTGGCTGAAGCGCACGCCGTTCCACCACCATCCTGAAATTTCCGGAGACCCGCCGTGAATGCGATCGTTCAATCCGACAATGCACCTGCGTTTGGCGCACTGGATCGATTCCTGCGCCAGCGACTGCTGGAGCGGCTGAGCGGGTTCGGCCACGGCCGCCTGCTGGTGCGCGATGGGCTGGGTGGCTTCGATGCCGGCGATACCGATGGCCCGCTGGTGGAGATCGAGGTGCTTGATCCGGCGTTCTACCGGGCGGTTGCCGCCAACGGCAGCGTGGGCGCTGGCGCGGCCTACATGGATGGGCTCTGGCGCTGCAATGACCTAGCCGGGCTGGTTCGCCTGCTGGTGCGTCATCGTGACCTGCTGGATGGCATGGAAACCGGCATGGCCCGGCTTGGCGGCTGGGCGATGCAAGCGCTGCACGCGCTGCGCCGCAATACGCGCATTGGCAGCCGGCGCAACATCGCCGCGCATTACGATCTTGGCAACGCGTTCTTCGATCTGTTCCTGTCACCGGACCTGATGTACTCCTCCGCCTATTGGCGGGGCGAGGACGACACGCTGGAAGCCGCCTCCACGCGCAAGCTGGATCTCATCTGCCGCAAGCTGGATCTCAAGCCCGCAGACAACGTGATTGAAATCGGCACCGGCTGGGGCGGCTTTGCGCTGCACGCGGCGCGTCACTACGGGTGCCACGTCACCACCACCACGATTTCGAAGGAACAATTCACGCTGGCCAGCGAGCGCGTTCACGCCGCCGGTCTGGCCGACCGCATCACCCTGCTGCAGTCCGACTATCGCGACCTGCAAGGACGCTACGACAAACTGGTGTCGATCGAGATGATCGAAGCCGTGGGGGCAAACTATCAGGACGCCTATTTCCGGCAGGTGGGCCACCTGCTGAAACCCGACGGGCTTGCGCTGCTGCAGGCCATCACCATTGAAGACCACCGCTACGAACAGGCGCTGAAGTCGGTTGATTTCATCAAGCGGCACGTCTTTCCAGGCTGCTTCATCCCATCTGTCAGCGCGATGCTGGATGCGAAAACCCGCAACAGCGACCTGGCGCTGGTGGCGATGGAAGACTTCGGCGATTCCTATGCACGCACGCTGCACGCCTGGCGTGAGCGCTTCCTCGCGCAGTTGCCCGCAGTGCGCGCACAAGGGTTCGACGAACGTTTCGTTCGGCTGTGGGAGTTCTATTTGGCCTACTGCGAAGGCGGTTTCCGCGAGCGCTCCATCGGCGTTTGCCATTTGCTGCTGGCCAAACCGGGCTGGCGCCAACCACGCGTGGCGGTCGCATGATTTTCTGGCTCACGTTGCTTGCCTATCAGGCCACCTGGTTTTCCGCCGTGATCGGGGCCGGCCACGGGCTGTGGTGGCCCGGCGTGCTGGCTGCCGCGCTGTTCTCGGCCTGGCGAGGGGTCATCTCGCCCAATCGCCGGCTTGAGCTGCGCCTGATCGTCACGGCGCTGGCCCTGGGCGTGGGGCTGGAAAACCTGTGGGTGGCGTCCGGCCTGCTGGACTACGCCGTTGCCTGGCCTTGGGCGGGTTCACCCGCGTGGATTCTGGCGCTGTGGTGGGCGTTCGCGCTCACCATCGTGCCGCTGTTTGGCTACTTGCGAAGTCGGCTTGGCCTGGCTGCCGTGATGGGCGCCATTGGTGGGCCACTGGCCTACCTCGGCGCTGCGCGCGGCTGGGATGTGGTGCGCTTTGCCGAACCCGCATGGACCAGCCTGCTCGCCCTTGGCGCTGGCTGGGCGTTGGCGATGCCGCTGCTGGTATGGCTGTCAGGCAGTGGCGCACATGGACACGCTTCGGGAGGACGTACATGAGCATCTGGATGCAATTGCTTGCGGTATGGCTGCTGGCTGCCGTGCTGATGACGCTGGGTTGGCGGTGGCAGCGCAAGCACGCCAACGCCGGCATCGTGGACGCGCTGTGGGCGCTGGGATTGGCGCTGGCGGCCGCGCTGCTGGCCATCACCGGAAACGGCGCGCCCTCGGCGCGGGCCGCGGTGGGTGTACTGGGAACGGCATGGGGCCTGCGTTTGGCACTGCATCTGTGGCGCCGCGTGCGCGGCGAGGAAGAAGACGGCCGTTACCGGGCACTGCGCGAGCGCTGGCAGGGAAACCAGGCAAGATTCTTCGGCTTCTTCCAATTCCAGGCGCTGCTGGTGGTGCTGTTCTCGCTGCCGTTCCTCGCCGTTGCCTCACACCCGTCACCATCGGCCATCGCCCTGCTGGTGGCCGCAGCGATGTGGAGCATCTGCGTCGCGGGTGAATCCCTTGCCGATGCACAGCTGGCCCGTTTCCGCGGCAACCCGTCCCATCGCGGCAAGACCTGTCGCAGCGGGCTTTGGCGGTATTCGCGCCACCCCAACTACTTCTTCGAATGGTTGCACTGGTTCAGTTATGCCGTGGCGGCAATGGGCGCGCCGCTGGCATGGCTGGCGTGGTCCGGGCCGGTGGTGATGTACCTGTTCCTGCGCTACATCAGCGGTATCCCGTTCACGGAACAACAGGCCCTGCGCACGCGCGGCGACGACTACCGCGACTACCAGCGCGACACGCCGATGTTGTTCCCGTGGTTCCCCCGCACATCTTCCCGACAGACAAGGACGACCCCATGACGACCGCCACGCTGGATACCGCTGAACTTGCGCGCGACGTTCCCGCAAGCGGCCTGCTTGGGTTGGCCGAACGCGGCTGGCTGCCCGATGCGCTGGTGCGCATTGGCATCCGCCGGCTGTGCGCGCAGCGCCTGCAAGACGAACTTGGCGATGGCGCGGAATCGCAATCAGCGCGCCAGTCCGAGCGACTCGCGCTGCTTCGGCACAGCCCGCTGGCGATCGAAACGGAGGCCGCCAATGCGCAGCACTATGAACTTCCGCCGGCTTTTTTCAGCCAATGCCTGGGGCCGCGCCTGAAATACTCCTCTTGCTACTACCCGACCGGCAGAGAAACGCTGGCCGAGGCCGAGGAAGCGATGCTCGCCCTGTACTGCCAGCGCGCCGGCCTGGTCGACGGGCAGCACATCCTGGAATTGGGCTGTGGCTGGGGATCGTTGACGCTGTGGATGGCCGAGCACTTCCCGAATGCCAGGATCACCGCCATTTCCAACTCGCACGGGCAGCGCGGCCACATCGAAGCGCAATGCCAGGCGCGCGGGCTGGCCAACGTGCAGGTGCTGACCCGTGACGTGAATGCATTGACCCTGCCGGCGGAGGCGTTTGATCGCTGCGTGTCGGTGGAGATGTTCGAGCACATGCGCAATTACGACAGTCTGCTCAAGCGCATCGGCGGCTGGCTGAAGCCGGGCGGGAAACTGTTCGTGCACATCTTCGCCCACCGCACCCTGCTCTATCCGTTCGAAACGGAAGGTTCGGACAACTGGATGGGCCGGCATTTCTTCACCGGCGGCTTGATGCCTGCAGCAGACACCCTCCTGCATTTCCAGGACGCGCTGGCGATCGAACAGCGCTGGCTGCTGGATGGCACCCACTACATGCGCACCGCCAATCAGTGGCTGCAGCATCAGGACGCCCACCGGGACACGGTGTTGCCGATCCTGCGCGACGCCTATGGCGATGCCGCCGAACTGTGGTTCCAGCGCTGGCGCATGTTCTGGATGGCATGCGCGGAGCTGTTTGGCTACGCCAATGGCCGGGAATGGCTGGTGGCGCACTACCTGTTCGAGCGCCGCAGAGAACGGTGACCGATGATGGGCCGGCATTCGCGCGGACGCCTGATCTGGGTGGTCATGTTGCTGCTGCTCGCCGGCCCCGGGTCGGCCAACCTGCCGCCGATACGCCCGGTACAGCACGTTGACCTCACCCGCTTCATGGGGACGTGGTATCTGGTCGCCAGCATCCCCACCCCCTTCGAGCGCGATGCGTGGAATGCAGTGGAGACCTATGCACTGCAGGCGGATGGAAGCATCCGGACGACGCTCAGCTTCAATCACGGCGGCGCGGACGGCCCGCGCAAGCGCATCGAAGCCCCGGCGTACGTGCGCCCCGGGACGGGCAATGCGGTCTGGGATGTCCGTGTCTTCGGCCCGATCCGGGCGCAATACGTGGTGGCTGGCTTGCGCGACGACTACAGCCTGATGGTGGTGGCTCGCGATGCCCGCGATTACGCGTGGGTGTTCGCACGCAGTCCGTCGATAGCGGAGGCCGACCTGGAGCGTTCACGCACCCAGCTCCGCAACTGGGGATATGACCTGTCGACATGGCGGCAAGTGCCGCACGTCATTCAGCAGGCCTCCCTGCGCTGAGCGGATTCAGAAGCCCCGGCAGGCCGCCCTGACCGGCTCGTCCAGATGACTGAGTTGCGCAAACGTCCGGGTCAGGCCCAGCCGCTGCAGGGCAGCCTCGCGCCTGTTCTTCTCGATGCGACAGCGGTCGCTGGCGGCGAGCATGCGGCGGGGATGCGTGCCGCGCAGGCGGGTGCCATGCGCTTGCCCGTAGGCTGGCGCTCGCCTCGGTATTGCACGGGAGGGCGCGGGCTGGGCCGCCTCGGGCTGGAACTCCAGTACGCGATCCAGGCGCTGGCCAGCCGCGCACGGCCGCGACTGGTAGCTGACTGACCCCTGTTGCCCAACGCACCGATACAACTGCTCGGCGTGTCCCGGCAAGGCGAATGACATCAGTACACCCAGCAAGGCCAACCGTCTGCACATGGCATCGTCCCGTCACGGAAGCTGCGTGCAGTCTGGAATGCGGGCCCATCCGAGGCAGCCAGCCGACGCCGCGCGCATCGGTAGGAAAACCCCGTGTCATGCATCACGCCAGCGCGTCAATGGCCGGCGTCGCACCGAGCCGTGGAGGCCTGCGTGCTGGCCAGGTCTTCCAGGATCGGGCACGTGGGCCGGTCGTCGCCGTGGCATTGCTGCGCCAGCGCCTCCAGCGCACGCTGCATGGCCAGCAAGTCATGGATTTTCCGTGCCAGCTCGGCGGCATGCTCCTGCGCAAGCTGCTTGACCTCGGCGCTGGCCCGATGCGGGTCATCCCACAGGGCCAGCAACATGCGAACGCGTTCCATCGAAAAGCCCAACGCGCGGGCCCGGCGGATAAAGCGCAGCCGGTGCAGGTCGCCGTCGGAATACAGACGGTAGTTGGCAAGGGTGCGTCCGCTGGGCCGTGCCAAGCCAATGCTTTCGTAGTGGCGAATCATCTTGGCCGACACCCCGGTCAAGCCGGCGGCCTGGCCGATGTTGTGCAGCCCCTGCCCCAATGCATCGGCCAGCTCGGGTCGTGCCTGCTTCACGCGCATGTCGATCTCCCCATCAGTCGCGCGCCTGCGGCGCCCAGCGCCGCAGCAACAGCGCATTGGTGACGACGCTGACGCTGGAGGCCGCCATCGCCGCGCCCGCCCAGACCGGATCCAGCGCACCGGAGGCTGCCAGCGGGATGCCCACGATGTTGTAGATGAACGCCCAGAACAGGTTCTGGTGGATCTTGCGCACGGTGCGGCGGGAGATGTCGATGGCATCCGCCACCAGTCGCGGGTCCGGGCGCATCAGGGTGATGCCGGCCGCGTGCATGGCCACGTCGGTGCCGCTACCCATGGCGAACCCCACCGTGGCCGCCGCCAGCGCAGGTGCGTCGTTGAGGCCATCGCCCACCATGCTCACCGGGCCCTGTGCCGACAGTTCACGAATGATGCGGACCTTGTCGGCCGGCAGCAGCTCGGCGCGCACTTCGTCTGGCATCAGCCCCACCTGCGCGGCGATGGCCTGCGCGGCCGCGCGGTTATCGCCCGACAGCATCAGCGGATGGACCTGCATCGCGCGCAACGCGGCAATAGCCTGCGTGGACTGCTCGCGCGGCGCATCGCCAAACGCCAGCAGGCCCAGCAGATGCCAGCCGGCGTCGGCTTGCACCGCCAGCCACGACTGCGTGAGGCCGGCGTTGGCGGCTGCGTCTGCCAGCGAACGCGCAGGGCTCAGGTCGATGCCGAGTTCCTGCATCCAGCGCGCATGCCCCAGCACCAGGCGGCGGCGGTGCTGCACGCCCTCGATGCCGCGCCCGGCCACCGCAGTGATGTCGGTGACGGCGGCAGCGGACGCATGTCGCTCGCGTGCGGCAGCCATGACCGCTTTCGCCAACGGATGCTCGCTGCCCGCCTGCAAACCCGCAGCCGCGGCCAGCAGTCCGGCATCGTCACCGTCGATCGCGTGCAGGCCAATCAGCGTGGGCCTGCCTTCGGTCAAGGTGCCGGTTTTGTCGAATGCGATCGTGCGCAGTTGCCGGGTGGTCTCAAGTGCTTCCACATCCTTGACCAGGATGCCGGCACGCGCGGCCACGCCGGTGCCGGCCATGACCGCCGCAGGCGTGGCCAGCCCCAGCGCGCAGGGACAGGCAATGACCAGCACGGCGACCGCGTTCAACAGCGCCCGTGCCCAGTCGCCACCGGCGATGCCCCAGCCCAGCAGCGTCAGGACGGCGATGCCCAGCACCACCGGCACGAATACGGCGCTGACCTTGTCCACGATGCGCTGGATCGGTGCTTTCTTCGCTTGCGCGTCTTCCACCAGGCGCACGATATGCGCCAACACCGACTCCGCGCCCACAGCAGTGGTGCGGATGCGCAGCCACCCTTCGCCGTTCACCGCGCCGCCGGTGACACGATCCCCCGGCGCTTTCGGCACTGGCAGGGATTCGCCGCTGAGCAGCGACTCATCGCTGTGGCTGCGGCCTTCCAGTACCTGCCCATCGACCGGAATGCGCTCGCCGGGGCGCACCACCACCTCATCGTTGATGGCGACCCGGGCGATGGGGACATCGACTTCCTGCGCGCCGCGCACTACGCGCGCAGTCGCCGGACGCAGCGCCTGCAATGCGCGGATGGCGCCGGTGGCCTGCCGCTTGGCGCGCGCCTCCAGCCATTTGCCAAGCAGGATCAACGTGATGACGACCGCCGATGATTCGAAATACAGTGGCATCTCGCCGCGCATGCCTGCCGCCGCAAGCAGATTGAACATGCTCAGGCCATAGGCGGCACTGGTGCCCAGCGCGACCAGTTGGTCCATGTTGCCGCTGCGCGCACGCAGCGCGCTGAATCCGGCGCGATAGAAACGTGCGCCCAGCCAGAACTGCACCGGCGTGGCCAGCAGCCATTGCACCCAGCCCGGCAGCATCCAGTGCACGCCCGCCGGCAGCAGCAGCATCGGCGCGATCAGCGGCAGCGAAAGCAGGGCCGCCAACAGCAGGTGACGGGTTTCACGGGTCATGCTGACCTGCCCAGGCTGCGCGTCGGCCTGCGCCGGCTCGTCATCCTGCAGGCGGGCGTGATATCCGGCATGTTCCACCGCTGCGATCAAGCGCGCAGCCGGTACGCTGGCCGAGGCCGTCACCTGCGCGGTCTCGGTGGCCAGGTTGACCTCGGCTTCACGCACGCCTTCGACCTTGCGCAACGCTTTTTCCACACGGCCGGCGCAGGACGCGCAGGTCATGCCGGTGATGGCAAGCCGAAACGTAGTGTCAGATCGCATGGAAACCTCCCAGTACGGCGCCGGGGAATGGCCCCATCATCAACCTTCCCCGGGCTGGAAGGTCAAGCGGCGGCACGCATGCTTGACCTTGCCCCCATGGCAAGCGCGACACTTCCCGCTGTTCACTCCCCCTCCGAGGTCGCCATCATGCTGTTCAAGGTCGAAAACATGAGTTGCCAGCACTGCGTGAACACCGTGACGCGCGCCCTGCAGGCACTTGATCCGGACGCCGGCATCGTGGTGGATCTGGGCAGTGGCCAAGTGCGGGCCAGCGGCAGCTTCACTGCCGATGCGGCCCTTTCGGCGTTGGCCGATGAAGACTATCCGGCGCAATTGATCGCCGACGACACGGCCGCCACCTGATCCAGCCGACCGTTGCGCAGCACGGCGAGCAATGGGTCGCTCCAGGCGGGAGGCGCGCTTCAGCGCTTCTTTCGAACGTACAGCACCAGCGCGTGGTCTTCGATCTGGTAACCGTGTTCGGCCGCGATCTTGAACTGCAGTTGCTCGATTTCATCGCTGTGGAACTCGATCACCTTGCCGGACTCCACATCCACCATGTGGTCGTGGTGTTCGCCCCGGTCCAGCTCGTAAACCGCCGTGCCACCTTCGAAGTTGTGCTTGAGCACCAGCCCGGCCGACTCGAATTGGGTCAGCACGCGGTAAATCGTCGCCAGGCCGATGTCTTCGCTCTCGGCCAGCAGCTGGCGATAAATGTCTTCGGCGGTCATGTGCCGTGGCTTGGCATGCTCCAGGAGCTCCAGGATCCGCAGCCTCGGCTGGGTGACTTTGAGGCCGACCTTGCGAAGATCCTTTGTCATCAGCGTTTCTCCGAATGCTCCAGCGCGCCATGCAACGTCGGGTGAACGCCCCGACCGTGCGAACGCGAGGGGGGCGACGCGACTGCATGGAAGTGTATCATCGGCACTTCCGCCACTGCCCCATGCCACCGATGCGCAAACTGCTCCCACTCCTTCTTGCAACCCTGCTGGTGAGCGGTTGTGGCCTGCTTTACAGGCAGCCGATCTTCCAGGGCAACCTGCTGGAAAAAACAGCGGTGGATCAGTTGCAGGCCGGGATGGACCAGCGCCAGGTCATGATGTTGCTGGGCACGCCGTCCGTTCAAGATCCCTTCCACCATGATCGCTGGGATTATGTCGCCAGCCAGCGCATTGGCCGCCACGGCGCGCCGACGGTCAAGACGATGACCGTGTGGTTCGAAAACGGGCAGCTCTCGCGCTGGGAAGGCGAGTATTTCCCCGAGCAGGATTCCGAGCTTGCGAAAAATTCGGTGCGCTACTTCGGCCCGAACCTGTCCAAGGACAAGGACAAGAAAAAGGGTCGCGGCTAACGGCCCGACCCGCGCCTGGCGCGCTGGCGGCGCGCCTGCTTCGGATCCATGCGCAGCGGGCGCAGCAGTTCAACGCGGTCGCCGTCGTGCAGTTCGGCGTCGATCCCGACGCAGCTGCCGAACACCGCCAGCGCCACGAAGCCATCCTCCAGCCGCCAACCGGCGGCGGCCAGCGCATCGCCAACGCAGGCAGCCTGCGCCAGTTCAACCTCGACGCTCTCGCAGCGTTTCGGCCATGCCCGCAGCAGCTGAACGCGCATCACGTGGCTTCCTTGTCCGCCTCGCGCACGAAGTCGTCCACCATGCGGTCGGCCAAGCCCTGCATGCCCAGCAGCATCGCTGGCCCCAATAGCCGGTTTTGTGGCTCGAAGTCGAGCTTCAGCGTCACCTTGCAGGCCGCCTCGTCCAGCGCATGGAATTCCCAGCGCCCTTGCAGATGGCGGAACGGCCCATCGCGCAGCAGCATGTCGATGTGATGCGGCGGCGCCAGCAGGTTCTCGGTGGTAAACCAGATGTAGAAGCCGCCAACGCCAAGGTCCAGCCGCGCCAGCAGGCGCGCATCCTCCTGTTCCAGCACCTGCGCCTCCCGGCACCAGTCGAAACGCCGCGGATAGGCGGCCACGTCATTGACCAGCGCAAACATGCGCGCGGTGGAATGTTCGACCAGGGCACTGCGCAAAATGACGGGCATCAGGGGTTCCGTGCGAGCCAACCACCCCGAAGTTCGGCCGGATCGGCGAGAATATCGGAATGAACAAGAAGACTGGCAAGGATAAGCCAAACAACAGCGGCACCATCGCGCTGAATAAGCGCGCGCGCCACGAATACCACTTCGAGGACAAGCTCGAGGCGGGGTTGTCGCTGCAAGGCTGGGAACTGAAGGCGATCCGCGCCGGCCGCGCCAACATCGTCGATGCGTATGCCGTGGTGTTGCAGGGGGAGTTGTTCCTGATCGGCGCGCAGATCACGCCGTTGATCCAGGCATCGACGCATGTGGTGGCCAATGACCGCCGCACGCGCAAGCTGCTGCTGCACCGGCACGAGATCGATGTGTTGATCGGCCGCATCCAGCGCGACGGCTACACGCTGATCCCCACCGCGCTGTACTGGAAAGGCAACAAGGTCAAGGCCGAGTTGGCGCTGGCGAAGGGCAAGCAGTCCCACGACAAGCGCGAGGCCAGCAAGGAGCGCGACTGGAACCGCGAGAAGCAGCGCGTGCTGCGCCGGCACAACAAGGACGCCTGAGCCAGCGCGCGCGGCGGTTCCGCGAACGCCGGGTTGCGCAAACGAAAACGGCCACCCGAAGGTGACCGTTTGCGCAACTGCTGCGACGTTGACCGATTCCGAGATGGCGTCCCCACGGGGATTCGAACCCCGGTCGCTACCGTGAAAGGGTAATGTCCTAGGCCTCTAGACGATGGGGACAGAACCGGAAACGTTTTGAAAATGGTGGAGCCAGGCGGGATCGAACCGCCGACCTCCTGCATGCCATGCAGGCGCTCTCCCAGCTGAGCTATGGCCCCACGGGGCTGGAAAGACGCGCATTCTGGGGTGGAAATCGGGATCCGTCAAGCACCAATTCCAACTTTCTCGCCATCCTTGCGCAAGGTCGCCACGCCGTGGCCCTGCTCGGCAAGGTATTGCAGCCATTTGCCGAGGAACGTGTTCATCCGCAAACGATGATCGAGGATGCGGCTCGGGGGCGGATACATGCCGATCACGTCCTGCCAGCGCCGTCCCATGTAGCAATGCGTGGCTTCGACCTGGCGCGCATCCCGGTACAGCCGCAGGCTGGCGGATGGGTCGGCCAGACCCGTTTGCGGATCGATCATTCCATAGCTCATGCGCAGCTCGGTGGTGTAGGCGTGCTGCTCGATCACGATGAGGTTGACGTCCAGCCCATCGCCAATCGACGAGGCATAGGTGCCGCAGCCCAGATCCGCGACTTCGAACAGCCGCTGCAAGCGGGCGTGGTTCTCCGCATACAGCCCCATCAGCCAGCCGAAGCGGCTGAGCACGGGGCGCTGGACACGGCGGGCAAGGACAAGGCTCATGGTTCGATCCTACACGCGCGCCGAAGGCTGCGGCAGGATTGACGGATTGCGGATCGAGGCCTAGGTTCGAGTGGATGGCCGCAGGCGCATTGCGCTTCAATACATCTCGCGGCTGATGCCCAGATGGCCCATGACCCGGCTGGCGATTTCCTCGATGGACGCGTGCGTGGTGCTGAGCAATTCCACGCCCTCGCGACGCAACATCGACTCGGCCTGCGCCACCTCGCGACGACACGTGTCCAGTTGCGCGTAGCGCGAATTGGGGCGCCGCTCCTGGCGGATCTGGTGCAGCCGCACCGGGTCGATGGTCAGCCCGAACAGCTTGTTGCGGTACTGGCGCAGAAGCGCGGGCAGGCGTTCGCTTTCCAGATCCTCTGGCGTCAACGGGTAGTTGGCAGCACGCACGCCGTGGTGCAGTGCCAGGTAGACGCAGGTGGGCGTCTTGCCGGCGCGCGACACCGCCACCAGGATCAAGTCGGCCTCGGAATAATCCGGCTTCACGCCGTCATCGTGGGCCAACGCGTAGTTCATCGCATTGATGCGCCGGTGATAGCTGTCGAAATCGACGATGCCGTGCGCGCGCCCGATATGCGCGTTCCGCGCCTGGCCAAGCTCGGCCTCCAGCGGTGCGATGAACGGGGCAAATACGTCCAGCATCAGCGCCCCGCTTTCCGCAAGGATATGGTTCAGTTCGGCATCCACGCAGGAATTCACCACCACCGGGCGCACGCCGGCGGCCTCACCCGCCGCGCGCACGCGCAGGGAAGCCTCGCGCGCTTTTTCCGGCGAGTCCACGAACGGCAGGCGGTCGGTGGTGAATTGCAGGCCTGCAAACTGCGTCAACAGGCTGTGACCAATGGTTTCGGCGGTAATGCCGGTGCCATCGGAGACATAGAACACGGGACGAACGGCATCCATGGACATTCCTTGTGAGTGCTCGGGGTAAAATAACCGGATTACCGCCTGCACGTCCCCCGCGCGCCAGCGCCGCACACGCCCCCACGGAGCCCGCCTTGACCAGCCCCGCTTTGACCAGCAACGTCCTTTGGCTGCACGACCTGCGCCTGTCCGATCTCGCCCAGGTGGGCGGCAAGAACTCTTCGCTGGGCGAGATGATCGGCCAGCTGTCAGGTCTCGGCGTCTCGGTGCCGGGCGGCTTCGCCACCACCGCCGACGCGTTCAAGGCATTCATCGCCCATAACGACCTGCATGCGCGCATTTACGATCGCTTGGCCGCCATCGACGTCGAGAATGTCCCGGCGCTGACCGCTGCCGGTGCGGAGATCCGTGGCTGGGTCATCGACGCCCCGCTGCAGCCGGAACTGGACCAGGACATCCGCAGCGCCTACGCGAAGCTGTGCGCCGACAGCGGTGCGCAAGACATCGCGGTGGCGGTGCGCTCTTCGGCCACGGCGGAAGATTTGCCCGATGCCAGCTTCGCCGGCCAGCAGGAAACCTTCCTCAACGTGACCGGCGCCGACGACGTGGTGCGCAAGGTCAAGGAAGTCTTCGCCAGCCTGTACAACGACCGCGCCATTGCCTATCGCGTGCACCACGGGTTCAAGCACGAGGATGTGTTCCTCTCCGCGGGCATCCAGCTGATGGTGCGCTCCGACATCGGCGCGTCCGGCGTGCTGTTCACCCTGGATACCGAATCCGGTTTCCGCGACGTGGTCTTCGTCACCTCCAGTTATGGCCTGGGCGAGATGGTCGTGCAAGGCGCGGTGAACCCCGACGAGTTCTACGTGTACAAGCCCACGCTCAAGCAGGGCTTGCCCGCCATCCTGCGCCGCAGCCTCGGCAGCAAGCAGCTGCGCATGGTGTATTCCGACGCGCCGGGCGAACGCGTGCGCACCGAGGACACGCCGGCCGCACTGCGCGGCAAGTTCTCGGTCACCGATGCGGACGTCGAGGAATTGTCGAAGCAGGCGCTGGTGATCGAACAGCATTACGGCCGCCCGATGGACATCGAATGGGGCAAGGACGGCCACACCGGCAAGCTCTACATCCTGCAGGCGCGCCCGGAGACGGTGAAGTCGCGCGCACACGCCACCCAGATCGAACGCTACACCCTGCAGCAACGTGGCGAGGTGCTGTCCGAAGGCCGCGCCATCGGCAGCAGGATCGGCAGCGGCACCGCGCGCGTGGTGCGCTCTTTGGACGACATGAACCGGGTGCAGCCCGGCGACGTGCTGATCGCCGACATGACCGACCCCGATTGGGAGCCGGTGATGAAACGCTCCGCCGCCATCGTCACCAATCGCGGTGGCCGCACCTGCCACGCGGCGATCATCGCCCGCGAGCTGGGCGTGCCCGCCGTGGTCGGCACCGGCGACGCGCTGGACCGGATCAACGACGGCGATGCCGTCACCGTCAGCTGCGCCGAGGGCGACACCGGCTACATCTATGCCGGCGCTCTGCCCTTCGAGCGCACCACCACCGATCTCGGCAACATGCCGCCGGCGCCGCTCAAGATCATGATGAACGTGGCCAACCCGGACCGCGCCTTCGACTTCGGCATGCTGCCCAATGCCGGCATTGGCCTGGCGCGCCTGGAAATGATCATCGCCAGCCACATTGGCGTGCATCCCCGGGCGCTGCTGGAATACGCCTCGCAGGATGCGGCGACCAAGGCGAAGATCGACGCGCGCACCGCCGGCTATGCCTCGCCGGTGGAGTTCTACATCGAGCGACTGAAGGAAGGCATCGCCACCATCACCGCATCGGTGGCGCCGAATCCGGTGATCGTGCGGCTGTCGGATTTCAAGTCCAATGAATATGCCAACCTGATCGGCGGCGCACGTTACGAGCCGCACGAAGAAAACCCGATGATCGGCTTCCGCGGCGCGTCGCGTTACATCGACGCATCGTTCAAGGACGCCTTCGCGCTGGAATGCAAAGCGGTCAAGCGCGTGCGCGAGGACATGGGGTTGACCAACCTGTGGGTGATGATCCCGTTCGTGCGCACCGTGGACGAAGGCCGCAAGGTGCTTGAGGTGCTGGCCGAAAACGGCCTGAAGCAGGGCGACGGCGGGTTGAAGATCATCATGATGTGCGAGGTGCCATCGAACGCGCTGCTGGCGGACGAATTCCTCGAACTGTTCGACGGTTTCTCGATCGGCTCCAACGACATGACCCAGCTCACCCTCGGCCTGGATCGCGATTCGGCGATCGTGGCCGGGCTGTTCGACGAGCGCAATCCGGCGGTCAAGAAGCTGCTGTCGATGGCCATTCAGGCGGCCCGCGCCAGGGGAAAATACATCGGCATCTGCGGACAAGGCCCCAGCGACCATCCGGACCTTGCGCTGTGGCTGATGGAACAGGGGATCGAATCGGTATCGCTGAACCCGGACACCGTGGTGGATACCTGGCTGGCACTGGCAAACGCCAAGGCCTGAAGGCTTCCTGCTTGACCTTCCCCCAACGGGAAGGTCAACACTGGCGACGCGCTGCCCTCGCCCCTGTTCCCGGTTATCCTCCGTCCCATGAAACCGCTCCGCCACAGACTGCGCCTGCGCATCACCCTCGTGATGATGCTGGCGCTGCTGTGGTCGCAGACGGCGCTGGCTTGGCACGTCGCATGCGCAATGACGTCGCCATTGCTGCCCGTCGCTGCGCAACCCATGCAAATGGGCGGGCACACCGCGCACTGCCACGAGACCCCGGCCCCGGCCAGCAACAACCAGAGCATGTGCGCGGCGCATTGCGATCAGGCTGTCCCCAGCCCCGACACGGCGCGCATTCCGGCACTGCCGGCGTTGCCGGCACTGGTGCCGCCTCCGGTCATCGCCTGGGTGTCGCCCGCGCAGGCGACATTGCGGCGCGTGGACTCCCCGCCTGCCATCCCATGGCACCGCCCAACCGCGCATCCTGCGGCACTGCTGCTGATTTGATCCCTGACCCCCGCCACTGGCGGTGATGCCAGCGCATCACCGTGGTCGTGCCGCGCGTGCGCCATCGCGCGGCGGCTCCGCAGGCCTGGTCGAGGTTGAACATGCAATTTCCATTGATTGGCGGTGCGCGTCGCATCGTCGCCGCGCGAGCGCGCTGGCTGGCGTTTGCCTGCCTGCTGCTTGCCTTCCCTGCGTCCGCCCAATACGCCGCGGGCACGCCACCTGGCGCCGACGTGGCCTCCATCCACGACTGGCTGCTGGCGCACAATCCCGAATTGCGCGCGCAGCAGGCGGAAACCGAGGCCGCGCAGGCGCTGACCGTCTCCGCCGGCAGCCTGCCCAATCCCAGCGCCGAGATCCTGCTGCAGGGTATCTCGCCCAGTCATCCCGACCTGCTGCCGGCCAACGTCGGCAACACCCGCTACCAACTGCGCCAGCGCATTCCGCTGTGGGGCAAGCGTGGGCTGGCGCGCGGAATTGCCGAGCAAAATGCGCAGGCGCTTGGCGCACGTCGTGATGCCACCGCCCTGGATCTGCTGGCGCAGGCAGATGCGGCCTACGTGCGCTACTGGCACGCCGGGCAGGCGCTGCAGCTGCTCGATGACCAGATCGTGCTTCTGCGAAAGCTGGAAGAGATCGCCGGCGTGCGCTACGCGCTGGGCATGGTGCCGCAGCAGGACGCGATCCGGGCACAGGTGGAAACAACCCGCGTGCAAGGCCAGCGCATCGTGCTGGAAGAACTGGGCAACGAGGCCGGCATGCTGCTCAACCTGCTGCTGGGCCGGCGCGCCGACGCCGCACTGTCGCCGGCGCGGGAACCACCGCAGATCGCGGTGGCCAGCGCCACCCTGGGCGATGCACTGGCGACACTGGACACGCGCGCGCATCCCGCCCTGCAAGCCGCACAGGCCCAGATACTCGCCGCACAGGACACCCTGCGGTTGCGCCAGCGCGAACGCTGGCCGGATGTATCCATCGGCATCGGCGCGATGCAGCGCGGCCATCGCATCGACGGCTTTGACCTGATGCTGGAAGTGGAACTGCCGTTGCAGCGGCGTGCGCTGGCCGCACGCGAAGACGAGGCGCGGCGTCTGCGGGATGCTGCGCAAGCGCGTGCCGACGCGCAACAGACGACGCTGGGCGGCCAACTGGGCGTGGCATGGGTGCAGTGGCGCAGCGCGCAACGCCAGCGCCGTCTGCTGGAAACCACCCGCATCCCGCAGGCCGAAGCCAACTACAACTCCGCACTCGCCAGCTACCAGGTCGGCGACGTGGACTTCAACGCCCTGCTCGACGCGCTGACCCAGTGGCAAGACGCTCGGCTCGCCCATCTCGATGCAACCCGCGACGAACTGCTCGGCGCCGCCGGCGTGCGCGCCCTCGAAGGAGACACCCCATGAAGCATTCCCACGGAATCCTGATCGCCACCGGCCTGATCGTCGCGCTGGGCAGCGGCATCGCGCTGGGCCGGCTGACGACGCCCGCCAAACCCGCCACCGCCGCTGCGCCGGCCGCGCGCAAGCCGCTGTATTACCGCAATCCGATGGGCCTGCCCGATACCTCGCCGGTGCCGAAGAAAGACGACATGGGGATGGATTACATCCCGGTCTATGCCGATGACGAAGCGTCGTCAGCGCCCGGTACCGTGGCGCTGCCGCCGGAAAAAATCCAGGCACTGGGCGTGCGCACCGAAGCAGTGCGACGGGAAGCGCTGCGCACTGGCATCCTGGCCAGCGGCACCATCACCGTGGATGAGGCCTCGCTGCACGTGATCGCCCCGCGCTTCGACGGCTGGGTGGAAACCCTGCAAGCCAACCAGACCGGCATGGCGGTTCGGCGTGGCCAGCCGCTTGCCACCGTGTACAGCCCGCAATTGCTGGCGGCGCAGGAAGACTACCGCGTGGCCGACGCGGCCCTTCGCCAGCTGCAGGGCGGCGACGCCGCCAGCGTGCAGTCGATGCGCCGCCTGCGCGACGCCGCCAAGCGCCGCCTGCGCAACTGGGACATCAGCGAAGCGCAACTGGAACACATCGCCCATCTTCCCCCTGGAAACCTGACCATCACCGCCCCGGCCAGCGGCGTGATCGTGGACAAGCCCGTGGTGCAAGGCACGCGCTTCGTCGCCGGCGACACCCTGCTGCGCCTCGCCGACCTGTCCACGGTTTGGGTGATCGCCAACGTGCCTGCAACGCAGATCAGCCAGGTGCGGCTTGGCCAGCCTGCCAGCTTCGCCACGCCGGCACTGCCGGGGCAAACCTTTGCCGGCAAGGTGGGATTCCTGCAACCCACCCTGGATGCGGCAACGCGCAGCCTGGCGGTGCGGGTGGAACTGAAGAACCCGGACGGCCGGCTGCGTCCGGGGCTGTTCGGCAACGTCACGCTCGCCGGCGATGACGGTACCCGTGTGCTGGCCATCCCGCGGTCGGCGCTGATCGATTCCGGCGAGCGCCAGATCGTGCTGGTTGAAGTGGCAACGGGGCGATTTTCACCGCGACCGGTGGTGATTGGCCAGCGCAATGGCGAGCGCATCGAAGTGCTGGATGGCCTGCGCGAAGGCGAACGCGTGGTCGTGGCAGGCAATTTCCTGATCGATTCCGAAAGCAATCTGCGCGGCGCCCTGAGCGCCATGGCGCCGCCAGCCGACGTGGCGCCGGCCGCGCACGACAGGCGTGAGCACGCGCTGCCTGTGCAACCCGCCGCGGACGCCCCGAAAGCCAGCCCGCACGCCGGCCACGCACCCCCCGCGCCCGACCCGCACGCCGGCCACGACATGAGCGGCCACGACATGTCCGGCATGGAGCACTGACATGCTGACCCGGATCATCGAATGGTCGGCGCGACACGTGTTCCTGGTGCTGGTGCTGGCACTGGCGCTCACCGCCGGCGGCATCCACGCGCTCCTGCGCACCCCGCTGGACGCCCAACCCGACCTGTCCGACGTACAGGTCATCGTCTATACCGAGGCGCCGGGACAGGCGCCGCAGGTGGTGGAGAACCAGATCACCTATCCGCTGACCACGGCGCTGTTGGCGGTGCCGAAAGCCAAGGTGGTGCGCGGCTTCTCCTACTTCGGGTCGTCCTTCGTGTACGTGATTTTCGAAGACGGCACCGATCTGTACTGGGCGCGCTCGCGGGTGCTGGAATACCTCAGCGCCGCCGGGCGCCAGCTGCCGGCCGGGGTCACCCCCATGCTGGGCCCGGATGCCACCGGCGTGGGCTGGGTGTACCAGTACGTGCTGGAGAGCAAACGCCACTCGCTGGACCAGCTGCGCGCACTGCAGGACTGGTTCGTGCGCTATCCACTCACCGCCGCGCACGGGGTGGCCGAAGTGGCCAGCATCGGCGGTTTCGTGCGCCAGTATTCGGTCACCGTGGACCCGGTCAAGCTGCGCGAATACGGCATCCCGCTGGCCCGCGTCGGCGAGGTGATCGCGGCCAGCAACCGCGATGTCGGCGGCCGCACGCTGGAGCTCGCCGAGACCGAGTACATGCTGCGCGGGCGCGGCTACCTGCGCGGCATCGGCGACATCGAGCAGCTGGTGGTGAAGGCCGAAGGCGGCGTGCCGGTGCTGGTGCGCGATGTCGCCAATGTCGAGCTGGTGCCGGACGAACGTCGCGGCATCGCCGAACTCGATGGCGAAGGCGAGGCGGTGGGCGGGATAGCGATTGCCCGCTACGGCGAAAACGCCCGCGCGGTGATCGGCGCGGTGAAGGAGAAGCTGCGGGAGATCCAGTCCGGCCTGCCGGAAGGCGTCAGCATCCGCAGCGTGTACGACCGCTCGCAGCTGATCGATCGCGCGATCGCCACCCTGCGCACCACGCTGCTGGAGGAAAGCGTGATCGTGGCGCTGGTCTGCGTGCTGTTCCTGTTCCACGTGCGCAGCGCGCTGGTGGCGATCATCATGCTGCCGGTCGGGGTGCTGGTCGCGTTCATCGCCATGCGTGCGCTGGGCATGAACTCGAACATCATGAGCCTGGGCGGCATTGCGATTGCCATCGGGGCGATGGTCGATGCCGCCATCGTGATGATCGAGAACGCGCACAAGCACCTGGAGCGCGACGATGGCAGCAAGCCGCGCGCGCAGATGATTGTCGATGCCTGCCGCGAAGTGGGGCCGGCGCTGTTCTTCAGCCTGCTGATCATCACCGTCTCGTTCCTGCCGGTGTTCGCGCTGGAAGCGCAGGAAGGCCGGTTGTTCAAGCCGCTGGCGTTCACCAAGACCTTCGCCATGGCCGGCGGCGCGCTGCTGTCGGTGACGCTGGTGCCTGTGCTGATGCTGCTGTTCGTGCGCGGCAAGATCGTGCCCGAGCACAGGAACCCGGTGAACCGCCTGCTGATCGGACTGTATCGCCCGGTCATCCACGGCGTGCTGAAACACCGCGCGCTCACCCTCGGCGTGGCCGGGCTGGTGCTGCTGGCCTCGCTGTGGCCGGCTTCGAAACTGGGCAGCGAATTCATGCCGGCCCTCAACGAAGGCAGCCTGCTGTACATGCCCACCACCCTGCCCGGCCTGTCGGTCACGCAGGCGCAGAAGCTGCTGCAGCAGCAGGACCGCATCATCAAGTCGTTCCCGGAGGTGGAATCGGTATTCGGCAAGGCCGGCCGCGCAATGACCGCCACCGACCCGGCGCCGCTGGAGATGTTCGAAACCACCATCAACCTCAAGCCGGAAGACCAGTGGCGCGACGGCATGACGGTGGACAAGCTGATCGCGGAGATGGACAAGGCGCTGCAGTTCCCGGGCGTTGCCAACTCGTGGACGATGCCGATCAAGGCGCGCGCCGACATGCTCTCCACCGGCATCCGCACGCCGGTGGGGATCAAGGTGTTCGGCAACAGCCAGAGCCAGCTGGAGCAGGTCTCGCGCGCAATCGAATCCGCGGTGCGCAAGGTGCCCGGCACCACCAGCGCCTACGCCGAGCGCCTGACCGGTGGCTACTATCTCGACATCACGCCCGACCTTGCGCAATTGGCCCGCTACGGGCTGTCGGTGGGCGAGGTGCAGGACGTGGTCGCCAGCGCGCTGGGCGGCCAGCTGGTGACGACCACGGTGGAAGGCCGCGAGCGCTTCGGGGTGATCGTGCGCTACCCGCGCGACCTGCGCGACACCCCCGAACGGATCGCGCAGCAGGTGCTGGTGGCCACGCCGGATGGCGCGCAGGTGCCGCTGGGCGAACTGGCCACGCTCGCCATTCGCCAGGGCGCGCCGTCGATCCGCACCGAGAACGCGCAACTGGCCGCCTACATTTACGTGGACACCCGCGAGAGCGACCTCGGCGCCTACGTTCATCGGGCGCAGCAGGCGGTGGCGGAATCGGTGAAGCTGCCCGCCGGCACCTACGTCAGCTGGAGTGGCCAGTACGAATACATGCAGCGGGCAATCGCGCGCATGCGGATTGTCATCCCGTTTACGCTGGCGTTGATTTTCCTGCTGCTCTACCTCAACTTCCGGCGCGTCACCGAATCACTGATCGTGATGCTGTCGGTGCCGTTCGCGTTGATCGGAGGCATCTGGTTGCTGTGGCTGCTGGACTACCAGCTCAGCGTCGCGGTCGCGGTGGGCTTCATCGCACTGGCGGGCGTGGCCGCAGAAACCGGCGTGGTGATGCTGCTCTACCTTGATCATGCGCTGGAGGAAGCCAAGGCGCGCTGCCGGACGGAAGGACGCCCGCTCTCGGCCAGCGATCTGCACGGGGCCATCGTCGCCGGCGCGGTGGAACGCGTGCGGCCGAAGATGATGACGGTGGTGGCGATCATGGCCGGCCTGCTGCCGATCATGTGGAGCCACGGCACCGGCGCGGAGGTCATGCGGCGCATCGCTGCGCCAATGGTGGGCGGAATGGTGTCCTCCACGGTGCTGACGCTGGTGGTGATACCCGTGCTCTATCTGTTGATCAAACACAGGCAGCTGCAGGTACCGGGCAAGCCCACGGTTGCACGTCCTTCAGGCAGGCGCCATGAGACCTGATAGTGTTCCGGGTTGCTCCCTTCGTGGGCAATACCGAGTCAAGGAGCCTGCATGCTGGCAATGTCATTCCTCCCCCCTGCCGTGGTTGCCGAACGCGCCGATGCCGCCACCCTGCTCAGCGATCTGCGTGGAATCAACTGGCTGAACCTGCTGGAAACCTGGGGACTCAAGCTGCTGGCGGCGGCGGTCATCTTCGTGGCTGGCCGCTGGCTGGCCAGGCGCCTGTCCACCGCGCTGGACCGGGTCATGACGCGCGCCAACGTGGATATCACCTTGAGCAGCTTCCTGCGCAACATCGCCTACGCGGTGATGCTGGTGCTGGTGATCATGACGGCGTTGACCGCGGTCGGCGTTCCCACCACCTCGATGTTCGCCATCCTGGGCGCCGCCGGCCTGGCGGTGGGCCTGGCGCTCAAGGACTCGCTGTCCAATATCGCATCCGGCGTCATGCTGATCGTGCTGCGCCCGTTTCGCACCGGCGATCACGTGGTTGCAGCCGGGCAGGAAGGCACGGTGCTCGAAATTCGGGTATTCCAGACCCGCCTGCGCTCCTTTGACCACCGGGTGATCATCCTGCCCAACAGCGAAATCACCACCAAGCCCATCATCAATTTCTCCTCGCTTCCCTGGCGACGCCTCGAAGTGGCGGTGGGCGTTGGCTACAACGACGACCTGCAAAAGGCGCGACGGCTGCTGCTGCAGATTGCCCGTGAGGAAACGCTGGTTCTGGATGAACCGCCACCGCTGGTGCGCGTGAACAATCTGGGCGAAAGCAGCGTGGATCTCGTGCTCTATGCCTTCACCAGGAACGATGATTACGGTGAAGCCCGCAGCCGGGTGATCGAGGCGGTGCATGACGAGTTGATCGGGAACGGATTGAACATTCCCTATCCGCAGCGCGACCTGCACGTGTTCCACAGCGATGCGGATGGTCGGCCGATCGCCGACATCCTGCTGCGCGGCGTCGCCGACGACGGCGATGGCAAGGCAGTCACGCCGGGCTGAACGCGGCTCATCCCAACACGCGGTTGCGCCCCGCGTGCTTGGCTTGGTACAGCAGTGCGTCGGCGCGGGCCACCAGTGCTTCATGGCGCAGGTCGCCTTCCCGTTCGGCCACGCCGCCGCTGATCGACAGCGTCCAGCCTGGCGCGTAATCACTGCAGTCGAGCTGTTCCACGCGCTGGCGCATGGCTTCGCAGAGTTCGCGCGCACGCGCCAGTGGCACCCGCTCGAACAGCACGGCAAACTCCTCGCACGCCCCAGCGTGCCAGCATCCCGGCCCCGTCCAGTGCATCACGCAGTGCATGTGCAACCGCGATCAGGGCCTGATCACCCGCGGCATGGGAATAGCGGTCATTGATCTGCTTGAAGTGATCGATGTCCAGCAAGGCAAAACACAGCGGGCGCCGGGTGCGCGCGGCGCGCTGGAACGCGAGCTGCAGTGCCGCATCCAGGCTGCGGCGATTGCCAACCCCGGTCAGCGCATCTTCCAGCGCCATCCGCTCGAATGCCTCCGACTGCTCGCGCAGCTTGCCCAGGAGCAGGGTCTTTTCCGCGTCGGACTCGCGCAGGCGCTCGGCATGCTCGCGCAGGTCGCGCGTGCGTTGTTCCACCATGTCTTCCAGCCGGGTCGCGCGTCGGCGCAGGCTGCCCACGCGCCACAGGTACAGGCCATACATCAGCAACGCGCTGGCCAGCATCGCCGCGATGATGACGCCGCGGCGTTGCCACGGCTGTGGGGCAACCTCGATCCGGATGGAGGTGACATCGCGGCTCCAGCCCTGGCCAAGGCCGGGGGCAGAGGCACCGACATTGAAGCGATAGCTGCCGGGATCCAGGTTGGTGTATTGCGCACTGTGCTGGTTGCCGCGCTCCACCCAGGCCGGGTCAAACCCGTCCAGGCGATAGCGGTAGCGCAGGAAGCGCGGCATCAGGAAGCTCAGCGCCGCATAACGGAATTCCAGCTTGCGCGTGCCCGCCGGCAGCCGCAGCACGCGGTCCAGTGGCACCGGCTTGCCATCCGCCAGCACCTGCTCCAGGACCACCTGCGGCAATGCGTGCCGATACGCCTGCAGCGCGCCCGGCGACACGGTGGCGGCACCGCGCGCCGTGGCGATCCAGATGTTGCCGCGGCTGTCGCGCAGCGCTGCGGGGCCAGAACCGCCGTTGCACTGCGCGCTGACCAACCCATCCGCTTCGCCGAAATGATCGAACGTCAGTTGCCGGTGCTTGCCGTCCAGCACGGCCTCGACCTCTTTGCGGGCGACCCGCAGCACGCCGCGATTGGACGTGAGCCAGAGGTTGCCGAGATGGTCGTCCACCACCGCGAACAGGGTATCGACAGGCAGGCCGTTTTCCATTCCCAGCCCGCGCAACTGGCCATTGCGGTAACGCAGCAGGCCGCGATCGGTGACCACCCACAGGGTGCCGTCGGCGTCCTCATGGAAGCCGAAGACATCCTGCGCGCCCTGCACCGAGCGCATGTCGAACGGCTTCACCACATCCCCGACGATGTGCGCCATGCCGTCCGAGGTGCCCACCCAGAGCGTGCCGTCGCGCGCCGTGTACAGCGAGATGATGAAGTCGCGCAACAGCCCCTGGGCCTGCCCGAACAACTCGAATTTTCCATCGCGCAGCCGCACCAGGCCGCGCGTGGTGCCAATCCAGAGCGTGCCCTGCCCGTCCCGGGCCAGCGCGCGGATCTGGTTGCTGCCGGGCATTCCGTGCGCGTTGTCGTAACGGGCGATGATCTTGCCTGCGCGCATGCGCAGCACGCCGTCGGTATAGGTACCGACCAGCAAGTCCCCGCTGCTGTCCTGCAGCAGGCTGAGAACGGAATCGCCCGGCATGCCATCGGCTTTCGTGTAGCGGGCCACGACCGCATTGTTGCGCCACAGGTTCAAGCCACGCCCGGTACCGATCCAGATGCCGCCATCGGGCGCCGCCGACAACGCCCGCACGTAATCGTCGGTCATGCCCTGGTCGCTGTTCCAGGTGGTGAAGGGCGCGTCGCTCAATCGCATCAGACCGGCATTGGTCCCGACCCAGATGCTGCCCTCGCGATCGGCCAGCAAGGACGCCACCCGATTGTTGGGGAGTTCCCTGCGACTGGTGAAATGCTCCACCCCGGACTGCGACAGGCGGAACAGGCCGTTGTTGATCGTGCCGATCCAGAGATCGCCGCTGGCATCTTCAGCCAGACTGGGGACACCATCATCGGGCAGCAGTGGCGACAGCAGCTGGAAGCGGTCGCTGCTGGCGATGCGCCGATAAACACCGCGCTCGCTGCCGACCAGCAGCTCACCCTTGGCGGTTTCAAACAGGCGGAACACCGGCGCGGCCGGCAGCCCGGCCTGTTGCGCAAGGATGGTCGCACGCCCGTTGGCGATATGCACAAGGCCGCTTGCGGTTGCCACCCACATGCTGCCATCGCGGTCCTCCAGCAGCCCGAACACCACATCACTTGGCAACAAGCCATTGCCGGTGTTGTATTGCGTCGCCTTGCCGTGGTCGAGCATGGTCAGGCCCATGCTTTCGGTGCCAGCCCACAGGCGCCCCTGCCGGTCCAGCATCGCATCCATGATTTCATCCTGGGCCAGGCCGTCCGCCTGGCTCCAGGTCTTCCAACTGTCGCCCCGCCTCACCGTCACGCCGCCACGCGAGGTGCCGATGACCACCGCCCCATCCGCCGAGGCGCGCAGCGAACGCACGCCGTTGTCTTTCAGCGCAGGCGTATTGGTGCGATTGAACAGGGTGAAGTCGAGGCCGTTGTAACGCACCAGCCCTTCCCAGGTACCCAGCCACAGATAGCCATCGGGCGTCTGTGCAATGGCGTTGATCTGGTTGTGCGGAAGGCCCTGTCGCGTGGTCCATGTTTCGCGATAGAACGCCGAAATCGGCTTTCCCTGCGCCGCGGTTTGCAGCACGGGCGCGGCAGCCTTGGCCGCAAGGGCATGCGGGCAGAGGCAAAGCATGGCCAGCAGCGCCACCAGCGCTGCGACGAGCTTGCTACTCGTGGATGCGGCAGGCATCAATCGCCTTGCTCCCTGCCGGCTATTCGGTTGCCAGGCCAGCCAGGACACCCATGTGGCCGCGATAATGCAGCAGCTCGGCAATGGAGTCGTGCACGTCACTCAACGCGGTATGCGCGGAGGTTTTCTTCACGCCATCCAGCACCTTGGGTGACCAGCGCCGCGCAAGTTCCTTGAGCGTGCTGACATCCAGGTTGCGGTAGTGGAAATAGCGCTCCAGTGCAGGCATCAGCCGATGCAGGAAGCGGCGATCCTGGCAAATCGAATTGCCACACATCGGCGAGGCGTTGGCCGGCACCCAGGCCTGCAAGAACGCCAGCGTGCGCGCCTCGGCCTCGGCCAGCGGCACGCCCTCGTCCAGCACGCGCTGCCACAGCCCCGACTTGCCGTGCTGGTTGCGGTTCCAGTCGTCCATCGCTTCCAGCGTGGCCAATGGATGGGCGATGGCCAGTTCCGGCCCTTCCGCCAACACGTTGAGCTGGCCATCGGTCACCACCGTCGCGATCTCCAGGATGCCGTCGCGGTCGGTGTCCAGCCCGGTCATTTCCAGATCAATCCAGATCAAGCGATCGGATACCGAATCAGAAGCCATGGGGTCGCCTGCCATCAAAGAATGTCGCCATGATAACGGCTTGCCCGTGGAATCCCGCACGCGCGACAACGCCTGCAAGCGCAGCCCGCCGGCAAGCCGCTGCGGTCAGCGGACCGCAGCCGGCTTGCCGCGCTTGCCGCGGAAATATGCAGTCAGCATCGCCCCGGCCTGTTCGCCAAGCACGCCGCCCGAAACAGCCACGCGATGGTTATGCCGCGCGTCGCCGAGCAGATCGAACACGCTGCCGGCTGCGCCGGTCTTGGGATCGGCCGCGCCATACACGACCCTCGCCAGCCGCGCGTGCACCATCGCCATCGCGCACATCGCGCAGGGTTCCAGCGTCACGTACAGCGTACAGCCCAGCAGCCGGTGGTTGCCGACGGCCTGCCCTGCCCTGCGCATCGCCACGATCTCGGCGTGCGCCGATGGATCATGCTCGGCGATGTTGCGATTCCAGCCTTCCGCGATGAGGCTGCCGCTGGCATCGACAATGATCGCGCCCACGGGAATTTCGTCATCCTCGCGCCGGGCGCGCTCGGCGAGCGCCAATGCATGGCGCATCCAGTCGTCGTCGGCTCGTGCCATCAGCTCGGTGGGTGTCACGCAAGGCCTCGCAGGGGTTGCCAACGCTCAAGCAGCCGGCGCTGCGTCACCGACGTTCGGCGCACGCGTTCCGGCACGCCATTGTCGCAAGGAAGGCCATGACAGCAAGCCCCCCGCACTAGAGGACGATTTCCCGCCGCATGCTTCGATGCAGCCTGGCCGCCATCGGCTCGGGCACGCCGGCCATGTCGGCGTAGCGCATCCAGTCTTCAACCTGCTCATGGATGTCGCCAATGGCGTCCCGGGCTTTCTTCGGCTTCATGCCGCAAAACGCGCCGAACTGGACCAGATCGGCCAACTCGAACTGGTCGCGCTTGCCGTTGAGGCTCATCTGGTGCTGATGCGTCCAGCTTCCCGCGGGGTTGTAGGCATAGCTGACGTCGAATGCGGGCGACAACCGCCACTCGCCTTTCCGGTTCATCAGGAAGGCGATGTTCTTGACGTGATCGTCCTGGTTGCGGATGAGCACGTTCAGCACGGCACGGCGGAACTGCTGTTCGATATCCAGCACCGGCAACCCCAGCATGCGGATGGTTTCCACTGCCTGTTCGTAGGAGTGCGCCCCCGCGGCGTTGAAGTCGAAATGGCGCAGGGCGGCAAGTGATTGCATGTGCAGCTTGCGACCGCTGGCATCGCGGTCGAAGCGGCGCGTCATGAAGTGCGCGCGTCCGCCCTCGTGGTGAATGCGACACTCGCTCATGTCGATGCCGGCGGCGACCGCCAGCAAATGGAACCCGTATTCGATCAGGCCGAAGCCTTGCGGATCGGCCAGTTCCTTGTCGCGATTGTTGGAAATACCATCGAACTTCATCAGCCAATAGGTGAAGCCGTCGCCGGCTTTCACTTGCCCGGAGCGGAATTCCCCCGTCCGCGCGTTCCAGGCAAGCACGGCCTTGGCCCGCGCGCCGCCGGCCGAGGTGCCAACGCGCAGGATGTCCTCCAGCGCCGCGCGGTCGTCCTCGCCCTTGAGCACGCCGACCAGCCGTTCGCGATGATTGAGCACGTCGTTGGCCAACTGGGCAAGCGCGTCGATCTCGATGGCGCGCGACTGGCGCAGCCCGCTGGCCAACGCAGGCTGGAATTCAAGCGCGCCCATGCCGCGCGTGCCGATGTAACAGAGGCGTTCAACCGGGTTGAAGCTGCTGGCCGAACGGCCCTGCGCCGCCAGCCAGGCGTCGATCAGCGCGTTGCCGAACCGGTCCGGCAAGGCATCGGCAAGCAATCCCGGCAGCCCGCGAAACGCCTCGTTTGGCAGCCCGCGAAATTCGTAAGGCTGCGGGCGAAGCGGCATCATGATGGGCGCCAACTGGATCGAACTCTGCGCGAAATCCGGCATGTACTGGAACACGGCAACCTCGCGGTCATCCAGCCAGCTCACCGCGCCGATATCCCGGCCCCACAGGCGAACCGTGGCGTCCGTCATGGGTCACCGTCCTCCCCCCAGGCCCACGCTGTTGCCTTGGGCGTGCCCGCTTTCGTGCGTGCGCGACGGCGCTCGCGGCCACCGTGTCTGACGCGCTCGACCGGCCGCACATCGGGGTTGGGCAGGGCATCCAGCAGGCGCGCCTCCATGCCCAGCGCCTTGAGCACGCGCAGGAACGTCTCCATCGACGTGTTTTCGCCCGCTTCCAGTCGCTTGATGCTGCTGAGCGATGCGCCCGCCTCGCGCGCCAAGCTGGCCTGGGTCAGATTGCGGCTCAGGCGCAAGCGTGCCAAGCGCGTGCCGAGCGCGGCCTGCATGGCGGTCATCGTTGACGTCGCTTCAATCGTCAGGCTCATGAATGAACTTTCAAGCGCCGGGTTGAGTTGAACGGCTCACTTATAAACCATAATTCCAAACAATTCAAAGGCTCAAATATGGGCCGTAAATTGATCATTTTCCAGCATAGAGATCATTTCTGATCCTTCTTCGAGCGATTCCTCGAAACATGCCGGTCAACGACACGAAAAAGCCCGCATCGCTGCGGGCTTGGACGTCGCGTGCGGGTCGATGACGGACAGCGCCCGGCACTCGATCACTCCCACTCGATCGTCGCCGGCGGCTTGCCGGAGATGTCGTAGACCACGCGCGACACGCCGCGCAGTTCGTTGATGATGCGGTTGCTCACCGTGCCCAGGAACTCGTACGGCAAGTGCGCCCAGTGCGCGGTCATGAAGTCGATGGTCTCCACCGCGCGCAGCGCGATCACCCATTCGTAGGCGCGCGCGTCGCCGACCACGCCGACGGACTTCACCGGCAGGAACACCGCGAACGCCTGGCTGGTCTTGTCGTACAAATCCGCCTTGCGCAGCTCGTCGATGAAGATATGGTCGGCCTTCGCCAGCAGCTCCGCGTATTCGCGCTTCACTTCACCGAGGATCCGCACGCCCAGGCCCGGGCCGGGGAACGGATGGCGATAGACCATCTCGCGCGGCAGGCCCAGTTCCACGCCGAGCCGGCGCACCTCGTCCTTGAACAGTTCGCGCAGCGGCTCCACCAGCCCCAGCTTCATGTGCTCGGGCAGGCCGCCGACATTGTGGTGGCTCTTGATGACGTGCGCCTTGCCGGTCTTGCTGCCGGCGGACTCGATCACGTCCGGGTAGATGGTGCCCTGCGCCAGCCACTTGGCGTTCTTCAGCTTGGTGGATTCCTCGTCGAATATCTCGACGAACAGGTTGCCGATGATCTTGCGCTTGGCTTCCGGGTCGCTGACGCCCTCGAGCCTGGCGAAGTAGCGATCGGCCGCGTTCACGCGGATCACCTTCACGCCCATGTGCTCGGCGAACATCGCCATCACCTGGTCGCCTTCGTTCCAGCGCAGCAGGCCGGTGTCGACGAACACGCAGGTGAGCTGGTCGCCGATGGCCTTGTGCAGCAGCGCCGCGACCACCGACGAATCCACGCCGCCGGACAGGCCGAGGATCACGTCGTCGGAGCCGACCTGCTGGCGCACCCGGGCGATCTGGTCGTCGATGATGTTGGCCGCCGTCCACAGGGTGGCGCAGCCGCAGATGTCGACCACGAAGCGGCGCAGCAGCGCCTGGCCCTGCCTGGTGTGCGTCACTTCGGGATGGAACTGGACGCCGTACCAGCGCTTGGCCTCGTTCGCCATCGCCGCCACCGGGATGCGGTCGGTGGTGGCGGTGACGATGAAGCCCGGAGGCGCCTTGGCCACGTGGTCGCCATGGCTCATCCACACGTCCAGACGTGGAGCACCATCGTGATCCGACAGCCCGCCCAGCAATGCATCGGCGTGGATGATGGCCACCTCGGCATGGCCAAACTCGCGCTGGTCGGCCGCCTCGGTGGCGCCGCCCAACTGCGCGGCAAGCGTCTGCATGCCATAGCAAATGCCGAGAATCGGCACGCCGCTGTCAAATACCTGCTGCGGCGCAGTGGGGCAGCCAACATCGGTGGTGGATTCCGGCCCGCCTGACAGGATGATGCCCTTGGCCCCGAACGCGGCGATTTCCGCCGGGTCGTGGTCCCAGGCCCAGATCTCGCAATAGACGCCGATCTCGCGGATGCGGCGTGCGATCAGCTGCGTGTATTGCGCGCCGAAATCGAGGATCAGGAGCTTGTCGGAATGGATATTGGGGCTGGCAGGCTGGCTCATCGGGATTCCATGCTCGAAATACGCGAAAGGGAAACTTGCGTCTCCCTTTCGCGGGTTGCATCAGGACGCGCGGTAGTTCGGCGGTTCCTTGGTGATCTGCACGTCGTGGACGTGGCTCTCGCGCTGGCCCGCACCGGTCACTTTCACGAACGATGGCTTGGCGCGCATCTCCTCGATGCTGGCGCAGCCCACGTAGCCCATGGTGGCGCGCAAGCCGCCCATCAGTTGATGCACCACGCCCGACAGCGGCCCGCGCACGGGAACGCGGCCTTCGATGCCTTCCGGCACCAGCTTGTCGGCGTCGGCGGCGTCCTGGAAATAGCGATCCTTCGACCCCTTCTCCATCGCCCCCAGCGACCCCATGCCACGGTAGCTCTTGTAGCTGCGCCCCTGGAACAGTTCGATCTCGCCCGGCGACTCCTCGGTGCCGGCGAACAGGCCGCCGATCATCACGCTGGAGGCGCCCGCCACCAGCGCCTTGCCGATGTCGCCCGAGTAGCGGATGCCGCCGTCGGCGATCAGCGGGATGCGGTCCTGCAGCGCATTGGAAACCATGTCGATCGCGGTGATCTGCGGCACGCCTACGCCGGCCACGATGCGGGTAGTGCAGATCGAGCCCGGACCGACACCCACCTTCACCGCGTCCGCGCCCGCGTCCATCAGCGCCAGCGCCGCATCGCCGGTGACGATGTTGCCGCCCACCACCTGCACCTGCGGGAAGCGCTGCTTGACCCAGGCCACGCGCTCGATCACGCCCTGCGAATGGCCGTGCGCGGTATCGACCACGATCACGTCCACGCCGGCGGCGACCAGTGCTTCCACGCGCTGCTCGGTGTCGCCGCCCACGCCCACCGCGGCACCCACCAGCAAGCGCTCGTGGTTGTCGTAGGCCGCATTGGGATTGTCGGATTTTTTCTGGATGTCCTTGACGGTGATGAGGCCGCGCAGGGCGAACTCGTCGTTGACCACCAGCACCTTCTCGATGCGGTGCTTGTGCAGCAGGCCCATGACTTCATCGTCGCTGGCGCCCTCCTTCACCGTGACCAGCTTGTCCTTCTTGGTCATCACGTGGCGCACCGGATCGTCCAGCTTGGTCTCGAAGCGCATGTCGCGCCCGGTCACGATGCCGACCAGATGCCCGCGTTCGTCCACCACCGGGACGCCTGAAATGTTGCGCGCGCGGGTCAGCTTGAGCACCTCGCCAATGGTGGTTTCCGGGCCAACCGTGAACGGCTCGCGGATCACCCCGGCCTCGAAGTTCTTCACCCACGCCACCTGCGCGGCCTGCGCCTGTGCGGTCATGTTCTTGTGGATGATCGAGATGCCGCCCAGCTGCGCCATCGCCACGGCGAGGCGCGCTTCGCTCACGGTGTCCATCGCCGCCGAGGCGATCGGCAGGCGGATGCGCAGGTCGCGGGTGAGGCGTGTTTCCAGCGAGACGTCCTTCGGCAGGACGGTGGAATGCGCGGGAACCAGGGAAACGTCGTCGTACGTCAGTGCTTCAGCCAGGATGCGGAGCATCGGCAGTCCCGTGTGGAAGTGGGGAAGCGCGTCATTGTAGCGCGTTTCAGGCCCGGCTGTCCGCCAATTCCGCCGCTTCCAGCGTGTTTTGCATCAGCGTGGCCACGGTCATTGGCCCCACGCCGCCTGGCACCGGGGTGATCCAGCTGGCGCGCTTGGCCGCCTCGTCGTACCCCACGTCGCCTACCAGCCGGCCATCTTCCACGCGATTGATGCCGACATCGATCACTACCGCGCCCGGTTTGACCCATTCGCCCGGGATCAACCCCGGCCTGCCCACCGCAACGACCAGGATGTCAGCTTCACCCACGTGGCGCTTGAGCACATCGGGCGGGGTGAATTTGTGGCAACTGGTCACCGTGCAGCCAGCAATCAGCAGCTCCTGCCCCATTGGCCGGCCGACGTGGTTGGAGACGCCGACGATGGTGGCGCTCTGCCCGCGCACGGGCTTGTCCGTCCACGCCAGCAGCGTGGTGATGCCGCGCGGCGTGCACGGGCGCAGGCCGAACTGGCGCAGCGCCAGGTGGCCGACGTTCTGCGGGTGGAAGCCGTCCACGTCCTTGTCGGGATGGATGCGCTCGATCAGCGCGCTGGCGTCGCGGATGCCGGGCAATGGAAGCTGGATCAGGATGCCGTGTACCTGCGGGTCGGCGTTGAGCGTGTCGATCAGCGTCAGCAACTCGGCCTCGGTGGTGCCAGCCGGCAGGTCGTAGTCGAACGCGTGGATACCCACCTTGTCGGCGGCGCGGCGCTTGTTGCGCACGTAGGACTGACTGGCCGGGTCGCCGCCCACCAGCACCACGGCCAGGCCGGGTCGCGATTTGCCGGCGGCCAGGCGCGCATCGACCTGTGCTTTCAGGGTCGACAGCAGTTCGTCGGCAATGCGCTTTCCATCAAGAATCCTGGCGGTCATGCGGGTTGGATGCGTGCGGGTGGGCGGTCATTATCGCGCACTGGCCGGCGTTGGCCGCGCCGGCCGCCAACCTTCGTTGAACTCTGGATGACAGACCAGTCTGGGAGCGCAGCATGGCCATGCAGGGTGAATGTCCGAAATGCGGGAAACGCGTATTGCACGTCAACGTCGAAAACGTGGTGGGCATGGTGGATGGCGACAGCAGGGCACGCTGCATCAGCTACAGCTGCATCCACTGCAACGTGGTGCTTGGCGTGCAGGTGGATCCGCGCGCCAAACCGCGCCCGCGCAGCAAACCCGCCGCCAAGGGCTGACTGCCCTACTCCGCGCCTTGCAGCGGCAGCGGCACCGGTTCCGGCTGCAGTCGTGGCGTTTGCCCCGGCAACGGGCAGCGCGGCATGCCGGAACCCAGCACGCAATTGACGCAGCATGCTGGTGCCACGGGCGGGTTTGACTGCGCGCCTGGCGCTGCCACCGGCCCCAGCGTTGCCAGCACATCCTGCGGCTTCAGCTGAAGCACCGCCGCCCAATCCTGGCGGTTGAAATTGCACATTCCCTGGGCATCCGGCGAACAGGCGACATCGCCATCGGCGCGCACCGGCATGCCCCAGAGTTGCCCATTGGCATTGAGATTGAGCAGGCGCAGGGTGACGGCTTGCTGCACGTTGCCACCAATGGCGTATGCCTTGCCATCGCCCGCGGCGACGATCACGTCGCAGTGCATCGGCAGACCGGTGTTGCCGCCGTCGATCACCTTCAGCAACCCGGCGAACCCGTACACCCGGCCGCTACGCACGTAGCAAAGCAGGTCGCCCACATGCAGCTGCGCCGACATCGGCTCGACCAGGGCATACGGGCTGTTTTCACTGTCCTTGCGCGCGGCTCGCACGTAATCGAAATGGCTGGCCGAGCCGCGAAACCCGGGCACGCCGGCACGCTGCATCACCCAGCTGATGAAGGCAGCTGACCAGGGGTTGTCGATGACAAAGCCGCGGCAGCCCATGCCCGGATAGGACAGGCTCATCGCCGCATAGGTGCAATCACTCGCGCCGTCCTTGAAGGCCATCGCGGGCAGCAGCCCGCTGAACTGCCAGTAAAACGCCACGCGCCGCCACGGGGCCGCGCCATCCTTGAGCCCGCTGGCTTCGGCTTCGTAGGCAACCAGGCTGGCCAGGCGCCCATCGGCATCGATGAACGGGCGGTTCCAGCGCAGGGACTCGTCACAGGCGACCGCCGCGATGCGCGTGGCGACTTGCGCATCGCCCTGCAATTGGCTCAGCGCGGGACACGGGTCCGCCGCTTTGGCGCAGCCCATCCACAACAGCACCCCAAGCACCAACCCACCACGCATCCATGCTCTTTGCAGCATCACCCGGTTCCTTCGGCGCAGGACGCCGCGTAATCGACATACCCTGGAAAAGCGCAATCAGGGGCGCACACCGGACACTGCGGGTCAGCGGTCAGCCGGGTTTCGCGAAAACGCATGGCCAGCGCATCGAACTGCAGCAAGCGCCCGCGCAGTGGCTCGCCGATGCCGAGGACAAGCTTGATGACCTCGGTGGCCTGCAACATGCCAATCACCCCTGGCAGCACGCCCAACACGCCCGCTTCGGAACAGTTGGGCGCGGCCTCGGGCGGTGGCGGCTCGGGGAACAGGCAGCGATAACAGGGCGCGCCGCCGCGCATGCGGCCCGCATCAAACACACTGACCTGGCCTTCGAAACGATGCACCGCGCCGTACACCAATGGCTTGCCAAGCGCCACGCAGGCATCGTTGAGCAGGTAACGCACCGGGAAATTGTCGCCGCCATCCAGCACCACATCCACGCCGTCGAGCAGGCGCTCGACGTTGGCCGACGTCACGCGTTCGCACACGGATTCAACATTCACGCGCGGGTTCAGCGCCACCAGCGCCAATGCGGCGGATTCAACCTTGGGCATGCCGATGCGCGCGTCGGTGTGCAGGATTTGTCGCTGCAGGTTGCTGCGTTCCACCACATCATCGTCGGCCATGCGCAACGTGCCGATTCCGGCAGCGGCAAGATAAAACGCCGCCGGCGCGCCCAATCCGCCCGCGCCGACCACCAGCACGCGTGCCGCCTGGAGTTTTTTCTGGCCGTCCAGTCCAACTTCCGGCAAGCGCAGGTGGCGCGAGTAGCGTTCGGCGAAATCGGCGTCGATCCTGGCCGCATGCATCGGCAGGCCTGCGCGTTCCCATGCCTCGGTGCCGCCCTCCACCGTGCCCACGTTGCGATAGCCGCGGGCCAGCAAGGCTTGCGCGCACTGCGCGGAGCGCCACCCCGTCTGGCAGATCAGCAGCACCTCGATGGAGGTCTCCGGCAAATGCGCCCGCGGGTCGCGTTCCAATACCTCGCGGGCAACCCCGTAGGCATCCAGCGCCATGCCCAGTGCCCGCTCGTGCGCGGCACGTATGTCAATCAGCAACGCGCCTGCACACTGGCGAATATGGGCGTCGGCGGGGGACAGGCTGCGCAGGGTCATGCGCGCATTATCGCCTGCGCATCCTCATTCGGGCAGGATCGTGCAGCCGGCTGCGGCAAGATCGGCGGGCGTATTGAGGTTGCCGAGGCGCAACCCCGCAAGCGCGACCTGCTTCAATCCCAGTGCTGCCTGGAGCCTCTGCACCGAATATTGGCCAGCGGCGATGGAGGTCGCCAGCGCGGCGCGCAGCGTCTCCACCCGATACAGCGCCACCAGTGGTTGCAGGCCGTCGTCATCGCAGGCAACCGCGCCCTGCCCTGCCGCCTGCGCCAACGCCGTCAGCAGGCGCGCATCGTCATTGACCAAATCCACCGGCAGGGTGAACAACCAGGGAGTGGCGCAGGCCGCCGCCAAGGCGTCCAGCCCAGCGATGGGGCCGAGCCCGGGCTGGCGATCGGGCACCGCCAGCAACCCCCGTGTCGGGTATCGATGCAGATCACGGTTGGCGCTGACCAGCACGGCGCAGCAGTCGCTGGTGAAACGACCGGCGATGCGCAGCACCTGCGGCTGCCCGCCGCGCTGGATCCACGCCTTGTCTTGCCCGCCCAGACGCGTGGCCTGGCCGCCCGCGAGGATCCCGAGCGTGATGCCGCCCGCAGCCGGCATCAGCCGCTGCGCTTGACGTGCCGCATCAGGCGGCGTTTCGCGGCGACCTGGCGCTCGGTGAGCACGTTCTTCTTGTCCTTGTAGGGGTTTTCACCCTCGCGGAAGATGAAACGAATCGGCGTGCCGACCAGCTTGAAACGCTTGCGGAAGAAATTCTCCAGATAACGCTGATAGGTTGCGCTGAGTGTCTTCAGGCGCGTTCCGTGGACGATGAAGGTCGGCGGGCTTTCGCCGCCCGGATGCGCGAAACGCATCTTCGCCACGTGGCCACGCACCACCGGCGGCGGATTCGCGACATACGCCGCTTCCACCGCACGGGTGACCTCGGCGGTACTGAATACCTTGGTCGCCGATGCGTGCGCGCGATGGATGGAGCGGAACAGCTCGCGCAGCCCCGACCCATGCAGGGCCGAAATCCGCACGTTTTCCGCCCAATCGACGAACGCCAACTTGCGCGACACCAGCGCTTCGGCCTGCTGGCGTTCGTAGTCGGTGCGTCCATCCCATTTGTTGATGGCCACCACCAGCGCACGGCCGGCATCCAACACGGCGCCCAGCACGGTGGCGTCCTGGTCGGTCACGCCTTCGGTGGCATCCAGCAGCAGCACCGCGACCTGGCACTGCTCGATCGCCTGCAGGGTCTTGACCACCGAAAATTTCTCGACAGCCTCCTCCACCTTCGCCCTGCGGCGCAGGCCAGCGGTATCGATCAGCCGATACTTGCGCCCCTCGCGCTCCAGGTCCACGGAGATCGAATCGCGGGTGGTGCCCGGCACTTCGGAGGCGATCATCCGCTCCTCGCCGAGGATGCGGTTGACCAAGGTGGACTTGCCTACATTGGGACGCCCCACGAAGGCGATGCGGACGCGCCCGGGATCATCGTCCAGTGTTTCCGTGCTGCCTTCCACAGGCAGCAGCGCGGCCACGCGGGCCAGCAGTTCGTCGATGCCGGTTCTGTGCGCCGATGACACCGGCTGCGCATCCGGGAATCCGTAGCGCGCGAACTCGGACAGCGCGCTGTTCAGGTCGATGCCATCGGATTTGTTGATCACCAGCAAGGTGGGTTTCGAGAGCTTGCGCAGCCATCGCAGGATGTCGTCATCCAGTGATGACGCACCCTCGCGGCCATCGACCACGAACAGGATCAGATCGGCTTCTTCCGCCGCCGCCCGTGACTGCCGCGCCGTCGCTCCGGCCAAGCCTTCGTCCTCTCCGGCAATGCCGCCGGTGTCCACCAGCACGAACGGGCGCCCTTCCAGCTGGCGGCAGACGCCGTAATTGCGATCGCGGGTCACGCCCGGCTGATCGTGCACCAGCGCATCGCGGGTACGCGTCATCGCGTTGAACAGGGTGGATTTACCGACATTGGGGCGCCCGACCAGGGCAACGAGGGGAAGCATCGGTTCAAACCTTGGGTGTGGATGCAGCGCGCATCCAGTCAAAAAAAACAACAACGGCCCCGGCAGGGTAGCCGGGGCCGCGCGTGGGTGCCAGCCCGGGCTGGCAGCGCCGCATTACTGCAGCTTGAAAGCGGTCAGTTTGCCATCGATGCCCTGCACGACCACGATACCGTCGGCTTCCACCGGCTTGCCGGTCACGGCCGCGCCCACCTTGCTGCGCGCGGCGAACGCGCCGTCGCTCAGGCGAATCCAGTGCACGACGCCTTCAAAATCACCGACAACCGCATAATCGCCCTGCACGGCAGGAGCCGAGACATTGCGGTTGGCCAGCCCCGACTGCTGCCACAAGCTGCCGCCGCTGTTCTTGTCCAGCCCGATGACGTTGCCGTCCTTGTCGCTGACGACCACCGCGGAATTACTCAGCCCCAGGCCGCGCACGCCGCCGTGGTCACCGCTCCACATCACCTGCCCGCTGGGGCCATCGATGGCGATGGTGTGGTTCTTGTAGCTGGATGCAAACAGCATGGTGCCTTCCATCACGGCTTCGCCATCGACATCCACCATGCGTTCCAATTCGCTGCGGCCATCGGGCTCGGCGACCGGGGTGGACCAGATGGCGCTGCCATCGTTCATGTTGAGTGCGGTCAACGTGCCACTGTCGCCGCCGACGAACAGGATGCCCGGCCCCAGCGTGATGCCGCCGGTGCCGCGCACCGTCAGCGAAGGCATGTCGGCGCTGTAGAACCAGCGGCGCTCGCCGCTGGCCGCATCAAATGCGGTCACGCGACCATCGTTGGAGTGGACGAACACCATGCCGCCGCCAATCGCCGGCGCGGAAAGCACTTCGTTGTTGACCTTTGCCGTCCACTTTTCGTGGCCGTCCGTGGCGTCGAGGGCAACCACTTCCCCCTCCAGCCCGCCCACCACCACCAGGCCATCGCCTGCACCGGGACCACCGCTCAGGTGCAGCTTGGAATCGTGGTGCCACAGCAGGCTGCCGGCAGCCAGATCAAACGCGGACACGCCGCCATCGACCGCCGCCGCATAGACATGGCCGGCATCGATGACCGGATGTTGGCCGATGCCCAAATCCTTTTCGCCCTTGCCGACCGAGGCCGACCACACGCGGTTGACGGTGGCGCTGGGCGCGAAATCGACCAACTTGGCCGGTTCGGCGGACTTGTCCTTGCCGCGCCCACCGAACATGTTCTTGACGCTGGCACATCCGGACAGCATGGCGACGGCAATGCCGGCGGCAGCCAGGAGGCGCAAAGAACGGTACTTGCCCTGGATCATCAGCGGTTGTCCTCGGTATGCGGCGGCACGCCGCCGGCCTCGATCAGTTTCATGGTGACCAGCCGGTGCTGCGGGTCGCCCACGTCGATCAGGGTCAGGGCCTTGCGATAGGTGTCCTGTGCCTTGGCGAAATCGCCAAGCGCAAACTGTGCGTCGGCGCGCACTTCCAGCATGCCGGCATCATGCTCGTTGCCCAGGAGCGGCAACGCATCCTTGGGCTTTCCTGCGTCAATCAGCAGACGCGCCAAACGCAATTGCAGAACCGGCTTCAGATCGGCTTCCACATGCTGCACGCCGCGCAAGGTGGCGATGGCATCGTCGCGCCTGCCCGCATCCACCTGCGCCTTGGCCAACTGCAGGGCGGCCAGCGTGCCCAGCGCCGGGTTGCCCTTGTCCAAGCTGGACAAAATGGCCTTGCCCTTGTCTGCCGGGATCTTGCCTTCCTCGAACGCGGCCACGGCCTTCGCATAGCTGGCGCCGAGGCTCTTGCTGCTTTCCAGGTGCTGATCCTTCCACCAGTTCCAGCCGGCGATCAGTGCCAGGCCAAGCCCGACGCCACCGGCGATTCCAAGCGCGTTGTTGCGAATCCAGGTGCGTACCTGTTCGCTCTGTTCATGCTCGTTGAGCAGTTCATCAATCGCCATGCTGCCTCTCGCCCGTCATCCAGGACGGGGCGTTGTTGAATTACGTGATTGGACATCCCGCGCGGGGCGCGGTTCAGTCTGCCGCGACAAGCGAGCCGTCGGAGGATACCGCAAAGCGGGCGACGTTCGCGCGCGCATGCTCGGTCACCTCGACGGCGCGGCCGCCGACTTCCATCTGCATGGCCGACGCGTTGCCGATGGTCAGCCCCTGCACCTGCGCCGCTCCGTAACGCCGTGCATCGCCGGCCGCCAGCGTTGCCTGCTCGAGGATGCCGCCGTCGCTGCCGATGACTTTCAGCCAGGTCTTGCCGGTCGCTTGCAGCACGATGTCCGCCGCCGGCGTGGTCATTGCGGCTGCCGTCACCGGGGCCATCGATGCAACCATGGTGCGTGGCGTTGCCGGGGCCGGCGAGGCGGTACCCGCAGGGGATTCGGCCGGCGCGTCCAGCGCCGCCACACCGGCAGGTACGCCTGCCAGATGCTGGCGAGTCGCCACCCAGGCCGGAATCGCCAGCGACAGGGTCAGCACGATGTAAACCAGCCGCCGGCCTATCTGTTCAGCCCACCACTGCGCTTTCGGCGTATGCGTGCGGCTGATCAGCCTGGTCGGCTCCACCTGGTCCACCGTCAGCGCTGCCATCATCGGAGCAGTGGTCAGGCCCAGCAATCGCGAATAACTGCGCACCTGACCACGCACGAATACCGGCGCACCCAGCCGCGACCAGTCCTCGGCTTCCAGCGAGCGCACGACCCGCACCGGCATGCGCAGGCGGGCAGCGACCTCGTCAACGCCAAGCCCCGCTGCTTCGCGCGCTGCGCGCAGACGTGCGCCGCAGCCGGCAAGCGCCTGATGGGTGGGGTCTGGCAGATGGTTCGCGTTCATTGCGTGCGCGGCACCGTGGTTGGGCCCGGGGAAATCGCCTGCAAACGCGAAAGATAGCGCGAAGCGGCCACGTTGTCGCCCAGTTTTTGCTCGATTTTCGCAGCCAGGCGCAATCCATCGGCATCGTCAGGGCTCAATGCCAGCCAGCGCTCGGCAAACGCGCGCGCTTCCAATCCATTGCCACGATCGAACTCCAGCTCCGCCAGGCCCGCCAGCGCGGGCACGCTTTGCGCATTCCGCGCCAGCAGGCGCCGCCAGTTGGCTTCGGCACGATCCTCCTGGCCAGCGATGTGGGCACACGCCCCTGCATTGGCCAAGACGCCGTCCGGGGTTGCGTAGGCGGGGTCAGCCAAGGCCCGGTCAAACCATTCCAGCGACTCCGCCGCACGCCCGTTCGCACACAGCCAGCCGCCGTAGTTGTTGGCGTAGCCGCCATTGCCACCGCCGCCGGCAGCGGCGGCGTAATAGGCCTTGCCGGCGGCCGCGGAGTCGCCGCGCGCATCGGCGATTGCCCCGATCAGGGTATTGGCGTCGCCGGAATTCGATTTGGTGGCCAGCGCTTTGCGCGCAAGATGCTCGGCCTCGTCCAGCTGGCCGCGCTGCAGCATGTCGGCGGCACTGGCCAGCAGCAGCTCGGGATCCACGCTTGCGTGTCCTTTTTTGCCGCTCACGTCATAGGTGGGCGCCACTTGCGTGTAACTGCGCTGCTTCGCACTGGGGCGAACGATGGTCAGCCGCTCCAGCTGGCTGCAGCCGGTTGCCAGCATGCAGCCCAGCAAGACGGGCACAAGCGGCTTATGCCACATCACTGACTCCCTGCGCCAACAGGCGCTTGCGGTGCTCGGCGGAGCGCCGCGTGCGATCCGTCACCTGGCCTTTCAGCTGGCCACAGGCGGCATCGATGTCGTCACCGCGGGTGCGCCGCACCGGCGCGATCATGCCGGCATTGTTGAGTTGCTTCTGGAACGCGCGGATGGCGCTGTCGTCTGGCCGCTGGAAACCGGTCCCGGGGAAGGGATTGAACGGGATCAGGTTGATTTTGGCGGCGCCCTTCATCTGCACCCGGCGATCGAAATCCCGGAGCAGCCCAAGCAGCGCCCGGGCATGCTCGGGCTGATCGTTGACGCCCTTCATCAGGGTGTATTCGAAGGTGACCGATGCGCCTTTCTTGCGCAGCGCGTAGCGCACGCAGGCATCCAGCAGTTCCGCCAGCGGGTACTTCTTGTTGATCGGCATCAGCTGGGTGCGCAGCTCGTCGAACGGCGCATGCAGCGACACCGCCAGCGACACGTCGCTTTCAACCGCCAGGCGGTCGATCATCGGCACCAGGCCAGCGGTGGACAAGGTGACGCGCTTGTTGGCCAGCCCGTAGCCGAGATCGTCGCGCATGATGCTCATCGCGCGCACGACGTTGTCGAAATTGGCCAGCGGCTCGCCCATGCCCATCATCACCACGTTGGTGAGGCGGCGATGCTGGTGCGGCACGTTGCCGAGGTGGCGCGCTGCCACCCACACCTGGCCGATGATCTCGGCGGTGGAGAGGTTGCGGTTGAAGCCCTGGGTGCCGGTGGAGCAGAACGTGCAGTTCAGCGCGCAGCCCACCTGTGAAGACACGCACAGCGTGCCGCGCCCCTTGTCGGGGATATAAACGGCTTCGATGGCATTTTTCGCATCCATGCCCAGCAGCCACTTGTGGGTGCCGTCGGTGGACGCCTTGTCGAACACCACCAGCGGCGCACGCACCACCGCGCGCGCCTCCAGCTTGGCGCGCAGCGCCTTGCCGAGGTCGGTCATGTCCGCGAATTCGGTGGCGTAGCGGTGATGGATCCACTTCATCACCTGGTGGGCGCGGAATTTCTTTTCGCCCAGGTCTTCCTCGAAGAAGCGCTCCAGCGAGGCGCGGTCGAAGTCGAAGATATTGGTGCGGGTGTCCGCGCCGGCAGTGGCCGGCACGGAACCGTGCGACGCCCCTGCCCCGTCCAGCAAGGTGATGTCGATGGCCGGGGCGCGGGATTCGCTCATTGCCGGATCAGCGCGCGAAGACGTCGGTCGCCGGGAAGAAATAGGCGATTTCGATCGCCGCGTTCTCCAGTGAATCCGAGCCGTGCACGGCGTTGGCGTCGATGCTGTCGGCGAAGTCGGCGCGGATGGTGCCGGCGGCGGCGTCCTTCGGGTTGGTGGCGCCCATCAGGTCACGGTTCTTGAGCACCGCGCCTTCGCCTTCCAGTGCCTGGATCATCACCGGGCCGGAAATCATGAAGTTGACCAGCGCCGAAAAGAACGGGCGCTCACGGTGAACCGCATAGAAGCCTTCGGCTTCCTGCTTGGACAGGTGCTTCATCTTCGCGGCCACGACCTTCAGGCCAGCCTTCTCGAAGCGGGAATAGATTTCGCCGATCACGTTCTTGGCAACGGCATCGGGCTTGATGATCGAAAGGGTGCGCTCCAGCGCCATGGGACTCTCCGGGGATTGGTGGGCGTCCATGCCGGAGCGCCCGAGGATAACAGAAAAACCCGCGTACTGGCGCGGGTTTGGCCGATTTGGCTTGTGCGGATTCTAGCTGATATCGGCAGCGATTCGCACCTGCCGGTGCCTGCCAAGCGAAGAAGCTGCCGGGAAAACTTGACGTGAGTCATGGCAGCCCCCGGCGACACCCCGCAGGCTACACGGATGTCACGCCGGCACGGCGTCCTCATCGCGGGGCGACGCCATGCATCAGCCGAATGCGGCCTGCGGCTCTTCCTCGCGCCTGTTCAACACGGTTCCCGGGCATGATCCAGCTCAGCTACAGCACCTTCGGCCTCACCAACCTGCCGTTCCTCGACGCCATCGATGCGGTGGCCAAGGCGGGCTATGCGGGGGTCGAACTGTCGTTCCATCGCGACCAGTTCAACCCATTCAACCTGACCGACGCCGATCTGGACGCGGTGAAACAGCAGCTTGCCCGGTCCGGCATCGCGGCCCCCTGCGTGGCCACCGCCTCGCATTTCTTCACGCCGCAGCGCCCGCATGAGCCGTCACTGTTGAGCCTGGACCTGGCCGGACGCAAGCGCCGGATCGACCTGGTCAAACGCGGCATCCGGGTCGCGCGGCATCTGGACGTGAACCTGGTGACCTTCGGCAGCGGTTTCCGTCGCGACGAGCACGCGCGTCACCCGGAGGTGGACCCCTGCGAGCTGCTGGCCGACTCGATCCATGAGTGCCTGCGTGAAATCCGCGATGACGAGGACATCACCCTGCTGATCGAGCCAGAGCCAGGGATGGTCATCGAAACGATGGAGCAGGGACTGGCGCTGATCGAGGCGGTGGGCGACAAGCGCTTCGCGCTGCACATCGACATCTGCCACGCCTATTGCTCGGAGACCGACTACATCGGCGCGCTGGGCAAGGCGGCGGCGCATGCGCGCTATCTGCATATTTCGGACGCGCGCGAAGGCTACAACCTGAAAATCGTCGCGGATGCCGACGAACTCCATTTCGACATGGGGTTTGCCAGCTATCTGGTGTACTTCCCGGCCACGGCGGCGTTCCTGCTGGTGGATCGCAAGCAACCGATGTATTTCTGCGATGACGCGCCAACGCCTGCGCAACGTGCGCGGATCGATGCCCATCTGGCGCGCGCAGGCGTCAGTGCCGCGCTGCGGCTGGTGGCGTATTCCAGCCTGCATGCCGGCAACTCGGCGTTGGACGACGAGATTTTCACCTATCTGATTTCGATGCCGGGACTGTCCTACGAGGTGCTGGAACGCGCACATCCCATCATTGCCTTCCTGCGTGGCGCGCGCGGCCCGGCACTGGTGGACAAGATGGTGGCCAATACGCTGACCGGCATCGTGCATTTCCACGAAATCCCCGGCGAAGGCACGCTGGATCTGGCAGCCAGCTTCAAGGCGCTGAACGACAACGGCTTCAACGGCTTCGGCTCGGTCGAGCTGTACCACCACGTGGAATCCTGGCAGGCAGCGCTGGCGGCCAGCCATCGCCACCTGGCCGCCATTGCGCAATCGGCCTGACCGGATGCAGAACCCCGCCATGATCGACTACGAGGCACTGGGCTGGCCCGCCGGCACCGTCGGCGAGCTGGATCATCGCCTGCTGAAGGCGCCCAGCGTGAAGTTGCGCGCTGCCCATCCCTGCTCGGGCGGCGACGTGGTGTATTGCATCGACCTGCGCCTGCGCCGGCCCAACGCCGACGCCTGCCTGTCCAGCACGGAGTCGCATTCCATCGAGCACTTCCTGCTGGAAGGATTCCAGCGCCTGATGCCGCAGCAGTTCATCGGCATTGGCGTGATGGGCTGCCAAACCGGCTTCTATCTCACCCTGCGCAATGAAGGTCGCCGCACGGCGATCGAGGCGGCACTGGACGCCATCCTGCAGGGGGTGCTCGAGGCCCACGCAGTGCCCTATGCGCGCATCGACCAATGCGGCAATTGGCAAAACCACAGCCTTGCCCGCGCGCAGGCCGTTGCCAGCGAAGTGCTGGCGCAGCGCAGCGCGTGGCGGGAGATCGCATGAGAAGCACGCCAGGCACGCGCTGGCGGGTGAGCGAGACGCGCCAGATCGAGTACGACCTGCTCAACGTGGACGACGTGTTCGATCCGGGCAATGCCGCCCTGCTCTCGATCGGTCGCATCCACGGTGGCCGCCGCTTCGTGGTGGTGGACGATTGCGTGTATCGCCATCACGGCGAGCGCCTGCATGCCTATTTCGCCCACCATGAAGTGCAGGCGCGGATCGTTCCGGTTGCCGGCGGCGAGGCCGGGAAATCCATGGATACCTGGCAGTCGCTGTTGCGCGCGCTGGACGACTTCCCCATCCATCGCCGCGACGAGCCCATCATCGCCATCGGCGGCGGCGTGCTGACCGACGTGGTCGGCTTCGTGGCCTCCAGCTACCGGCGCGGCGTCCCGCACGTGAAGGTACCCACCACCCTGATGGGCTATGTGGATGCCTCGGTCGGCATCAAGACCGGAGTCAATTTCAACGGGTTCAAGAACCGCATCGGCAGTTTCGAACCGCCGGCGCGGGTGCTGCTGGATCGACGCTTGCTGGCCACGCTGGAGCCCCGCCATTTGCGCAACGGCATGTGCGAGATCATCAAACTGGCGGTGATCAAGGATGCCGGGCTGTTCCAGCAGCTGGAAACCTTCGGCGCAGCCGGCATGGCCTCGGCGTTCCAGGGCGCGCAGAGCGCGCACATCCTCGATCGCGCCATCGAAGGCATGCTGGAAGAACTGGCCCCGAACCTCTACGAAGACGAGCTGGCGCGCAAAGTCGATTTCGGCCACACCTTCAGTTACGGCCTGGAAACCCGCCACGAGGAGCACCTGCTGCACGGCGAGGCGGTGCTGCTGGACATCCTGGCCTCCACTGCCATTGCATGCGGCCGCGGGCTGCTGGGCGAAGCCGATGCCACGCGCATCCTGGCCCTGGTCGCCACGCTGGGCATCACGCCTGCGATCGAACTCCTGGACGTCGAGTTGATGTGGCAATCGCTGCAGGACCGCATCGAGCACCGCAACGGCCGGCAGCATGTGCCGCTGCCCTCGGCAATCGGCGCCTGCGTGTTCGCCGATGACATCACCCGCGCCGAGCTCGCCGCTTCAATCCACACCTTGACCGCATGGACACAGCCCCAGACATGAACGCATCGCAGAATGTTGACGCCGCGGAAATCGCCCACTTCAACCGCATCGCCCAGCTGTGGTGGGACCCGGCCGGCAAGATGGGGCAACTGCATGCGATCAACGACCTGCGCCTGAACTTCATCACCGACCGCATTGCCACCGCCAGCCCGCGCGTGGTGGACGTGGGCTGCGGCGGCGGCATCCTGACCGAAGCGCTGCACAAGGCCGGCGCGCGGGTCACCGGCATCGACCTGTCCGAGCTGTCGCTGAAAGTCGCGCGCCAGCACGCCGAGGCAAGCGGGCTGGACATCGACTACCGCTACATGAACGTGGAAACGCTGGCACAGGAAGAAGCCGGCACCTTCGATGCGGTGACCTGCATGGAAATGCTGGAGCACGTGCCGCATCCGGATCAGATCATCGCCGCCTGCGCCAAATTGCTGAAGCCCGGCGGGGTGGCGTTTTTCTCCACGATCAATCGCACCTTCAAGGCGTTCGCGTTTGCCATCGTGGCCGGCGAATACATCCTGGGCCTGTTGCCGCGCGGCACCCACACCTACGCCAAGCTGATTCGTCCGGATGAGCTGCGCCGCTGGAGCGCCGCGTCGGGGCTGCAGTTCAGCGCCGTGGCCAGCCTCATGTACAACCCGCTGACACGCCGCTTCCGGGTTGCGCCAAACCGCGAAGACATCAACTACATGGCCTGCTTCGCCAACAAGGAGTGAGCATGCTTCGACGTTTCCTTGCGCTGTCGCGCTCCACCCATGGGGTGCTGGACATCGCCATGCCGGGCTTCGTCGCCCTGCTGTGGCTGGGGCATTTCCCGTCTTGGAAGGTGCTTGGGCTGTGCCTGTTGACGGCGCTGGCCGGCTATACCGCGATCTACGCGCTCAATGATTTGATCGGGGTGAAGGACGACAAGGAAAAGGTGGCCGGCGGGCTCAAGGCCGGCTATGCGGTGGAAGCCTCGCAGATGCGCTACCCGCTGGCGCAGAACCTGATCAGCATGAAGGGCGCCGTGGCCTGGTTTGCGCTGTGGTTTGCGGTGGCCGTCGCCGGCATCTGGCTGCTGAACCCGATGATCCTGGCAATCCTGCTGGGCGCCACGGTGCTGGAGGTGGTGTACGTCAAATTGTTGAAGGTCACCTGGTGGCGCACCGTGGTCAGCGGGCTGGTGAAATCCGCCGGCCCGGTGGCGGCGGTGTTCGCGGTGGTTCCCCAGCCCTCGTGGGCGGGGCTGGCGCTGATGCTGGCGTGGCTGATGCCGTGGGAGATCGGCGGGCAGAACATCCCGGCCGACTGGAACGACATCGAGGAAGACCGCCGTATCGGGGCGCGCACCATTCCGCTGGTCTTCGGCCTGCGCGCGGCCGGCGTGCTGACCTGCCTGCTGCTGGCGCTGACCGTGGCTTTCAGCTTGCTGCTGCCGAGGCTTTCGCCGCTTGCGCTGGGCTGGCCGTTCCAGCTGGCGCTGCTGCTGGCCGGGCTGGTCTTGCTGCTGTTGCCGGCCCTGCGCGTGACGCGCAGCCTGGACGGTCGCCAGGCCGCGCGCCTGTTCGATCACGCCAGTCTGTACCCGTTGGCCCTGCTGGCCATCGTGACCGTTTTCGTGCTGCTGGGCTGACGCCCCGGCGCGAGTGCCGGGGAACCCGTTTTCGCTGGCTCCGCCGGTAGTTGACGGCTTCTTGCGATCGGCGCAATATCAAACAATCGTTTGAATGAATTTCATCCATGAGCCTGCCGCACTTCTCGACCAAAGATCGAATCCTGCATGCGGCCGAAGAGCTGTTCGCCCAGCAGGGCTTTGCCTCCACTTCGCTGCGCCAGGTCACCAGTCGCGCCGACGTCAATATCGCCGCGGTCAATTACCACTTCGGCAGCAAGGACAATCTGGTCAACGAAGTGTTCCGGCGGCGCATGGACGAGATGAGCCAGCGGCGCCTGGACGCGCTGCACGCCGCGCTGGAACAGTCCCCGGGGCAGCTGGAGCCGATTCTTGCCGCGTTCGTGGAGCCCGCGCTGGCGATGGCCCGCGACCGCAACGGCGGCGGCGCCTTCATCCGGGTCATCGCGCGCGCTTACGCCGAGAGCAACGCCGGCCTGCGCAAGTTCCTTTCCGACCAGTACGGCCACGTGCCGCGCGAATTTGCCAAGGCAATTGCCGCCTGCGTGCCATCGCTGGGCAAGGAAGAGCTGTACTGGCGGCTGGACTTCCTGTCGGGCGCACTGACTTACGCCATGGCGGATTTCGGCTTGATCAAGCGCCCGGCCGGGGTCACTGAAGCCGCCCACCGGCAGCGCGCCGCCAAGGCATTGATCCGTTTCGTTTCTGCCGGCTTCAACGCCGACGCCACCTGAATTTTCAAGGAGATAGTTACCATGTCGCAGAAACTGCTTGTGCGCCGCGCCGCCATCCTTGGCGCCGGCGTGATGGGCGCGCAGATCGCCGCCCACCTGACCAATGCCGGTGTGGACACCGTGCTGTTCGACCTGCCTGCCAAAGACGGGCCGGCCGATGGCATCGTGCTCAAGGCCATCGCCAACCTCGGCAAGCTCAGCCCGGCCCCGCTGGCGAGCAAGGCACTGGCCGAAGCCATCACCCCGGCCAACTACGACAGCGGGCTGCAACAGCTTCGCGATTGCGACCTGATCATCGAGGCCATCGCCGAACGGATGGACTGGAAGCAGGATCTGTACAAGAAGATCGCCCCGTTCGTGGCCGATCATGCGGTGCTGGCTTCCAACACCTCGGGCCTGGGCATCAACAAGCTGGCCGACGTGCTGCCCGAACAGCTGCGCCATCGCTTCTGCGGCGTGCATTTCTTCAACCCGCCGCGCTACATGCACCTGGCCGAGTTGATTCCGGCCAGGACCACCGATGCCGTCGTGCTGGAAGGGCTGGAAACCTTCCTGACCACCACGCTGGGCAAGGGCGTGGTGTACGCCAAGGACACCCCGAACTTCATCGGCAACCGCATCGGCGTGTTTTCGATCCTGTCCACCATCCACCACACCCAGCAGTTCGGGCTGGGCTTCGATGAAGTGGATGGCCTGACCGGGCCGCTGGTCGGGCGCCCGAAGTCGGCGACCTACCGCACCTCCGACGTGGTGGGCCTGGACACCATGGCCCACGTCATCAAGACCATGGGCGACACCCTGCCCGACGATCCGTGGCACCGCTACTTCAAGTCGCCGGCATGGCTGGATGCGCTGATTGGCAAGGGCGCACTGGGCCAGAAGGCCGGCGCCGGCATCTTCCGCAAGGTCGGCAAGGACATCGTGGTGCTGGACCTGCAACAGCAGGACTACCGCGCCGCTGACCGCAGTGCCGCGCCGGAGGTGGTCGAGATCCTGAAAATCCGCAACCCGGCGGAAAAGTTCGCCAAGCTGCGCGAAAGCCAGCACCCGCAGGCGCAGTTCCTGTGGGCCTGTTTCCGCGATTTGTTCCATTACAGCGCCTGCCATCTGGCCGACATTGCCGAGACCGCGCGCGACGTTGACCTGGCCATTCGCTGGGGCTACGGCTGGTCGATGGGCCCGTTTGAAACCTGGCAAGCCTCCGGCTGGAAGCAGGTGGCGCAGTGGATCGCCGATGACATCGTGGCCGGCAAGAGCATGAGCAGCGCGCCGCTGCCGGACTGGGTGTTCGACGGCCGCGACGGCGTGCATGCCGCAGAAGGAAGCTACAGCCCATCGCGCAATGCCACGCTGCCGCGCTCGTCGCTGCCGGTGTACCAGCGCCAACGTTTCCCCGATCCGCTGCTGGGTGAACGCTTCAGCGCGGGCGAAACCGTGTTTGAAAACGACGGCGTGCGCATGTGGCACGACGGTGACGGCATCGCCGTGGTCGGCTTCAAGACCAAGATGAACACCGTCTCCGACCAGGTGCTGGATGGCCTGCAGGAAGCCATTTCCATCGCGGAGAAGGACTTCCAGGGGCTGGTCCTGTGGCAGCAGAAGGAGCCGTTCTCCGCCGGTGCCGACCTGGCCGGCGCGCTGGGCGCGCTGCAGGCCGGCAAGCTTGAACTGTTCGAGTCGATGGTGGAGAACTTCCAGCGCACCAGCCAGCGCATCAAGTATTCGCTGGTGCCGGTGGTTGCCGCCGTGCGCGGATTGGCGCTGGGCGGCGGCTGCGAGTTCCAGATGCACAGTGCGCGCACGGTAGCGCACCTGGAAAGCTACATCGGCCTTGTGGAAGCGGGCGTGGGCCTGCTGCCTGCGGGCGGCGGCCTGAAGGAACTGGCGGTGCGCGCGTCGCAGGCCGCAGGCCCGGGCGGCGACGTGTTCGCCGAACTGAAGAAGACCTTCGAAACCATCGCCATGGCCAAGGTGTCCAATTCCGCCGTCAATGCCAAGGAACTTGGCCTGTTGCGCGACACCGACAGGGTGGCCTACAACGCCCACGAACTCCTGCACATCGCCAAGGCGCAGGCGCGCGCGCTGGCCGAGGCCGGCTATCGCCCGCCGCTGCCCGCCCGCCGCATCCAGGTGGCCGGCGATGTCGGCATTTCCACCTTCAAGATGATGCTGGTCAACATGCTGGAAGGTCGTTTCATCAGCGCCTACGACTACGAGATCGCCGAACGCATCGCCACCATCCTGTGCGGCGGCAACGTGGATCGCGGCGCACGGGTGGACGAGGAGTGGCTGCTCACGCTCGAGCGCAAGCACTTCGTCGAACTGGCGCAGCAGGAAAAGACCCAGGCCCGCATCGCGCACATGCTCAAGACCGGCAAGCCGCTGCGGAACTGAGTGAGCGTTGGCGCGTCGGCAACAGGCCGCCCGCGCCCGCCATCCACGCTCACACCACTTTCAAGAGATCACTGCAATGACCAAGCAAATCCAGGATGCCTACATCGTCGCCGCCACCCGGACCCCGGTCGGCAAGGCGCCCAAAGGCATGTTCCGCAACACGCGCCCCGACGACATGCTCGCCCACGTCCTTCGCTCCGTGGTCGCGCAAGCACCGGGCATCGACGTCAATCGCATCGACGACGCCATCATCGGCTGCGCCATGCCGGAAGCCGAGCAAGGCATGAACGTGGCGCGCATCGGCGTGCTGCTGGCCGGCCTGCCCAACACCATCGCGGCACAGACCATCAACCGCTTCTGCTCGTCCGGCCTGCAGGCCGTGGCGCTGGCCGCCGATCAGATTCGCCTGGGCCATGCCGACCTGATGCTGGCGGGTGGCACCGAATCGATGAGCATGGTGCCGATGATGGGCAACAAGATCGCGATGGCGCCCAGCGTGTTCGAGAACGATCACATCAACATCGCCTACGGCATGGGCATCACCGCCGAAAAAGTCGCAGAAGAATGGAAGATCTCGCGCGAAGCGCAGGACGCCTTCGCCCTCGCCTCGCACCAGAAGGCGATCGCCGCGATCCGGAACGGCGAATTCAAGGACGAGATCAGTCCCTGCGACATCGTGTCGCACCAGCCTGACCTGGCCGACGGCCAGCGCATCATCACCCGCAGCACGATTGCCGATACCGACGAAGGCCCGCGCCCGGATTCCTCGGCCGAAGGCCTGGCCAAACTGCGCCCGGTGTTTCGCAATGGCCAGTTCGGCGGCACGGTGACCGCGGGCAATTCCTCGCAAATGAGCGACGGCGCCGGCGCCGTGCTGCTGGCCTCGGCACAGGCGATCAAGGACTACGGGCTGACCCCGCTGGCCCGCTTCGTCAGTTTCTCCGTCGCCGGCGTGCGCCCGGAAGTGATGGGCATCGGCCCGATCGCGGCGATCCCGAAGGCGCTCAAGCAGGCGGGCCTGAGCCAGGACCAGCTGGACTGGATCGAGCTCAATGAAGCCTTCGCCGCGCAGTCGCTGGCCGTGATCCACGATTGCGGGCTTGACCCGGCCAAGGTCAATCCGCTGGGCGGCGCCATTGCGCTGGGCCACCCGCTGGGCGCCACCGGCGCGGTGCGCACCGCGACCATCGTGCATGGCCTGCGCCGCCACCAGCAGAAGTACGGCATGGTCACCATGTGCATCGGCACCGGCATGGGCGCGGCGGGGATTTTCGAAGCGCTTTGAACCACTGACGCATGCCGGTGGCGGCGTTCGCCACCGGCTTCGCCTCCCGCCGGGATCGCCTTGTAAGGCGTGGGAGGCTATGCTCAAATCCAAGTCGAATTCCATACGCCGACGCATCGCGTTGGCGACCACTCGCAGGGGAGCAGTGCATGAGTTCCGATCGTCCTTGGCTGGCTCACTATCCGGCCGGCGTGCCTGCCGACATCGACCTGACCGAGTTCACCTCGATCACCGACGTGTTCGATGCCGCCTTGCGCAACTATCGCGACAAGACGGCCTTCATCAACATGGGCAAGTCGATCAGCTATGACGAGCTTGATCGATTGAGCCGCGACTTCGCCGGTTATCTGCTCGGTGAGCTCAAGTTGAAGAAGGGCGACCGGGTGGCGATCATGATGCCCAACTGCCTGCAATACCCGGTCGCGATCTTCGGCGTGCTGCGCGCCGGGCTGACCGTGGTCAACACCAACCCGATGTACACCGCACGCGAGCTGAAACATCAGTTGGCCGACTCCGGTGCCAGCGTGCTGCTGGTGATGGACAACTTCGGGCACGTGGCCCAGGAGGTGCTGGCGCAGATGCCGGGCGTGCGCGCCATCACCACCGGGCTGGGCGACATGCTCGGCTTCCCGAAGGGGGCCATCGTCAACTTCGTGCTCAAGCACCTGAAGAAGATGGTCCCCGAGTTCAGCATCCCCGGCGCGACGCGCTTTCGCGACACGCTCACCCTGGGCCGCATGCACGCCCTGCCCGAGATCCGCAATGCCGCCGAGGATATTGCATTCCTGCAATACACCGGGGGCACCACCGGCGTGTCCAAGGGCGCGATGCTGACCCACCGCAATCTGGTGGCCAACATGCAGCAGGCGGCCGCATGGGTGGCCGGCAACGTGAAGTACGGCGAAGAGACCATCATCACCGCGCTGCCGCTTTACCATATCTTCGCGCTGACCGCGAACTGTCTGGTGTTCATCAAATTCGGCGCCAGCAACCTGCTGATCACCAACCCGCGCGACATGCCCGGCTTCGTCAAGGAGCTCAAAGGCATCCGCTTCACCGCGATAACCGGCGTCAACACGCTGTTCAACGGGCTGCTGCACACACCCGGCTTCGAGGGCGTGGACTTTTCCCACCTGCACCTGACCCTGGGCGGCGGCATGGCGGTGCAGCGCGCCGTGGCCGAAAAATGGAAGCAGGTCACTGGCGTCACCCTGGCAGAGGCCTATGGCCTGACCGAAACCTCGCCTGCGGTATGCATCAATCCACTGGACCTGCGCGAGTACAACGGTTCGATCGGCATGCCCGTGCCATCCACCCTCGTCTGCATCAAAAGCGATGACGGCGCCACCCTGCCGGCCGGCGAAATCGGCGAGCTGTGCGTCAAGGGGCCACAGGTCATGAAGGGCTACTGGCAGCGCCCGGAGGAAACCGCCAAGGTCATGGATGCCGACGGTTGGCTGCATACCGGCGACATGGCGAAGATGGACGAACAGGGTTATTTCTACATCGTCGATCGCAAGAAGGACATGATCCTGGTCTCGGGCTTCAACGTGTATCCAAACGAAGTGGAAGACGTGATCGCGATGATGCCCGGCGTGCTGGAAGTCGCGGCCATCGGCGTGCCGGATGAAAAATCCGGGGAGGCGGTGAAGGTCTTCATCGTCAAGAAGGATGCAGCGCTGACGGCTGATGCGGTGAAGGCGTTCTGCCGCGAAAACATGACCGGCTACAAACAGCCGAAATTCATCGAGTTCCGGAACGACCTGCCCAAGAGCAACGTCGGCAAGATCCTGCGCAAGGAACTGCGTTCGCCAGCCAACGCCTGAGCGCACCGCCAGCGCTGCGGAGAATGGCTCCGGGCCGCATGCGCCCGGGGCCATTTTTCTTGCACTTCCAGCCATTTGGGCGCATAGAAGGCATCGGGCCAACCCTCGACGTTCCTTCCGTGCCGCGCCGGCCTTGGCCCGAGCTGGCGCCACCTGTCTGGAGCGATCATGGCCACCGCGATCATCGAGAAACTTGCCTCTGCACCCCGCCATGCCACCCTGCGCAGCAGCACCAGCGCGAACGGCAGCGTGCATTGGTGCCACATGCATGCCGACCTTGACACCCAGCCTGGCCGCGCTTGCTTCAAGCCGGCGCTGATCGGCGACATCCTCCACTACCAGGCCACGCTCGCAGACCGGCTGCGGCGCGAGCGTGCGCAGGGCGAGTCCGGACTGCAGCATGTCGTGCTTGCCTCCTGCTGCGATGCGTTCAACCTGGGCGGCGACCTCGAGTATTTCTGCAACGCGATCCGACGCCAGGATCGGGCCGCCCTGCTGGACTATGCGCGGCAATGCGTGCGCGGCGTGCATGCGTTCCACAGCGGCCTTGATGCCGGCGCGCACAGCATCGCGCTGGTGCAGGGCGATGCGCTGGGCGGCGGCTTCGAGGCTGCGTTGAGCTGCCATACCATCGTGGCCGAGGAAGGCGTGGGCATGGGCCTGCCGGAGGTGCTGTTCGACCTGTTTCCCGGCATGGGCGCTTATTCGTTCCTGTGCAAGCGCATCGCGCCGCACCAGGCCGAGCGCCTGATGCTCAGCGGCGACATCCATTCCAGCGACGAACTCCACAAGCTGGGCCTGGTGGACGTGCTGGCACCGCGCGGGCAAGGGGTGCAGGCGGTGGAGGACGTCATTCGAAGCAACCGGCGGATTCCGAACGCGCGCAGCGCCATGCATCGGGTTCGCGCGATGGCCCAGCCGGTGACGCTGGAGGAAATGATGGCGATCACCACGATCTGGGTGGATACCGCCATGCAGCTCGGGGAGAAATCGCTGCGCACCATGGAGCGCCTGGTCCGAGCACAGTACCGCCGCCACGGCGATCACGCTGCCGCGCAGGCGTGATCGTGGCTACGGAGCATCCTCGCGCGCGGGCACCCAGTTCCCGCGCGCTTGCAGCGCCTGTTCACCCTGGTGCAGGCGCTGCGCCAGCGTTTCGCAATGCCGCTGCCACTCGCGCGCCAACTCGTAGCCGGTCATCCGCATCAGGGTGCCGCTGAGTCCGGCGCACTGCACCAGCCCCAAGTTGCCGGCAATCCCCTTGATGGCATGCGCCTGTTCGCGGAACTGCTCCCAATCGCCGGCCTCGCCAGCCTGCCGCATCCGGGCCAATGCCACCCGGGCATCGGTGACGCACTGGCCGATGAACTCGGCCTCGAACGCCTTGCCCATGCCGAACGACGCAACCTCGTCGAGCACGGCCGGATCCAGCACCTGCTCGCTGGACGCATGCACCACGGGATGCGCGGCTTCCTGCCCGGCCGCGGCATCGCCGGACACGATGCCTGCCACGGTGTCCAACAGGCGGCCGGCCATGAACGGTTTGGTGATGAACGCACGGGCGCCGGCATCCCGGCAGGCCTGCACCGACTCGGGCGTGGCATCGGCGCTGATGATCACCACCGGCGTGCGCGCCTGCCCCCCCGCCTCCATCACCCGCAGCTGGCGCAGCAGGTCGATGCCGCTCAATGTCGGCATGTGCAGGTCCACCAGCGCCAGCTCGAACTCGCCTGCGACCAACGCATCCAGTGCCGCCTCGCCATCATCGACCGCCATCACCCGATGCCCGGCCTTCTGCAACAGCCCCTGCAACAACAGGCGATTGGCGGCATGGTCGTCGGCCACCAGCACGCGCATCGAACGGGTGCGCGCACGGTGGCGCAGGAACGGGTCGCCAAACGCGATGATGTTGGGAGGCAACGCGGCGGCGACAGCCTGCGTGCCTTCGCCGGGGACGGCTTGCCCGTCCGCTTGCGGCGGCTGCATCGGCTGGTCGCGCGGCTGGTCGAACGGCAGCTCGACCCAGAAACGACTGCCCGCGTTTTCGCTGCTTTCAAACCCGATCGTGCCGCCCATCGCCTCGGTCAGGCCCTTGGCAATCGTGGTGCCCAAGCCGGTGCCTTCATGCCGGCGCGACAGGCTGTTGTCGACCTGTTCAAACGCCTCGAACAGTTTGGCGCGCGCCGACGCCGGAATGCCGATCCCGGTATCGGACACCGTGAAACGCAGGCGGACGGGGCCAGAGGCGGCATGGGCAACGCGCACCACCGTCATCCGGACTTCACCGGCGGAGGTGAACTTGATGGCGTTGCTCAACAGATTCACCAGCACCTGCTGCAGATGCGTGCCATCCCCCAACAAGCGGCGAGGAACATCCGGCATGAGCGTCACCGAGTACTCCAACCGCTTCGAGCGCGCCTCCGGACGCAGCATCAGGTTGATCTGTTCCAACAGGGCGCTCAGATCGAACACCTCCTCCCGCAGCTTGAGCTTGCCGGCCTCGATCACCGAGATGTCCAGCACGTCTTCGACCAATGACAGCAACGAACGCGTCGCGGCTTGAATGGTTTCCAGATAGCCCCGCTGCTCGGCATCCAGGCGAGTGCTGGCCAGCAGTTCGGACATGCCAGACAGCCCGTTCAACGGGGTGCGGAACTCGTGGCTCATGTTGGCCAGGAAGCGGCTTTTGGCCTGATTGGCGCGCCGCGATTCGCCCACTGCCGCCGTCAGCGCATGCAGCAGCGTCGCGAAATACAGCGGCACCGCGACCAGGCCCAGCAATAATCCCCACGAGAGATAGGGGTTTTGCTGCCAATACGGGGTCAGCAGCATCATCGCGCCAAACGAGAGCGATGCGAGCGCCGTGCCCGCATACAGATAGCCCGGCCCGTAGCGCAGGCCGTTGCCGATGGTCACCCACAGATACACCGCATACAGGGGCGAGGCCGATTCGCCCTGCAAGTACATGACGCCCCCCATCGCGGCGTAGTCGGCCAGCATGCCCAGCCAACGGCGCATGCGCGAAGGTGCCGGCGCGGCAAGAATCGCGGCCAACAGCCCCAGCGAGAGCAGCAGTTCTCCAACCAGGATCAGCCAGGTGGCCACCAGCCCGGGGCGGTCGTCGCCGCCGCCCACTTCCCAGCCCAGGTAGGCCGAGAACAGGAAGGTGATCGCGATCCGCACGAACACCTGCGCGTGCTCGCTGTCGGCACGCCCGTGCAGCCGCGACCGTAGCCAGGCGCCAAGCCTGCGCATGGCGTCAGGGCCAGTCCGGGCGCGGTGCGACGTGCGAATACCGGTCGCAAATATCGTACAGGCGCGGCAGGTTGTTCATCAGGGCGCGCACGCAGGCAGGGTCCAGCATCGCGCCACTCTGCGCACCGATGAACTCCAGCGCACGACCGATGCTCCAGGCCTCCTTGTAAGGGCGCGGCGACAACAGCGCGTCGAAGACATCGGCCACGGTGACCACCCGTGCCTCGATCGGGATTTCCTCGCCGCGCAGGCCGTCCGGGTAACCCCCGCCATTCCAGTGTTCGTGGTGGCGCAGGGCGATCTGCGCCCCCACCTGGATGAAGCGGTTCTGGCTGTCCTGCAACAGCTGGTAGCCGATGCGAGGATGCTGCTTCATGCGATCGCGCTCCGCTTCTTCAAGCGGGCCGGGTTTCATCAACACCGCATCGGGAATCGCGATTTTGCCGATGTCGTGCAGCGGCGCCGCCAGTTCGATCAAGCGCACCTGCTCTTCCGGCAAGCCCAGCCCTTCGGCAATCAGCCCGGCAACGTGCGCCATGCGTTCCAGATAGGCACTGGTGCCGGAATCGCGGAACTCGATGGCGCGCGCCAGCCGCGACAGCGTTTCCCGCTCGCGCTCTTCGACCTCGTGCATGCTCGCCAGCAACCGCTGCTCCAGCGACAGCGCACGCTGCTTCACCGACTCCGACTGTTGGCGAAGCTGCAGCAGATTGCGGCAGCGCGCGCGCAGTTCGCGCGGGCGAATGGGCTTGACCAGAAAGTCGATCACCCCCGCATCCAGTGCCGCCTGCCGCACCGGTTCATCGCCCACCACGGTGACCAGCACGATCGGCACGTCGCGGTTGCGCAACGGCTTGCGGAAGGCCTTGGCCAGCTCCAACCCGTCCATGCCGGGCATGCGGTAGTCCAGCAGCAGCAGGTCCGGCCGATTGTCCTGGCACCAGTCCAGCGCGGTTTCCGGTACGCCGAAATCATGCACCGCCAGCTGCGGGCCGATGTCCTGCACGATATGCCGCAGCAAAGTACGCGCGGAGGGTTGATCGTCAACAATCACGACGTCCATGCGAGCCCCCATTCCGACGGACACGTGAAAACGTGGTCTCTGGCCATCCTCCACGCTATCCGCGCACTTGGCAAGGGACTAGCCCGTTTGGCCGATGCACAAGGCGCCGGCCTCAGCACTCCGGCCGCATGTACGGGAATAGCAGGACGTCGCGAATCGAGCTGCAGCCGGTCAGCAACATCACCAGCCGGTCGATGCCGACACCCAGCCCGCCGGTGGGCGGCAGGCCCGTTTCCAACGCGCGGATGTAGTCGGCGTCGAAATGCATGGCCTCGTCGTCGCCGCCCTCCTTCGCCTCGACCTGGGCGCGGAAGCGTGCGGCCTGGTCTTCCGGGTCATTCAATTCCGAGAACCCGTTGGCCAGCTCCTTGCCGCCGATGAACAACTCGAAACGATCGGTGATGCCGGGCTCGCTGTCGGATTCACGCGCCAGCGGCGACACCTCCACCGGGTAATGGGTGATGAAGGTGGGCTGGATCAGGCCGCCTTCCACGGTCTTCTCGAAGATTTCCAGCAGCAGCTTGCCCCAGCCGTAGCCCGGCTTCACGTGCACGCCCAGGCGCGCGCAGTGCGCGGCCAGCGCGTCGCGGTCGCGACAGTCGGCCACGGAAATCTCCGGGTTCAACTCGCGCACCGCTTCCTCCAGCTTCCAGCGGCGGAAGCGCGGGGCCAGGTCGATGCGATGGCCATCCCACTCGAAGACGCTGCCGCCCATCGCCTCCAGGGCAACGTCGCGGATCATGCCTTCGGTCAGGTCCATCACCTCGCCGTAGGTGGCGTACGCCTCATACAGCTCCAGCATGGTGAACTCGGGGTTGTGGCGGGTGCTCACCCCTTCGTTGCGGAAGTTGCGGTTGATCTCGTACACGCGCTCGAAGCCGCCCACCACCAGCCGCTTCAGGTACAGCTCGGGCGCCACGCGCAGGAACAGGTCGAGGTCCAGCGCGTTGTGATGGGTCACGAACGGGCGCGCAGTCGCGCCACCGGCGATGTAATGCATCATCGGCGTTTCCACTTCCAGGAAGCGGCGCGCATCCAGCCAGCGGCGGATCGCGGCGACGATGCGCGAACGGGCGATGAAGACCTCGCGCGCTTCAGGCGTCACGATCAGATCGACATAGCGCTGGCGATAGCGCTGCTCCACGTCGGCCAGCCCGTGGAACTTGTCCGGCAGCGGCCGCAGCGACTTCACCAGCAGGCGCAGCGCGCTCACCTTGACCGACAGCTCGCCGGTCTTGGTGCGCATCAACCCGCCTTCGGCAGCGACGATATCGCCGATGTCCCAGCCCTTGAACGCATCGTAGGTCTCACCCAGCGTATTGGCCTGCAAAAACAGCTGCAACTTGCCGCTCATGTCCTGCACGGTGGCGAACGCCGCCTTGCCCATCACCCGCTTGGCCAGCAGGCGCCCGGCGATGGCAACGTGCCGCCCCGTTGCTTCCAGCGCCTCGCTTCCCCACTGCGCCGCATCGACGTAGTCGGCCTGCAGATCGCCGGCGTAATCGGTGCGTTTGAAGTCGTTCGGGTAGGCCATGCCCTGCTCGCGCAACCCGGCCAGCTTGGCGCGACGTTCGGCGATCAGGTGGTTTTCATCAGCGTGCTGGGGGGGAAGCGGTTCGTTCATGGCAGGTCCGTGACGCCCACGCGACGGTGGACGGCGGTAGCAGGGGGAAACACTGGAGGAGCCGGGAAAATCCATGCTGGATTGCCCGGCCCTGATGGATGAGGAGTCGAGGAAATCGCTGATTTCAACAGCGCCTTCCCGGCCAAAAATCATAGCAGAGCGGCGCCGCTGGGCGCCGCGTCAGGACATTGACACATTTCTGGCGCGCATCTTGCTTGATGCATGCAAAGCCAACCGGCCGCCCGCCATGCGCAAGCCCTTCGCCCACCTGTTCCGCTCGATGCCGCTGGCCCTGCTGGTGGCGCTGGCCGTCGTGCTGCCGGCCGCACCCGCCAACGCACCCGCGCGGGCGCCGCAGAACAGCCTGGATGGCCAGCTTGCCCAATGCCTGACCCTGCAAGGAAACCTGTCAAGGCAGGCCACTGCGCTGGCCGAGCTGCAGGCACGCACCCAGATGGCGGCGTCGCAGCGGGCGCTGGAGCAAGCGCGTCATGACAGCCAGATCCAGGCGCTCCAGAACGAAAAGCACCAGCTCCTGTATCTGGCCTCCATCGCCATCCTGGTGCTGCTGCTGGCGGCGGCAAGCGGCTTCGGGCTGATCCTGCGCAAACGCCACCAGCAACTGCGTCAGCTCAGCGAAGTCGATGCATTGACCGGCCTGAGCAATCGTCACGCCGCCACTGCCGAACTCAATGCCATGGTCGCCCAGCGCGGCCCGGAAGGCACCCGCCACGTGCTGTTCCTGATCGATATCGATCATTTCAAGCACATCAACGACAACTACGGCCACCATGTCGGCGACGATGTGTTGGTGGCGATGGCAACGCGCTTGAAGGCGGCATGCCGCCCCACCGACCTGGTGGCGCGCTGGGGTGGCGAGGAATTCCTGGTGGCCTGCAGCAACCTGACCCGCGAGCAAGCCGAGCAGGTTGCAACCCGCCTGCGCCAGGCAATGGCCTATACGCTGGAAACCGCGCATTCCTGCCGGCCGGTCACCGTCTCGCTGGGGCTGGCGCCGATTCCGTTTTTCGACATGCCAGCCGACCATTCGGCCGCCAGCCGCTGGGATTACGCGCTGCGCATGGCCGACCGCGCCCTGTACGCGGCAAAGCGCAATCGCGATGCCTGGGTGGGTTACTGGGGCGCGCAGTTGCCCGACGACGCCACCGCCGAGGCCATCCTGGAACAGCCGGAAGCGGCCACCCGCATCGTCACCGTGATGTCCAGCCTGCCGCGCATCGTGTCGATGGCATCGGCGCGCGCCCGCAGCCTGCGCGCAGTCCGCGCGCAGACTTGATGCGTCACGCGGCGTCGGTGCGCTTGGCGCCGGCTTCCAGCCCCGACTTCAGGCTGGCCTGAATGAATTCATCCAGATCGCCGTCCAGCACCTTTTGCGTGTCGCTGCGTTCAATGCCCGTGCGCAGATCCTTGATCCGGCTCTGGTCCAGCACGTAGTTGCGGATCTGGCTGCCCCAGCCGATGTCGGACTTGCTGGCCTCCAGCGCATCCTTTTCGGCGTTGCGCTTCTGCACTTCCAGCTCGTACAGCTTGGCCTTCAGCATCTTCATCGCGCGGTCGCGGTTGGCGTGCTGGCTGCGCTCGGTCTGGCAGGCCACGACCGTGTTGGTGGGCACGTGGGTGATGCGCACCGCGGATTCGGTCTTGTTGACGTGCTGCCCACCGGCGCCCGAGGAACGATACACGTCGGTCCGCAGGTCGGCTGGATTGATGTCGATCTCGATGTCGTCATCGACTTCCGGCGCCACGAATACCGAGGTGAAGCTGGTGTGGCGGCGGTTGTCGGAGTCGAACGGCGACTTGCGCACCAGCCGGTGCACGCCGATTTCGGTCTTCAGCCAGCCGTAGGCATAGTCGCCTTCCACCCGGAAGGTGGCGGACTTGATGCCGGCCACGTCGCCACCGGACACCTCCATCAGTTCGGCCTTCCAGCCGCGCGACTCCGCCCAGCGCAGGTACATGCGCAGCAGCATTTCGGCCCAGTCCTGCGCCTCGGTGCCGCCGGCACCGGCCTGGATGTCCACAAACGCATTGGCCGAATCGAGCTTGCCGGAAAACATCCGCTGGAACTCGATTTGCTCGACGCCGTTTTCGAAGCGATCAACGTCGGCCACCACCGCCAGCGCGGTGTCTTCGTCGTCTTCCATTTCCGCCAGGTCCAGCAGCTCGCCCGCGCCGGCCAGGCCATCGGTCAGATTGCGGATGCCGTTGACGGTCTTGTCCAGCAGCGACCGTTCGCGCCCCAGCGCCTGCGCGCGGGCGGAATCGTTCCAGACGTCGGGATGTTCCAGTTCGCGCTCTACTTCTTCCAGGCGCTCGCGCTTGGCATCGTAGTCAAAGATACCCCCGGAGCGAATCGAGGCGACCGGTGAGGTCGGCGATGCGTGCTCGGATGGGATTGAGTTCGATCATGGCTGGGAAATCACGTGCGAAAAGACCGCCAATTCTAACAGTTGGGCCAACGCCTGGCGGTCTCCACGCAGCTCGGTGGCGGGTCATTTCACCTCGAATTCCCCCACCAGCACCGACTCATCCTTGCCCGACAGCCGCAGCGTGACGGTTTGATCCTGCTGCCGCGGCGTGCCCCAGCCGGTGCTCAGCGACAGGGTGAGCGTGGTGCCACTGGTGACCACTTGCTGCCGATCACCGTAGTAATGCGCTTCCACCCGATACAGCCCCGGCTTCGCCTTGCGCAGCACGAATTCCTCCGGGCCGTAGCCGCCGGTGAAGTCATTGGAAATCAATCCGCCCTGGTAGGTGCGCTTGTTGGCGTAGTAGCACTTTTCGCCGTTCGGGTCGGTCACCCACAGGTCCATGTCGCTGTTGTCGCTGTCCCAGGCCAGCGCAACGCGCAGGTCCAGCGGCATGTTCTGCAGCAGGCGACGGTCGATGAACCCGGTCTCCAACGGCTTCGGACTGGTGGCGATGATGGCGTTCATCTCGTTCAGTGCAATCGCGGCAATGCCGTTGAAGCGGCGATCCCAATCGCCCAGCGCGACGTCGTGCAACTGTTCGATGGCCTGCTGCCGCTGTCCCGACGCCGCCAATGCCAGCGCCAGATCGCGGCCGCTCTGCGGCTCTTCCTCGGCCATCGCCAGCACCTGCCGGAACACCTGCACGGCGGCCATCCACTGCTTGGCCTGCATCAGGCGATAGCCCAGCACGCGCAAGACGTGACGGTTGTCCAGCTCCAGTTCGGCAAGATTGGAAAGCACCCGCATCGCTTCGGCGTTGCGCCCTTTTTGCAGCAGCAGGTCGGCCACGTCGAGATAAAACGCCGTGCTGTTGGCGTGGCTGTCACGCTCGTCCAGATAGTCGGCGTAAATCTGGCCTGCAGGTGCCGCACGCAAGCGTTTTGCATACGGGGAATCCGGCGCCCAGGCCTGCAGGCGGATGGTGGCCACCGTTTCATCTGGCGCCATCGTGGCCAGTTGGTCGGCAGCTGCCGGCGCTGCCGCTGCATCGGCGCGCCCGGACGCCGCCGCCCTGGCTGCGGGCTCGGCCGCGGCCGGAGCCGGTGGCGGCGGTATCGCGCCTCCCGCCACGCTGACGCTCTCCAGCGTGGTCGAATTCACCGCAGAGGCGCGCACGGCTTTGCGAGTGATCGGTGCGTCTTTCGGGAATGCCGTCTTCCACCAGGCAAGCCGTTCCGCAAACGCCTCTGCCACCTGATCCAGGCGCTCGCTGCGCGACGCCTCGCGCTGTTGGCGCTGCTCGGCCTGCAGGCGCGCCACGGCATCGCGCAGCTCTGCCGGTGGCGCGATGTCGTAGCGCACATAGTCGGCGACGTCTTCCAGTACCAGCAGCGAGGTGCCGCTCGTCACGACGGAAAACTGCTGGCCCAGCCGCGCAATCGCGGCGCGATGGCGCTCCGGCTCGCCCGCATAGGCGGCGATCTGCCATCTGGCCCATTGTCGCGGAACGGTGTCGCCGGTGGAGGCGGCAGCGACGTCCAGGCGGATGGCGCGCCGGTGCCCCGCTTCCTCCAGCGTCACCCGAATCACGCCGGCCGGTTCGGTGAGACGCCCGGCGATCCTCAGCACGCCTGCATCCACCTGGCGCGTTTCGGCCTGAAGATCCACCACGCCGTCACCGTGCAGCTCAACAATCCGCGCCCCCTGCCCCAATAACGCATGCGCCGCAGCCGCAAGCGCAGCCCGGCCCTGCCATGCAATCAGCCGTCCGCCACGCGCATCCGCAAGCGCAGCCAAACGGCTGCCGTCGGATGCCGCGCCCGCCGAGTTGATGGCGTACAGGCGCTGGTGGGCGGCGAGCACCGGGAACATCTTGCCGCCGTAGTTCTGCAGGCCATCGCTGACCAGCAGGTATTCGGCGATGGCGGGATCCGGTACCCAATCGGACAGATTGCTGGCGCCATCGTTGACCGCGCCTTCCAGCGCGTGCCGCAGGGCCGTCCAGTCCCCGTTGCGAATGTCGAACTCGCCGCCATTTTCGCCAACGTCGCGCAGCAAGCGCAGACGCACGCGTCCGTTGCCCATCGCCTTGAAATAGCGATCAAGCAGCGCGAATTCGCCGTCGCGATCACGCGTGCGCGCGGAGGCGGAGGCATCCCACAACACCCCCACGCTGGATGGGGGTCTCCTGTCCGGTGCAGCAGATTGCGGGATCGGCACCTCGGCCATCACATAGTGTTCGCCGCTGTGTTCGCCCGAATAGGTCATGGGTCGGCTGCTGGCGGGAAAGCGAAGAACCAGGCCTCCCTGCGCGCGGAATGCGGTACGCCGAACGACTGCCCGATACCCCTGCGCATCCTGCGCAAACGCCAGCGCACCGAAGTTGCCTTCAACGCTGGGCGCGCCGGCGGTGCCGGCGGCGTTCACCCGCAATGAAAATGCGTCCGCACCAGAGAGCAGCTGCACCGGCAGCGCCATGCGCCACGCCCCCGCATCACGCGGCATGGCCTCTTCGATGACCAGCCGCACCCGCCGAGAGCCATGTGCTGGAATGGGATAGATGCGCAAGCGAAACTGGTTGCCGGCCGTCTGCTCGAGCAAGCCGGGGTCAACACCACGGCGCTCGACGCTTTCAAACACCTGCCGACCGCGCGCCTTGGGCACCGGCACCGCATCGCGCAACACGCCGCCGATATCCAGCGCAAACCCCGCAACCTGCTGGCCATTGCCGAGCGGAAACTGCAACGTACCTTCCAGCACGCGATTGTTCGGGTTGCGCAGCTCCAGCTCCAGGGTCGTGGTGGCGAAACCACCGTGGGTCTCGATGGCCACATCCGCCGAATGCAGGCTGACGGGCACGTCCGCAGCGCCGGTCACCTGCAGCAGGCGTGGCGGCACCTGCGCAGCATCCGCTGTCACCTGCTGCGCGGGGGCGAGCGATGCGAACGTCAGGGCAAGCAAACAGGCAGCTGTGGGGAGCAGGGTGATTCGGCGCATGGCGGCTTCCGTTGAAGGGACTACATCTGCCAACGCCTCGACACGGCCGCTGGGGTTAGCCGAGTTTGCCTCAAGGAAGCCGGCGCAACCATCGCGGCACGTGCCGGCAGGCACGAGGCAGGCATGACGATTTGCAGACGGCGCGCTCACATCTGGCCGATCACAATCCACGGAGATCATCAAGGAGCCGGACATGACGCATTTCAAGGCAGGCGACCACGTGCGCTGGAATTCCGAGGCCGGCCACGTCAGCGGCCACATCACCCGCGTGCATACGGCCGACTTCGACTACAAGGGCCATACCCACCACGCCAGCCGGGACAAGCCGCAGTACGAAATCAAAAGCGACAAGACCGACCACGTTGCCGCGCACTACGGCACGGCGTTGACGAAGATCGGCTGAGGCGCATGCATCAGGTCGCTTGCCGATGCACCACCACCAGCTGGATCGCATCGTCGCCGCGCCAGTCATCTGGCGTGATGCGATATGCAAGGTGGATCCTCGGTGGCGGCGTCTTGCCGTCCCAGCCGCCGAACTGGATGGCATTGAAGCGGCGGCCGGCCAAGCCAAGCTCCAGCTTGAGGTGGCGTTCGCCCACGACGCGCCAGTTCAGCACCTCGAACGCGTCGTCGAACAACGGTTCGGGATAGCCCTGCCCCCAGTGGCCGCCATCGCGCAGGGCGAGCGCGGTCTGGATGTGCAACTCCTCCGGCTGCAGGCTGCCGTCGCTGCGCAGGTCTTCGGTCAGCAGCTCCGCGCTGAGCAGCGCCGCGGCCACCTGGGTGAATGCCTCGCGAAATACCGGGAAGGCGGCACGATCAAGGCTCAATCCCGCCGCCATGGCGTGCCCGCCAAACCGCGTGATCAACCCGGGATGGCGCGCATCGACCAGTGCCAGCGCATCGCGGATATGGAAGCCGGGGATCGAACGCGCCGAGCCGCGCAGCACCGTGCTCCCCGGTTCCGCGGGGGCGAAGGCGATCGCCGGACGATGCAGGCGTTCCTTCAATTTCGATGCAACCAGCCCCACCACGCCGGGATGCCAGTCGGGGTCGAACAAACAGGCGGCGTGCGTGGCATCGATGCCGTCCAGCCGCGCATCGGCGACGTCCTGCATGTCGGCCTGCAGGGCGCGGCGCTCCTCGTTGATGCCTTGCAGGATGGCTGCCAGTTCGCGCGCCTGCGTGGCGTCATCGGTGAGCAGGCATTCGATGCCGATGCTCATGTCTTCCAGGCGGCCGGCGGCATTGATGCGCGGGCCGATGGCAAACCCGATGTCGGTGGTGCCCAAAGTGTCTTGCCTGCGGCCCGCCACATCGATCAACGCCTTGAGGCCTGCGCAGGCCTGCCCGGCACGCAGGCGGCGCAGGCCGGCGCCGACCAGCGCCCGGTTGTTGGCATCCAGCGCCACCATGTCGGCCACCGTGCCCACCGCAACCAGGTCGAGCAGTGAGGCGAGATCGGCCTGCACGCCCAGCTTCGCGCGCAGCGCCAACAGGACATAGAACATCACCCCGACACCCGCCAGCGCCTTGCTGGGAAAGGTGTCCCCGGGCTGGTTGGGATTGACGATGGCATCGGCCGGCGGCAGCGTTGGCCCAGGCAAATGGTGATCGGTGACCAACACCTGCCAGCCAAGCTGCTTGGCGGCCGCGATCCCGGCATGACAAGCAATGCCATGATCCACCGTGACCAGCAGGTCGGGCTTGAGGCCAGCGAGTTCAGCCACCAGGCCCGGCGTCAGCCCGTAACCATGCGCGATGCGATTGGGCACGGCGTGGGAAACCCTGTTCGCCCCCAGCATGCGCAATCCACGCACGCCCACCGCGCACGCCGTGGCACCATCACAGTCGAAATCGCCCACCACCAGCACATGCGCGTCGCGCTGGATGGCGGCCTGCAGCAGCTCGACCGCAGCATCCATTCCCGTCAGTGCGTGGAAGGGCAACAGGTCGGCCAGTCGCGGCATCGCCGTGGTCGCATCACTGCCGCGCGCGGCATGCACCCGCCGCAATACAGCCGGCCAATGCGCCGGCCACTCCCCCGCCGGCTGGGCAGCGGCGCGACGAACAATCCTGCGCGTCACGCTCATGCCGTCAACGACGTCAATGGCTTGCGCCACACGCGCCAGCGCTGCCCGCGACGCAGGGTGAATTGGCTGCCGCCGGTAAAATCCAGCAGCACATCGGCTTCGCTCGCTGACGCCACGGCCGGCAACAACCAGCGGTCGATCAAGGCTTGCGGATCACGCAGGCTGCGCAGGTCCAGCAATCCCCCGGCGGCGGCGTCAGCGAACGTGGTCGGCGGCATGGCGGGGATGTTGGCAAGCCGCGCCGCGCCAAGCACGGCGGGATCATCCGAAAAAACGCGCGGGAAGTTCCCGGACATCGCATCGGGCAATACGCCGCCGCCCCAGAACCACAGCGAGTTCACCGGCACCTTTCCTGCCGCCAGGCGTGCCGCGTTGTGCGGGTGGTTGTGCAACGTCACCTGCGCCTCGCTGGCCAACACCCGCCAGCGGCGCGCATCCGGCCCTTCCGGGCCGTGTTCGAACACATCGTCGCCCAACGCAACATCGGGTGCGGCGAACGGGGGCAGCCTGGTATCGCGCGGCAGACGCAGGTACCAGCGTTCGGGATGCGGCGCATCCAGCAAAAACCCGGCATCGCCAAACAGCGGGCGCAGTGCGGGCAGCAGCGCATCCACGTCACGCTGATCGAGGCCAAGCACCCTGCCGGTACCAAGCAGGCGTGCGCCGTTGATGTCGGGGCGAATATGGGCCGGATCGGCGCGCAGCCAACCGTGCGGCTGCGCGTCTACCAAGCCGGCGTCGGCGACGCGCGCCAGCGCCGCAGGCGACCAGCGGTTCGGCAGCGGGCGGAAATGCCGTGCAAGCTGCGCCTCTTCGCCGGCGCCGGCCGCTGCCCGGTCCGCGCGGGCGAGCGCCTTGCCCAATGCATCGGGCAAGGCGATGCCGGCGAACTTCGCAACCGGGGGCAACAGCAGTATCAGCCGGGGCAAGGCTCAGCCCAGATAGCGAACCGAGAGGATTTCGTACTCGCGGGTGCCGCCTGGTGCTTCGATGGTGATGGCGTCGCCTTCGTGCTTGCCGATCAGCGCCCTTGCCACCGGCGAGGAAATCGCGATCAATCCCTGCTTGATGTCGGCCTCGAGGTCGCCAACGATCTGGTAGGTCTTCTCTTCTTCGGTATCGCAGTCAACCAGCACCACCGTTGCGCCGAACACCACCTTGTCACCCGCAGAGAGGGTGGCGACATCGATGACCTGCGCGTGCGACAGCTCTGCTTCCAGATGCTTGATGCGGCCTTCGATGAAGCCCTGCTGCTCGCGCGCGGCGTGATATTCGGCGTTCTCCTTCAGGTCGCCGTGGGCGCGCGCTTCGGCGATGGCTGCGATGACCTCGGGCCGCTTGGTGGATTTCAGTTCATCCAGTTCAGCGCGCAAACGCTGCGCGCCCTTGGACGTGATGGGTGCACGGCTCATGCCAGCTCCTTGTGCAGTTCCTGCAGCGAGAGCACGCCGCCCTTGCCGCGGTAGTCGAGTGAATGCAACAGCGCACTGGCGCCGGCCACGGTGGTGGAATACGTCACCCGTGCCTGCAGCGCCTCGCGCCGGATCGAGAAGGAATCGGCGATGGCCTGCCGCCCTTCGGTGGTGTTGACGATGTAGCAAATCTCGCCGTTCTTGATCAGATCGACGATATGCGGGCGCCCCTCGGCCACTTTGTTGATGCGCTCGCAGGCAACGCCGTGCGCGCTGAGATAGTTGGCCGTGCCGCTGGTGGCAACGATGCTGAAGCCGCGCTCCAGCATGTACCTGGCCACCGCCAGCACCCGCACCTTGTCCGGGTCGCGCACCGAAATGAAGGCCTTGCCCGGCATCGGCGCGCGGATATTGGCCGCTTCTTCGGCGCGCGCGAACGCGGCCTCGAAGCTGCGCCCCACGCCCATCACCTCGCCAGTCGAACGCATTTCCGGGCCGAGGATCGGGTCGACGTTCTGGAACTTGGCGAACGGGAACACCGCCTCCTTGACCGAGTAGTACGAAGGCACGATTTCCTCGGTGGCGCCCTGCTCCGCCAGCGTCATCCCGGCCATGCAACGGGCAGCGATTTTTGCAAGCGGCCGGCCAATGGCCTTGGACACGAACGGCACGGTGCGGCTGGCGCGCGGGTTCACTTCCAGCAGATAAATCGTGTCGGCTTCCTCGCCTTCGGCCACGCCCACCTGCACCGCGAACTGGGTGTTCATCAGCCCGACTACGTGCAGCGCCTTGGCCAGCGCCACCACCTGCTCGCGCAGGCGTTCCTGCGTGCGCGCCGACAGGGAGTACGGCGGCAGCGAGCAGGACGAGTCGCCGGAATGCACGCCGGCTTCCTCGATGTGCTCCATCACCCCGCCCACCAGCACGTTGCCGTCGCGGTCGGCGATCACGTCGATATCCACTTCCACCGCGTTGTCGAGGAAGCGATCCAGCAGCACCGGCGAATCGTGCGACACCTTCACCGCTTCGCGCATGTAGCGCGCCAGGTCGGCATCGGCATGCACCACCTCCATCGCGCGGCCGCCCAACACGTAGCTGGGGCGCACCACCAGCGGGTAACCAATCTCGCGCGCCCGCACCAGCGCTTCTTCGGCACTGCGCACGGTGCGGTTCGGCGGCTGCTTCAAGCCAAGTTGTTCCACCAGTTTCTGGAAACGCTCGCGATCTTCGGCCAGATCGATGGAGTCCGGCGACGTGCCGATGATCGGCACGCCGTTCGCTTCCAGCGCCTTGGCCAGCTTCAGCGGGGTCTGCCCGCCGTACTGCACGATCACGCCGACGGGTTTTTCCAGCTCGACGATTTCCAGCACGTCTTCCAGCGTCAGCGGCTCGAAGTACAGGCGGTCGGAGGTGTCGTAGTCGGTGGACACGGTTTCCGGGTTGCAGTTGACCATGATGGTCTCGTACCCGTCTTCGCGCAGTGCCAGCGCCGCGTGCACGCAGCAGTAGTCGAACTCGATGCCCTGGCCGATGCGGTTGGGGCCGCCGCCGAGCACCATGATTTTCCTGCGGTCGCTGGGCGCGGCCTCGCACTCGTCCTCGTAGGTCGAGTACAGGTAGGCGGTGCCGGTGGCGAACTCGCCGGCGCAGCTGTCCACGCGCTTGTACACCGGGCGCACGCCGAACGCCTTGCGCAGGGCGCGCACCGCGGTTTCGTTGGTGCCGGCCAGCTGCGCGATGCGCGCATCGGAGAACCCCTTGCGCTTGAGCGCGCGCAGGCGGCGTGCGTCCAGCCCGTCCAGGCCGCGATGGATCACGTCCACTTCGGCATCCACCAACTCTTCGATCTGATCCAGGAACCACGGATCGACAAACGACAGCGCATGCACGTCCTCCACGCTCATGCCGGCGCGGAACGCGTCGGCGATGTGGAAGATGCGCTCCGGGCCCGGCTCTTTCAGCTCCCGGCGCAGCACCACCAGATCGTCCTCGCGGGTCAGGTCCAACCCGGTGGGATCCAGTCCGATCTTGCCGATTTCGAGGCCGCGCAGCGCCTTCTGCAGGGATTCCTGGAAGCAGCGGCCAATCGCCATCACCTCGCCCACCGATTTCATCTGGGTGGTCAGGCGCGCGTCGGCCGCGGGGAATTTCTCGAAGGCGAAACGTGGGATCTTGGTGACCACGTAGTCAATCGCCGGCTCGAACGATGCCGGGGTCAGCCCGCCGGTGATCTCGTTCTTCAGCTCGTCCAGCGTATAGCCCACCGCCAGCTTGGCGGCGACCTTGGCGATGGGGAAGCCGGTCGCCTTGGACGCCAGCGCCGACGAACGCGACACGCGCGGGTTCATTTCGATGACCACCACGCGGCCGTCGTGGGCATTGATGCCGAACTGCACGTTGGAACCGCCGGTGTCCACCCCGATCTTGCGCAGCACCGCGATGGAGGCATCGCGCAGGCGCTGGTATTCCTTGTCGGTGAGGGTCTGCGCGGGCGCCACGGTGATCGAGTCGCCGGTGTGCACGCCCATCGCGTCGAAGTTCTCGATGCTGCACACGATGATGCAGTTGTCCGCCGTATCGCGGACGACCTCCATCTCGAATTCCTTCCAGCCAAGCACCGATTCCTCGATCAGCACCTCGCCGGTTGGCGACAGCTCCAGCCCGCGCTTGACGATCTCCTCGAATTCCTCGCGGTTGTAGGCGATGCCGCCGCCGCTGCCGCCCAGGGTGAAACTGGGGCGAATGATGGTGGGAAAACCCACATCCGCCTGGATCGCCACGGCGTCTTCATAGCTGCGCGCGACTTCGGACTTCGGGCTGTCCAGCCCGATCTCGGACATTGCCTGCTTGAACAGCTCGCGATCTTCGGCCATGCGGATGGCTTCGCGACGCGCGCCGATCAGCTCGACGCCGTACTTTTCCAGCACGCCGTTGTCGGCCAGGTCCAGCGCGCAGTTCAGCGCCGTCTGCCCGCCCATGGTGGGAAGGATGGCGTCGGGCTTTTCCTTGGCGATGATCTTCTCGACCGTCTGCCAGTTGATCGGCTCGATGTAGACCGCGTCGGCCATGTCCGGGTCGGTCATGATCGTGGCGGGATTGCTGTTCACCAGGACGACGCGATAGCCCTCTTCGCGCAACGCCTTGCAGGCTTGCGCGCCGGAGTAATCGAATTCGCAGGCCTGGCCGATGACGATCGGGCCGGCGCCGATGATCAAAATGGTGCCGAGGTCGGTGCGCTTAGGCATTGTTGTTGTTCTCCATCGACGCAACGAACTTGTCGAACAGCGGCGAGACATCCTGTGGACCGGGGCTGGCTTCCGGATGCCCCTGGAAGCTGAACGCAGGCGCGTCGGTCAGTTCGATGCCCTGGTTGCTGCCATCGAACAGTGAGCGGTGGGTGACCCGCGCGTTGGCCGGCAGCGTGGCTTCGTCGATGCAAAACCCGTGATTCTGCGAGGTGATCAGCACACGCCCGCTATCGAGGTCCTGTACCGGGTGATTGGCGCCATGATGGCCGTGCGCCATCTTCATGGTGCGCGCGCCAATCGCCAGGCCCAGCAACTGGTGGCCCAGGCAGATGCCATACAGCGGAATCTTCGCCTGGAGGAATGCGCGGACCGCCTCGATCGCGTAATCGCAGGGCGCCGGATCGCCGGGGCCGTTGGACAGGAACACCCCGTCCGGCCGCATCGCCAGCACTTCGGACGCAGGCGTCTGCGCCGGCACCACGTGCACGTCGCAGCCGCGCTCGGCCAGCATGCGCAGGATGTTGCGCTTGGCGCCGAAATCGTAGGCAACGACCTTGAACCTCGGCTCGGCATGCGCGAACACGTTGCGGTCGAGGTCGAGCTGGCCTTCGCTCCAGCGATACGGCGCGCTGGTGCTTACCACCTTGGCCAGATCCATGTTGGTCAGGCCCGGAAATTTGCGCGCCGCCTCGATGGCGTGCTCGGCGTCCAACGCTTGGTCATGGCTGGCGGCGGCCAGCAGCGCGGCGTTCTGCGCGCCGCGCTCGCGCAGGATGCGGGTCAGCTTGCGGGTGTCGATGCCGGCAATGGCCTGGATTCCGCGCGCCAGCAGCCAATCCTGCAGCGAGACCTGGCTGCGCCAATTGCTGGGGCGACGCGGCACTTCACGCACGATCAGGCCGGCGGCCCAGGCCTGGCTGGCCTCGTCGTCCTGGTCGGTGCAGCCGGTATTGCCGATATGCGGATAGGTCAGCGTCACCAGCTGCCTGGCATAGGACGGGTCGGTCAGGATTTCCTGATAACCGGTCATGGCCGTGTTGAACACGACCTCGCCCACCGACAAGCCGGGGGCACCCACGGAAACGCCCTCGAAGACCGTGCCGTCTTCAAGCGCGAGGATTGCAGGAGTATTCAAGTGCATCGCCTTGCGTCAGGTTGCAAGAAAGCGCCGAAGCGGAGATACCGGTTCGGAGCTGGGGGGGGTTCAGGCGAGCGAGAATTGTACCGGCGTGTCTGCCCTGATGCCAGCGCTCAGAGCAGATCCGCCACGCGATAGCGTCCCGGCGCGCGCGCGCGCAGGCGCGTCGCCGCATGCAGGGCACCGCGCGCGAAGACATCGCGGTTGCTGGCGCGATGGATCAATTCGATGCGCTCACCGGCGGCGGCAAACTGCACGACATGCTCGCCGACGATGTCGCCGGCGCGGATCGACGCGTAATGCGGCGCCGCCCCGCCCGCCTGCGCAGCGGCGCCCAGCGTCAGCGCGGTGCCCGAAGGCGCATCCAGCTTGCGTGCATGGTGCGACTCGACGATGTCGCAGTCCCATCCCTGCAGCAACGTCGCCGCACGCCCCACCAGGTCGTGCAACACCGCCACGCCAAGACTGAAGTTGCTGGCCCAGACCAGCGGGATGGCAGTCGCCGCTTCATCCAGCCGTGCCCGCTGCATATCGCTCAGGCCGGTGGTGCCAGACACCAGCGCCGCGCCGCGCTGGACGCACAGCGCAAGAATGGCGTCGAACCCCTCGGGCAGGCTGAAATCCACGGCCACGTCGAAGTCCGGCACGCCTGCCAACTCGGCGCCTGCAAATTGCGGGACGCCGTCGATGACGCGATTGCCAACGCTGTGCGAAACCGCCGCCACCACCTCGCAGCCGGTGGCTTCTTCACTGCACAGCCGCTGCAGGGCTTGGCCCATGCGCCCGGAGGCCCCGTGGATCACTAATCGGACAGACGCGTTCATGCCGGCAGGCTAGCCCGCGGCGCCGCCTTCGGCAAGCCGGGGAAAGCGGCTCAGGGCCGCGTGGCCACGCTTTGCAGGCGTCCGGCAACCTGATGCATGGCATCCTCGAACGCAGTCGTTCCCTCGCGCACCAGCACCTTGCCCAGCTTCGCCATCACCGCCAGCTCTTGCACCGAGGCCACCAGCACGCGAATGCCGCGCCGGTTGACCAGCAGCAGGCGCGAGGAAATCGGGCTGATCCACGACACCTTGGCCGGCGCGAAATGCCCATCACCCGCTTGCAGCTGGATCCAGTGGCCAACCTGCAGGGTGCGAATGCGCGCCAGCATCGCCGCATCGAAGTCCATGCCAGCCGTTCCGCCCACCGCCTCCAGCAGCGGCTCCTGCAGTGGCGGTGCCGGCTCCGGCATGATCGCTTCGGCGGGCATGCGCGCATCGACAGCCAATGCCGGCTCACCCTCCGCCAGACGCGACAGCGCATCATTCAGTGCTTCCAGCGCCGCTTCGCCGGCATCGCCAATGCAACCGGCACTGGCCAGCATCGCCAGCAACTCGGCCTCAGGCAGGGGTTTGCCCAGGTCAGGCGGCTTGCGCTCCATGGCCCGGTCGTTGGCAGCCAGCAGGTCGTCCACCGCGCGCATCGCGCTGTCATAGCGCGGCGAGCCCTTGCCATCACGCAGGGCGATCTGCACCAGGTGGTGCATCGCGTGCTTGTTGAGGAATTCGTCGATGACCGGCGGCAGCGTGCGATCGGCGCGATGCCAGCCCAGATCGGCCTGCACCGACGCACGCGCCTGTTCCAGCCGTTCCCGGCCACGCTGGGCTTCGGTGCTGCGTTTTTCTGCGAGCTCGAAGCGCTTGCGATGCTGTGCCATATAGGCGCGCAGCTCCTGCTCCAGCGTTTCGAAGATCGCCACGTCTTCGTTGAATTCAGACACCAGGCGGTCGATTGTCTGGTCCACCTGGGTGAGCAGCTCGCGCTCCTGCGGCGCCTCGCCACGGTTTCCCTCGCAGGCTTCAGCCACGGTGTTCAGCAGCCGCCGCGCCGGGTGCTCCTTGTACATGAACATGCGCCGGTCCTTGACCGCCACCTTCACGAAGGGCACCAGCATGCGTCCGATTTTCTGGCGGATCCGGGTGTCGTACTGCGGGCCATCCAGCAGCACGTCGAACAACAGCGCGACCAGGTCCACGGCATCGCCGTCCAACCCGTCGAGGTTCAGGTTGTCGCCCGCCACGCCCAGCTTGCGCGCACTTTGCGCCATTTGCTGGCGCAGCTGCCCGGCCAGCGATTGCTGCTCGCCGGCGGCAGCCGGCATGAACGCCGAGGTAGCGTCCTGCTGCATCAGCGACAAAATCGACATCAGGTCGCCGGTTCCCAGCGTCGGCCCGGCGGGGGCGGCGCCTGCTGGCGCAGCCATTCCCATGGCGCTGCGCCACCCCTGCAGCATGCCCAGCATGTTGGCGAACATGGCCTGGTCCGCCGCGTTGATCTGCATCGGCGCGCTGTCCGGGCCGCGGCCCTGGTGGGACGCATCCCCGGCGGACCCCGGATCCCTCTGCTGCTCCTGCTCCATCGACTTTTGCGGCGCGTGGCCGCGATGGCCATGGGTCGACTGCGCACGCTGCGTGGCGCGCAGTTCCGGCAGCACGCCGGCAGTGGCCATCAAGGTATTGCAGCGCTCGTAGATGTCGCCCAGCGCGCTGACCAGCTCGCGCTCAAAAAACTTGAACACCACGATCCGCAGCTCGGCATCCATCTCCAGCTGCCCCATCGCACGGCCAAGCGACGACGCCAGGAACACCGGGTTGAGCGGATTTTCCCGGCCATCCAGGTGGGCAACGCCGACAACGACGCAAAAGCGCTTGCTGGCCACTTCGAACGCCGACGCGTGCGCGCGCAGCACCGACGACGCCACCTGCTCGACCGCCAACTGTTCTTCCAGCGCCTGTTCGGACAACAGGCTGAGCCCCGGGCCGCCCGCAAGGTCGCCTTGCTCGTGCAGGCGGCGGTCGCGCAGGCTGCGGAACCTGTCCACCACCGATTGCCGGAAACTGCGCGAAATCTCGCTGCGTGCGCGGCGCATGTCGCGCAGCGCCATCAGGCCCAGGCTTTCTTCGCCGGTCTGGCTGCGATCGAACAAATAGTCGTCCACATCGGCCAACGCGCTGTCCAGAGCCGGGGCAGCACGATCCAGCATGTGCCTCTGCAGGGCATCAAGCAGCGGACCGAACGCCGGCTGCGTCGGGATGTCGGGGGATTCCGCGGGGGAACGGAACGTCATGATCTGGCCTACAGGGAAGAACCCTAGAGTTAACGGTACTGCAAGCCTGAAATCCAGTTGTTGATGAGCGTCATGTTTCGCGACTGCGGGCAACCGTTCAGCCGCCAATCGCCACCGTTCAGCCCGGCAACACCCGGCCGATGCCCCTGCGCTGCAACTCGGCTGCCGCCAACGCAAGTCGTTCAGGGGCGACGCCACGGTCGAACCCCAGCCGGAAATGCACCTCGCCCGCCGGCGTGCGCGAGGAATGCAGCGAGGCGATGTTGAGGCGGCAGGATTCAAACACCTCCAACAGCGCGCGCAACGCGCCCGGCTGGTCGTCGGGCAGATGGATGCCCAGCGCCTGCGGGTCGTGCAGATCGGCCAGCAGGTAACCCAGGCGTTCGAAGGTGTAATTGCCGTCTGCCAGTACCTCCGCACCGAACGCCGCCCGGTTGCCGTCCAGGAACTCGCTGCGAAAAGCCGCCCGCGCGGCATCGTCGCCCTGCGCCACCAGCGCCGCGATGCGCTGCAGCCGCGCGGCCAGGCTGTGCAGCACGTGCGGCACGTGCGGATTGCCGAACTGGATGTCTTCGTAGATGTCCGGATTGAGCGACAGGATCCGCGCGGCGATGGCCACGTCCATTTCGAATGCGGCCGACCGCAGTGGCAACAGTGTCGCCAGCGAGCCCGCCCATGCCGATGGCTCGCCCAGCACCCCCGCCTGGGCAAGATGACCTGCATGGACCATGGCCTGCACCAGCGCCATCGCGCGGTCGTGCTGCTCCGGGGTTGCGGCCACGGCCTCGGCCTCAAGCGCAGCCACCAGCGCATCCAGCCACGACTTCCAGCGCTCCACGCGCGCCTCGCACACCACCATCACCCGCCCCTTGAGGGTCGGCGCCTTGGGCGGCGCCGTCATCGGGTGCAGGCCGGCCACCTCGGCCTTGGAACGCAGCATCGCCGCCACCGGCCCGACTTTCACGGACGTGACATCCAGCCACAGTTGGCCGGCCTCGCTGCCTGCGGCACGCAACGCGTAATCGTCGATCAGCGCTGCGGTCAGTCGGATCGGCGCGGCGAACAGCAGGACATCGGATTGCGCCAGCAGGGCCTCTTCACTGGCCGAATGTGCATCTGCCGGATCGTGGCCAACGACGCGCAAGCCCATTCGCGTTTCGAAAAACACGCGCAGCCAACGCCCGTAGGCGCCGGCGCTGCCGACGATGCCGATGCAGGGGGACGTCTTCAAAAGACACGGGCTCCGCGAAGGAGCCCGAATTCTACTGTCACCGCTGCCGCAGGGTGACGATGGTCGCTCAGGAAACCATCCGGTCCCAGAAGCCCTTGACGCCATCAAGGAAGGTACTGGACTTCGGCGAATGACGGCGCGCGCCCTCGCCGACGAAGGTCGCTTCGAACTTGTGCAGCAGTTCGCGCTGCTCGGCGGTGAGGTTGACCGGCGTTTCCACCACCACTTTGCAGTAGAGGTCGCCCGGCGCGCGACTGCGCACCGATTTCACGCCCTGATCGCGCAGCCGGAAGACTTTGCCGGTCTGGGTTTCGACGGGAATCCGAAGCTCCACCTCGCCGCCCAGGGTGGGCACCCGCACGGTATCGCCCAGCGCCGCCTGCGAAATGCGGATCGGCACCTCGCAGTGCAAATCATCGCCATCGCGCTCGAAAATGTCGTGCGGGCGCACGCGAACCTCCACGTACAGGTCGCCCGGTGCCGCGCCTGCCGGGCCAGCCTCCCCCTCGCCCGCCAACCGAATGCGATCGCCGTTGTCCACGCCTGCGGGAATTTTCACCATCAGCGTCTTTTCTTCTTCCACGCGCCCGTTGCCGTTGCAACGCTTGCATGGGTTGGCAACGGTCTTGCCCGCGCCGCCGCAGTGCGGGCACTGCGCCTGCATCATGAACGGCCCGCGCTGCATGCGGACCTGGCCGCGCCCCTGGCAGGTGCTGCAGGTGTCCACCTTGCCGTCTTCCGAGCCGCTGCCCTTGCAGGGGGCGCAGGACACCAGCGTCGGGATGTGGATCTCCTTTTCGATGCCGGCAACGGCCTCTTCCAGATCCAGCTCCAGCATGAAGCCAACGTCGGCGCCACGGCGCGGCCCCTGCTGACGGCCGCCACCGCCGAAGATGTTGCCGAAGATGTCGCCGAAGATGTCGCCCATGTCGGCAAAGCCCGGGCCGGCATTGCCGCCGCCCATGCCGTGCTCGAACGCGGCGTGCCCGTGCTGGTCGTACAGGCGGCGCTTGCCGCCATCGCTCAGCACTTCATAGGCTTCCTTGCATTCCTTGAAGGTCGCCTCGGCATCCTTGTCGCCGGGATTGCGATCCGGATGATGTTTCATCGCGCAGCGGCGATAAGCCTTTTTCAGCTCCTCGTCGCCGGCGTTGCGGGCCACGCCCAGGACTTCGTAATAATCGCGCTTGCTCATGCTCTGCTTTCCTTCCCCCGCAGGAAAAGGCCAAATATGGGAATGGGGATTGCGCGAAAACCCAGGCCTGCACAAGCGCCTGGGTTCTCACCGTGCCTTCTCCCGCGCGGGAGAAGCAGACCGGCCTCAGGCCTTCTTGTCGTCCTTGACTTCGGTGAACTCGGCGTCCACCACATCGTCGGCCGGCTTCGCGCCAGCGTCGCCCCCTGCGGACTTCGCCTGATCCGCCGCAGCTGCCGCAGCGAACAACGCCTGGCTGGCCTCTTCCAGCGCCTTGGCCTTGGACTCGATCTGCCCCTTGTCATCGCCCTTCATCGCATTTTCCAGCTCGGCGATGGCGCCTTCGGCGCGACCGATGGCGTCGCCCGGCAGCTTGTCGCCATTGTCCTTGATGGTGCTGCGGGTGGCATGGATGAGGGCATCGGCCTGGTTGCGCGCGGTGACCAGCTCGTGGAAACGCTTGTCTTCCTCACGGTTGGCGTCGGCGTCCGCCACCATCCGCTGGATTTCCTCGTCGGACAGGCCCGACCCTGCCTTGATCTCGACCTTCTGTTCCTTGCCGGTCTTCTTGTCCTTGGCCGTCACGTGGACGATGCCGTTGGCGTCGATGTCGAAGCTCACTTCCACCTGCGGCATGCCGCGCGGCGCTGCATCGATTCCGGTCAGGTCGAACTTGGCCAGCGACTTGTTGTAGCGGGCCTGCTCGCGCTCGCCCTGCAGCACGTGCACGGTGACTGCGCTCTGGTTGTCCTCGGCGGTGCTGAAGGTCTGCGACGCCTTGGTCGGGATGGTGGTGTTCTTCTCGATGATCTTGGTGAACACGCCGCCCAGGGTCTCGATGCCCAGCGACAGCGGGGTCACGTCCAGCAACAGCACGTCCTTGACGTCACCGGCCAGCACGCCGCCCTGCACCGCCGCGCCGATGGCCACGGCTTCGTCCGGGTTGACGTCCTTGCGCGGCTCCTTGCCGAAGAACTCGGCCACCGCCGCCTGCACCTTCGGCATGCGGGTCTGGCCGCCGACCAGGATCACTTCGGTGATGTCGGACGCGCGCAGGCCGGCGTCATTCAACGCCACGCGGCACGGCTCGATGGTGCGCTTGACCAGATCATCCACCAGCGCTTCCAGCTTGGCCCGGGTCAGCTTGATGTTCAGGTGCTTCGGGCCGCTGGCGTCGGCGGTGACGTAAGGCAGGTTGACGTCGGTCTGCTGGTTGGACGACAGCTCGATCTTGGCACGCTCGGCAGCGTCCTTCAGGCGCTGCAGGGCCAGCGGGTCCTTGCGCAGGTCCACGCCGTCGGACTTCTGGAACTCGTCCACCAAATAGTCGATGACGCGGTTGTCGAAGTCTTCGCCACCGAGGAAGGTGTCGCCGTTGGTGGCCAGCACCTCGAACTGCTTTTCACCATCGATGTTGGCGATTTCGATGATCGACACGTCGAAGGTGCCGCCGCCGAGGTCGTACACAGCGATCTTGCGATCCTTGGCATCACCCTTGTCGAGGCCATAGGCCAGCGCGGCCGCGGTCGGTTCGTTGATGATGCGCTTGACGTCGAGGCCGGCGATGCGGCCGGCATCCTTGGTGGCCTGGCGCTGGCTGTCGTTGAAGTAGGCGGGCACGGTGATCACCGCCTCGGTGACGGTTTCGCCGAGGAAGGCTTCCGCCGTCTTCTTCATTTTCTCCAGCACCTTGGCGGAGACTTCCTGCGGCGCCAGCTTCTTGCCGTCGGCCAGCGCCACCCAAGCGTCGCCGTTGTCGTGCTGGGAAATGCTGTACGCCACCACGCCGATGTCCTTCTGCACCTCGGCGTCGGTGAACTTGCGGCCGATCAGGCGCTTCACTGCGTAGAAGGTGTTCTTCGGGTTGGTGACGGCCTGGCGCTTGGCCGAGGCGCCAACCAGCACTTCGCCGTCCTTGGTCCAGGCAACGATGGACGGTGTGGTGCGGTCGCCCTCGCTGTTCTCGATGACGCGGGCCTTGCCGCCTTCCATGATGGAGACGCAGGAATTGGTGGTGCCCAGGTCGATGCCGATGATCTTGCCCATGGTGGTGTCCTCTTCAATCCGAATGTGGGGCGGCGCCGTGCGCCGATGGTTGCTATCTGGGGATGCCGCGCGCGCCTTCAAGAGCCGGGCGGCTCACGCGGTCAATCGTGGTTGGCCACGATCACCAGCGCAGGGCGCAGCAGGCGCCCGTTCAGGACGTAGCCTTTCTGGAACACGGTGATGACGTGCCCCGGCGCCACGCCCGCCGCATCCCCCTGGCTGATGGCCTGGTGGTGCTCGGGGTTGAACGGCTGGCCGGTCGGGTCGAGCACTTCCATGCCGTTGTCGGCGGCGACCTTCAGCAATTGCTTGTAGGTCAGCTCCAGCCCCTGCTTCAACGCCACCGCTTCGTCCCCGGCGGCGGTCATGCCGGCATCGAGGCTGTCGAACACCGGCAGCAGGTCGCTGAGCAGGCGCTCGTTGGCGAATTTGCGCGCCGTGTCGATGTCGCGCGCCAAGCGCCTGCGCTGGTTTTCGAGGTCGGCGCGTTCCAGCAGGGATTGCGCACGCAGCTGCTCGACTTCTGCGCGCAGCGCTTCCAGTTCATCCCCCTGCGGCGCCTCAGCGGTCGCGTCGTTCACTTCCTGCGTCGGATCGTTGGTCATGTCCACGGTTCGATTCGCGGCGGGATGCCGCATCCAACAGCGTGAATGGGGACTCAGCCCTCCGGATTCAAGGCGGCCCCGAGGACCGCCGCAGTGGCCTCCACCACCGGGATCACCCGCTCATAGGCCATGCGGCTGGGGCCGATCACCCCCAGCACGCCCAGCACCTGCCCGTCGTGACCGTAGGGCGCGGTGACCAGCGACATCCCCGCCAGCGGCGCAAGCCCGGTTTCCTCGCCGATGAACACGCGCATGCCCGGCGCTTTCGCGGTGCGTTCCAGCAATTGCAGCAGTTCGCGCTTTTCGGCAAAGGCATCAAACAGTGCGCGCAGCCGATCCATGTCGCCCAGCTCCTGCAGCCCCAGCAAACGCGCCTGCCCGGCGACCAGCATGTCGTCCTGCGCGGCCGGCGCGAACGCCTGTTCGGCCAACTCGATCGAACTGGCCAGCAGCCGCTCCATTTCGCTGCGCGCATCGCGCAGATCGCGCAGCAGCGCCGCGCGAATGGCCGTCAGCGAGTGCCCGGCAAAGTGTGCATTGAGATAGTTGGCCGCCTGCTCCAACTCCGAAGGCGAACACGCCCGCCGCAGCTGCACCACCCGGTTCTGCACTTCACCATCGGCAAAGACCAGGATCGCCAGCACCCGCTGTGGATCCAGCGCCACGAAATCGATCTGCCGGAAAGCGAAGCCGTCGCGTCGCGGCACGCTGACCATGCCGGCGAAATGGGTCATCGTCGCCAGCAGTTCGGACGAACTGCCCAACAGCGCCTGCGTGCCCGCCCCCGCCGGCAGGCCGCTGCGCAAACGGCTGACGTCGTCGCTTCCCAGCGGCTTGACTTGCAACAGGGAATCGACGAACAGCCGGTAGCCCTGCGCCGTGGGCACCCGCCCGGCCGAGCTGTGCGGCGCCGCCAGCAAGCCGGCATCCTCCAGCGACGCCAGGATATTGCGGATGGTGGCTGCGCTGATCTCCAGCCCCGCATGCTTGACCAACGTCTGCGACCCCACCGGCTCGCCGCTGCGGATATGCCGCGCCACCAGCGTGCGCAGCAGCTGGCGGGCGCGCGGGTCGTGGGCGATGTCCTGGGTCGGCTTGCGTGCCATGCGCATGGTTGTAAGCGCCAACGAACGCACATGCAACCGCTACCCGCAGGAACCGGGTAAAGGCACAATGCGCGGCAATGTTGACCCGCCTGTCCATTCGCGATTTCGCCGTGGTGGCCCATGCCGAGCTGGAATTCGGCGCGGGCCTCACCGTCGTGTCCGGCGAAACCGGCGCCGGCAAGTCGCTGCTGGTGGATGCGCTGGGCTTCCTGTCCGGCGCCCGCGGCGATGCCGGCGCGGTGCGCCACGGCGCGCAGCGCGCCGAACTGTCCGCCGAATTCGCGCTGGACGACTGCCCCGCCGCCGCGGCCTGGCTTGCCGAAACGGAGCTGGACGACGATGGCGCCTGCCAGCTGCGCCGCACCCTGCGCGCCGACGGCGGCTCGAAGGCCTGGATCAACGGGCGTACCGTCACCATCGCCCAACTGGCCGACCTGGCCGCGCTGCTGGTGGAAATCCACGGCCAGCACGCCCAGCAGGCATTGCTGGTGCGCAGCCAACAAACCGCGCTGCTGGATGCCGCCGCCCGCCATCAACCGCTGCTGGCCGCCACCCGCGCTGCCGCGCTGCACTGGAAAGCCTTGCACGACGAGCGCGAGGCCTTGCTGGCGCGCGGCGACGTGGGGGAACGCCAAGCCTGGCTGCGCCACCAACTGGACGAATTGCAGGCGCAGCCGCTGGAGCCCGCGGCGCTGGCAACGCTGGACGCCAGCCATCGCCGGCACGCGCATGCCGCATCGCTGATCGCGGCCTGCGAGCTGGCCCTGGAGGCATTGGGCAATGACGACTCCCTCGGCGCCCGCCTGCAGCATCTGCGCAGCGGGCTGCAGCGCGAAGCCGCGCATGAGCCGCGCCTGGTCGAAGTGGACGGCATCCTCGATTCCGCCGTCATCCAGCTGGATGAGGCGCTGACCCTGCTGCAGCGCATCCGCGACGACCTCGACGTGGATCCCGATGCGCTGGCCGAGATCGAGCGCCAACTTACCCGCGTGCAGGACCTGGCGCGCAAGCATCGCGTCGCGCCCGACAGACTGGCCGCGCACCGCGACGCGCTGGCGCTGGAACTGGACTCACTGGCGGATGCCGATGCCAAGCTGCAGCGGCTCGATCGCGACATCGCCACCGCGCGCGTCAACTGGCGGCAGGCCGCACTGGCGCTGGGCGATTCGCGCCGGAACACCGGCAATGCGCTTGCGGCCGCGGTGACCGCGCTGATCGGCGAGCTGGGCATGCAGGGCGGCCGGTTTGACGTCCAGCTGGAGCCCAATGC